>CAYNIT010000058.1:5217-19575 GCA_964397205.1 uncultured Phaeodactylibacter sp. | reverse complement strand
ACTTCGGTAAAATCAAGCTTCCCTCACCATACCCTGATCTTCTTGAAATACAGCTTAAGTCCTTCCAAGAGTTCTTCCAGCTGGAAACTACACCGGAAAATCGGATGAATGAGGGACTATACAAAGTATTTCAAGAGAATTTTCCGATAACCGATGCCAGGAATATTTTTGTCCTGGAGTTTTTGGATTATTTCGTCGACCCTCCGCGCTACACCATCGATGAGTGCATGCAGCGGGGGCTTACCTACAGCGTACCGCTGAAGGCTAAGCTGCGTCTGTCTTGTAATGATGAGGAACACGTCGATTTCCAGACCATCGTTCAGGATGTCTTCCTGGGGAATATCCCCTACATGACACCCAAGGGAACCTTTGTGATCAATGGCGCTGAGCGCGTCATCGTCTCTCAGTTGCACCGCTCACCCGGCGTTTTCTTCGGGCAGAGCTTCCACCCCAACGGTACGAAAATTTACTCCGCTCGGGTCATCCCATTTAAAGGAGCCTGGATGGAGTTCGCCACGGACATCAATACGGTCATGTACGCCTATATCGACCGTAAAAAGAAGTTCCCGGTTACCACGCTCATGCGCGCCATCGGTTTCGACACGGACAAAGCCATACTCGATATCTTTGACTTGGCTGACGAAGTGACCGCCAACCGCGATTCGCTTGAGAAAGCAATCGGCCGCAAGCTAGCTGCCCGGGTGCTGCGCAGCTGGACAGAAGACTTCGTAGACGAAGATACCGGCGAGGTCGTCACCATCGAGCGAAACGAGATCATCCTGGAGCGGGACGTAGTGCTGGACGAAGATAATATCGAGTCCATCCTCGAGGCGGATACCGAAACGGTCATCCTACAGAAGGATGATATCGATCAAGACTACTCCATTATATACAATACCCTACAGAAGGATCCTTCCAGCTCGGAAATAGAAGCGGTGCAGTACATTTACCGGCAACTGCGGGGGACTGACCCACCCGATGATGAGACGGCGCGCGGCATTATCGATAAGCTTTTCTTCTCCGACAAGCGCTACAACCTCGGGGAAGTCGGCCGTTACAAAATTAACCGCAAGCTGGGGCTGGAAATCAGCAAGGAGGTATTGGTATTGACGAAGGAGGACATCATCTCCATCGTACAGTACCTGGTTAGCCTGATCAACCAGAAGGCCGAAATTGACGATATTGACCACCTCAGCAACCGGCGGGTACGCACGGTAGGCGAGCAGCTTTATGCTCAATTTGGCGTAGGCCTGGCTCGCATGGCTCGTACCATACGCGAGCGCATGAACGTGCGGGATAACGAAGTATTCACGCCCATTGACCTGATCAATGCGCGTACTCTGTCTTCGGTTATCAACTCTTTCTTTGGCACCAGCCAGCTGTCGCAATTCCTTGATCAGACCAACCCGCTTTCGGAAATAACCCACAAGCGGCGCATCTCCGCCCTCGGCCCGGGAGGGCTCTCCAGAGAGCGGGCGGGCTTTGAGGTCCGCGACGTGCACTACACCCACTACGGGCGCTTGTGTACCATCGAAACGCCGGAAGGGCCAAACATTGGCCTCATTTCCACCCTTTGCGTACATGCCAAGGTCAACAAAATGGGCTTCCTCGAGACGCCTTACCGCAAGGTGTCTTCCGGAAAAGTGGAAACCAAAACGGAACCGATGTACCTCTCGGCGGAGGGGGAAGACTTCAAGCGCATCGCTCAGGCCAACGCTCCAATTTCCGAAAAAGGAGCTTTCGAATCCGAGCGGATCAAGTGCCGCGAGCACGGCGACTTCCCGGTTTTGACACCGGAGGAAATCGAATACATGGACGTTGCTCCCAACCAGATTGTCGGGGTTTCCGCTTCTATGATCCCCTTCCTGGAGAACGACGATGCCAACCGCGCCCTGATGGGCTCCAACATGCAGCGTCAGGCGGTTCCCCTGCTTCGCCCCCATTCCCCGGTCGTAGGTACCGGCCTGGAAGGCAAAGTAGCCCGGGACTCCCGCATGCTGATTAACGCCGAGGGCGATGGCGTGGTGGAATACGTGGATGCCAACGAAATCATCATCCGCTACGACCGTACCGAGGAAGAGCAGCTGGTTTCCTTCGAGGATAACCGCAAAGTCTACAAGCTGATCAAATTCCGCCGGACCAACCAAGGCACGAGCATCAACCTGAAGCCCATCGTTAAGCGGGGGCAGCGGGTGATCAAAGGGCAAATCCTCTGTGACGGCTATGCCACAGAACAAGGCGAGCTAGCACTGGGCCAAAACCTGAAAGTGGCCTTCATGCCCTGGAAAGGATACAACTTCGAGGATGCGATCGTACTATCGGAGCGGGTGGTTCAGGAGGATATTTTCACTTCTATCCACATCGAGCACTTCGAGCTGGATGTCCGCGACACCAAACTGGGCGAAGAGGAGCTGACCAATGATATCCCCAACGTCAGCGAAGAAGCTACCAAAGACCTGGACGAGAACGGCATCATCCGGGTAGGCGCTTGGGTGCGCGAGGGCGATATCCTGATCGGTAAGATTACGCCGAAAGGGGAATCTGACCCAACTCCGGAAGAGAAGCTGCTGCGGGCCATTTTCGGCGATAAAGCAGGAGACGTCAAGGATGCTTCCCTGAAAGCGCCGCCCTCTACCAAAGGCATTGTCATCGACAAGCAGTTGTTTGCCCGGGCGAAGAAGGACAAAGTCCAGAAAGCTCAAGAGAAGGAGCTGCTGACTAAGCTGGAGGATCAGCACAAGATCGCGGTGAACGAGCTGAAGACCATCCTAATCGATAAGCTCTTGGTGTTGGTCAAAGGCAAGGTGTCCCAGGGGGTCAAAAGCATCTACAACGAGCCGTTGATATCGAAGGGCACCAAATTCTCCCAGTCCCAGCTACGGGAAGTAGACTACACAAGCGTAGACTACTCCGGCTGGACAGATGATGAGGATACCAATCAGCTGATAGCCAAGCTGCTGCACAACTACAGCATCAAGTACAACGAAGAAGTAGGCCGCTACAAGCGCGAGAAGTTCAACATCAGCATCGGTGACGAACTGCCCGCCGGCGTGCTGAAACTGGCTAAAGTCTACATGGCGAAAAAGCGCAAGCTGCTCGTAGGCGACAAGCTGGCTGGTCGCCACGGCAATAAAGGCATCGTATCCAGAATTGTGCGTATCGAAGACATGCCCTTCCTCGAGGATGGCACCCCGGTTGACATCGTGCTCAACCCGCTGGGCGTACCTTCTCGTATGAACCTGGGGCAAATTTTCGAAACCGTACTGGGCTGGGCGGGCGAAAAGCTCGACATGAAGTTTGGTACCCCCATCTTTGACGGTGCCAGCAAAGATGAGATCGATGACTACATCAAGCAAGCCAAGTTGCCAAGCCTCGGCCAGACCTATCTGTTCGACGGCGAGACCGGCGACCGCTTCCACCAACAAGCTACGGTAGGCATCATCTACATAATTAAGCTCTCGCACATGGTAGACGACAAGATGCACGCTCGCTCCATTGGGCCCTACTCGCTCATTACGCAGCAGCCGCTGGGCGGTAAAGCACAGTTTGGCGGGCAGCGTTTCGGCGAGATGGAAGTATGGGCATTGGAAGCCTTTGGCGCCTCCAACATCCTACAGGAGCTGCTTACCATCAAGTCGGATGACATCAACGGGCGAGCCAAAGCCTACGAGTCTATCGTTAAGGGAGACCCGCTGCCCAACCCGGGCATCCCGGAGTCCTTCAACGTACTCGTCCATGAGCTGCGCGGCTTGGCACTGGATGTCAAGTTTGACTAAAATCGAATTGTTTCACTGGGGCGGCACCGCCGCCGCCCCATACCAACGATACATATATGTCCTTTAAGAAACAGAATTCTGCCCAGACCCAAAACTTCGACAGCATCACCATCAGTCTGTCTTCTCCGGATGAAATCCTGGAGCGGTCCTACGGGGAAGTGCTCAAGCCAGAAACCATCAACTACCGTTCCTACAAGCCGGAACGGGATGGATTGTTCTGCGAGCGCATCTTCGGGCCTGTCAAAGACTATGAGTGCTACTGCGGCAAATACAAGCGTATCCGTTACAAAGGTATCGTTTGCGACCGTTGCGGAGTGGAGGTGACGGAGAAAAAGGTACGCCGGGAGCGCATGGGGCACATCAAGCTGGTGGTCCCCGTAGTGCACATCTGGTTCTTCAAGTCATTGCCCAACAAGATCGGTTATCTGTTGGGCTTGTCTTCCAAGAAACTGGAGTCCATCATTTACTACGAACGCTACGTCGTCATACAGCCAGGAGTGAAAGGAGAAGAGGGGGTAGCTAAAATGGACCTGCTCACCGAAGAAGAGTACCTGGAGATCCTGGATACTCTCCCCGCCGACAATCAAATGCTGGATGAAGAGGATCCCAATAAGTTCATCGCCAAAATGGGCGCCGAGGCTATACGGGATTTGCTGTTCCGCCTCGATTTGGATCAACTCTCCTTTGCATTGCGCCACCAAGCTGCCAACGAAACCTCTCAGCAGCGTAAATCCGAGGCATTGAAGCGCCTGCGCGTGGTAGAAGCTTTCCGCGATGGCCTGACTCGCATAGAAAACCGGCCAGAGTGGACGATCATACAGTACCTGCCGGTAGTGCCGCCGGAATTGCGCCCGCTGGTACCGCTCGACGGTGGCCGCTTTGCCAGTTCTGACCTTAACGACCTGTACCGTCGGGTCATCATACGTAATAACCGCCTCAAGCGCCTTCTAGAGATCAAAGCACCGGAAGTGATTTTGCGCAACGAAAAGCGAATGCTGCAGGAAGCCGTTGATTCGCTGTTCGACAACTCTCGTAAGTCCAATGCCGTCAAGGCAGAAGGCGGACGGGCGCTGAAGTCCCTCAGCGATATACTCAAGGGTAAGCAGGGGCGTTTCCGTCAGAACTTGCTCGGTAAGCGGGTGGACTACTCTGGCCGTTCGGTTATCGTAGTGGGGCCAACGCTGAAGCTGCACGAGTGCGGTATACCCAAGGCTATGGCAGCCGAGCTGTTCAAGCCCTTTGTTATCCGAAAGCTGATCGAGCGTGGAATCGTCAAGACCGTAAAGTCAGCTAAAAAACTAGTAGACCGGAAAGACCCGGTAATCTGGGAAATTCTCGAAAATATACTCAAGGGCCACCCGGTTATGCTCAACCGGGCCCCAACCCTCCACCGTTTGTCTATTCAGGCTTTTCAGCCAAAATTGATCGAAGGCAAAGCTATTCAACTGCACCCCTTGGTTTGCGGTGCCTTTAATGCTGACTTCGACGGCGACCAAATGGCGGTTCACGTGCCTTTGAGCCACGCCGCTATTCTTGAGGCCCAGGTGCTGATGCTCTCCGCTCACAATATGCTTAACCCTCAGAACGGTTCGCCCATTACGCTGCCGTCTCAGGACATGGTATTGGGGCTGTACTACATCACCAAGGAGCGCAAGTCAACCGAAGAGCATCCCGTCAAGGGCGAAGGCCGCCGCTTCTACTCCCAGGAGGAGGTCATGATCGCTTACAATGAGGGACAACTGGACCTGCACGCAGGCATTAAAGTACGGGTAAAAGTAGAGGACGAAGAGACGGGAGAAATGGTCAATAAGTTGGTAGAGACGACTACCGGCCGGGTGCTCTTCAATCAGACTTTACCAGAGGGAGTACCCTACGCTAATGTACTGCTGGCCAAAAAGAACCTGAAGCGCGTTATCGCTGATGTGATCGAGCGCACCAACTTCAATGTAACAGCCGACTTCCTGGATGAGATCAAGGAAATGGGCTTCCTGTGGTCCTTCAAAGGCGGCTTGTCTTTCAATTTGGGAGACCTGATTGAGCCTACTATTAAGGTCAACACACTGGAGGAAGCACAGGCTGAGGTAGACGAGGTTTGGGACAACTACAACATGGGGCTGATCACCAACAACGAACGCTACAATCAGATTATCGATAAGTGGACTTACGCCGACAACCGCATCACCGATGTGCTGATGAAGGAGCTGGCAGCCCATAAGCAAGGATTTAACTCCGTATACATGATGCTGGACTCCGGTGCCCGCGGGTCGAAGCAGCAAATTAAGCAGCTCTGTGGCTTGCGTGGCCTGATGGCCAAGCCGCGGAAATCTGGAGACACCGGAGGAGCGGTAATCGAAAACCCCATCTTGTCCAACTTTGTAGATGGTCTCTCCGTGCTGGAGTACTTCATCTCCACTCACGGCGCTCGTAAAGGATTGGCCGATACCGCCCTTAAGACCGCCGATGCCGGTTACCTGACCCGCCGCCTAGTTGATGTAGCACAGGATGTAGTCATCATGGAAGAAGACTGCAACACCCTGCGGGGCGTGGAAACTACCGCACTGCGGGACGGCGATAAGGTGATCGAGGACCTCGAGTCCCGGATTGCCGGACGCTACACCCTGCACGATATTTTGCATCCCGAAACGGAGGATATTATCCTCAAAGCCGGTGAATTCATCACTCCGCAGAAAGCGAGGTACATCGAAAAACAAGGCGTTGAATACGTCACCATCCGTTCTGTTTTGACCTGCGAAACCAAACGGGGAGTCTGCGCCAAGTGCTACGGCAAAAACCTGGCAACTGGCCGCATAGCCGAATCCGGGGACTCCGTAGGCATCATCGCTGCACAGTCCATCGGTGAGCCGGGTACACAGCTTACCCTGCGTACCTTCCACGTGGGGGGTATCGCTTCTGTCTCCAAATCAGAGTCGGAAGTGGTCTCCCGCTTCGAGGGCAAAATTGAATTCGACAGCATCCGCACAACTGAAATGACAGATGACGCGGGCGAGAAGCAAACCGTCGTCCTGTCTCGTACCGGAGAGGTGCGAATTGTCGATAAAAAGACCGGAAAGCAGTACGCTTCCCACTACGTCCCCTACGGTGCCACTTTGCACGTAAAGGAGAAGCAGGCCGTTAAGAAAGGCGATCAAATTGCTAACTGGGACCCCTTCAACGCCGTGATCATTTCCGAATTCAGCGGTGTGGCAAAATTTGAGTCCATCGAAGAAGGCACTACCTTCCGCGTTGAGCGGGATGATCAGACCGGCTACGAGGAGAAAGTCATTGTGGAGAGCAAAAACAAGCGCAAGATCCCAACAGTGAAAATCGTCAGCACCGACGGAGAAGAGCTGCGCAGCTATAACTTGCCGGTAGGCTCTTACCTGTCTATTGACGAGGGCGAAAGCGTCCGTGCTGGCCAAAAAATCGCTAAGATACCCCGTAAGCTGGGCAAAATCGCCGACATTACCGGCGGTCTGCCGCGGGTTACCGAGCTCTTCGAAGCACGCAACCCCTCCAACCCAGCTATTGTATCCGAAATAGACGGTGTAGTCTCCTTCGGCAAGATCAAGCGGGGCAACCGAGAGGTCATGGTGGAAGCCAAAGACGGCCAGAAGCGCAAATACCTGATCGGTTTGTCCAAGCACATTCTCGTACAAGAAGGCGACTTCGTCCGGGCGGGCACACCGCTGTCGGATGGTGCTACCGCCCCGCGGGACATTCTCAATATCAAAGGTCCTTTCGCCGTACAGGCTTACCTGGTTAATGGTGTGCAGGAAGTATACCGCGCCCAGGGCATCACGATCAACAACAAGCACATCGAGGTGATCGTCCGCCAAATGATGCGCCGTGTGCAGATCGAAGATCCCGGCGATACCAGCTTCTTGGAAGGCGAAGCCGTAGAAAAGTACGAGTTCTTGGAGCAGAACGACTGGATCTTCGACAAGAAAGTCGTAACCGAGGAAGGAGACTCCATCAATTTACGACAGGGGCAACTCGTAACCCTGCGGCAGCTCCGGGAGGAGAATTCGCTGCTGCGCCGCGAAGACAAAGAATTGGTGCAGTACCGGGATGCCGTATCGGCTACTTCCAGTCCACTGTTGCAAGGTATCACCAAGTCTTCCCTGGGAACAGAGAGCTGGATTTCAGCAGCTTCGTTCCAGGAAACGACCAAGGTGCTCAGCACGGCAGCTATCGGCGCTAAGATGGACCACCTCCACGGCCTGAAAGAGAACGTTATTGTCGGTAAGCAAATCCCGGCGGGTACGGGCATGCGCCAGTACAACAACCTCTTCGTTACTACTATGGAGGCCCATGAGGAACACGAAGCGCGCCGCAAACAATTAGAAGAAGTAGAGGAGGACTGAGTTCCTCGCTACTGATACAGATGCTCAACAGCCCCTTCCTGCTCCTGCGGAAGGGGCTGTTTTGTTTAGCGGAAGCTTCCCTCATGCTCTGGGAAGATTGGGCACTTGGGCCCTCAGGGCATTTTCTGTTAGCGCTCTTCAGTTGGCACCTGCCATTCTCGGTTTAGCACTTCCTGCTGTTTAAGAAAGCGGCAATTGAATCTTGTAAGTTCAGATGCAGCTGCAAAATAAGGAAACGGCATAAAGAAGCGCGACAACCCAGCCGAGAATACCCTTCTGCCGTAGCCGCTATATTTTTAAACCCTAAACCGAGAAGCGCTGAGTTGGCACTTGCCAAATTAAAATTTATATAATTTGTCCGGCGGTTTGAATATTTCCTGCTAGGTCTTTACATTTGTCCCTGAAGCATTACCCATTAATCCTTCCCCATAAAATTTCCTCCCTGAAACCGATTATTAAATGCTTCAGGTTCCAAGGCTCTAAAGTACACCGCTTTTGACCTTGACTACTCCACAATACGGGGGCTAAATTGTCTGATACCTTTTTGTAGCCAAGCCGGACAGAGCGCCTGTTCTAGCAACAGCATCGCGTTCCCGAGCACAGCATCGCTATGCAATGGAATACCCATGTTTGCTCCAAGCAGGCAGCGAAGGAGTAGTTGAAAAAAACTTTAAGTATCAAGGATTTAGAGCCTGAAGCACGCTTGTACTCCCATCACATTAGGCACTCATCTTGAGGCGGTGCCCCACAAGTACCTTACATGGCTTTTACCTGTATAGCCAATGCTTGTAGGCTTCGTCTTTTCTATTCCTGCGGAAATGACCGCTGAGGAACATTCAACGTATGCACTAAAACTAATGATGTAATGAAACAAGTCATAACTGTCTTCGCGTGTTGCACCCTTCTGATCGGCCTGCTGCTGGCAATGGGCTCTAACCCTACCTTTCCGGAAAACGACCTATGGAATGGCATTGATGAACCTGTGCCAACCACTTCGGTTTCTAATACCGCTGCTGCGGTCAATAATGGCAATCTAATTTTAGATATCGGCCTCAGCGTGAGCGATCCCAACCCTTTAACGGGTGTCAATTATAACTATACCATTTCCTACGCTACCCAAAGCCTTACCGAGGAAGCCAACGGGGCAATGATAGAACTTCCGTTGCCCTCCGGCATTACAGCGCTTTCTTTTGTGGGTACTACAGATGTGGACAGCACAAGAATAGAGACCGTTGCGGGCGTGCCAACCCTGCAAATATTTATGGTAGACCCCTTAGATGCTGGTTCGACGGGTATTTTGTCGCTGGGAGTGGTGATTTCGCCGGGAAGCCTATGCGACGGTACCGTCATTTCTAATACGGTGACCTTTAGCGCAGACAATGCCGATAATAGCCCGGTTACTTCCAGCGTAGATGTAACCGCCAACGCCCCCAATACCGATTGGGAAGTATCCGTAAATTCCGTCGCCCTAGGAGTGCCTGGCGCAAGTTCCCTTTTCAATATAGAAGTAGCGCCTGCCGCAGCCAACGGCTATGTGGGCATCAGCTCCGGAACGGTAAGCGCGGATATCCCAGCCAATACCAATGTTGTCAATTGTTCCGGCTGCTCTCAGTCCGGCAATACCCTAACCTGGAACCTTTCGAATGTCACTGGAGCAACGACCTTTCCCCTGGTACTTGAGTTTCCGAGCCCTCCATTCGAGTTTGACGATGATTTTTCCATAGATGCCGAACTGAATGGTACTTTGCTGATGAACTGCCCAGAGCCGGTAAGTGATGTCGATGAATTCAGCGGCATGTTGCCTTCTCCTAATCCCTTGATTGCTTGCGATATTGGTTTTAGCGAATATGAAATCGGTAGCGAGGGCGTATATTCAGCAGGTGCGGACGTAACAGGAAACGTAGCCATTGACAGTTTCACAGCTACCGTCAGCATACCTCCCCAAATAGAAGTGACACAAATCTTGCCCTCTGCTTACCTTTATCCGGGCTTGCCATTCGAAGTCGCTTATACGACCAATATGAATGGCTTGATGGTTCTTGATACCTTTATAACTACCACAGATGGCACCTCAGGGGGCTTTGCGCCCCCCAATCTGCCGAGCGGTGAATACCTGACCAGCTTGGTCTTTGATTTTGGGACGGTGCCGCCCGGTTTCGGCCCGCAAGGCGGCATCGAAATCGAGTATGAGGTGCTCAGCACCGACCAGGAAGGCAATCCGGTGGCCGGCGCTAATCCTCGGATAACCAGCCCAACTTACGTTTCCTGCCCTAATAGTACCTACACCTGTATTGCTCCAGAGGTGGAAGTAAGTGGATACTACAACGGAAGCTCCCTGTCTCCAGAGACCTGCGATAACGCGACAGCCGTAGCCCGGATACCGCCGGTTGGCCCGAGCAGCCCAAATAAGCAGAGTACCGGCGGCAATGTATACTTTGTAGGCCAGGAAGTCACTTACACCCTATCTTTTAATGTGTGCGGTGCCGACCCCTTGGTCAACGGCTTGGTCACAGACGAGCTCCCGGCAGGCCTTACCTACCAGGCAGGGTCGAACTCTTACAGCTCTAATATCACCGATATCGGTACACCCTCCTTTAACCAATCCGGGCAAACCCTGAGCTGGGACTTCGCAGGAATCGACCTGCCCGGCGCTGATACCCTGATGGGGGAAGAATGCGGCGAGACCTACACCATACAGTATACGGTAGTCGTCGATGAAGTAGCATCGGGGCCGGGAAATGAAACCCTCAATAATACTTTCACGATCGATGGCGACGGGGTTGACATCTCCCCCGAGGCCCCCTTGCCAAGCGACGGCACGAGCATTACCGTTCCGCCTATTGGTCCGGATGGATTGGTGAAAAATTCCCTAAATGGGGATGACGGCGACCCGCGCGACACCATCACCTTCCGCCTGCGGTTCCGCAATCAGGGCCCCTTTGACGTCAATAATGTGCTTTTGGTCGACCAACTGGCTAATGGCTTTGAATTCGTGCCGGGCAGCATCAATTACAGCAGCGGCCTTCCACCCGCCGACAACGACGGCATGAATTACGATGCCGGCACACGCATCCTCTCTTTTGAATGGGCTTCCCTCCCCGGTGCAGAGGAGGGCGAGCGCTATTCTGAGTTTTATGACATTACCTACGATGTAGCGATCCCGCAGGGTTTCCCTCCCGGTCAGTTGCAGAACTGCTTCTCTGTCGATGCCGAAGCTCCTAACATCCGAAACGACCTGCCTCTAGAGGACTGCACCAACTTTCAGGTCAATGCTGTGGTACAGACCGCATCCCGCAAAGGCGTGAAAGGGGCGTGCGATAATGATTTCGTGTTTTTTAATTTCGATGGGCCAGAGCCGGACCTGAATAACCTCAACGGGATTGGCCGTACTTTCCAGGGAGGCGGTGTTGAATGGAAAGTCATCATCCAGAATGTGGGGAATGTAGAAGTGGACAGCATTACCGTTATCGATATTTTACCCTTTATCGGCGACCAGGCCGTATCCTTCTCTTCTGATCGTTTGAGTGAGTGGCGCCCGAATTTCGTCGAGCTGACTTCCCTGCCCACTAATGCAACGGTAGAGTATACCATCGAGCCGAACCCTTGCCGGCAGGATTTCAACCCGCCTTACGAGCCATCGGGTTGCACCGGCCCCTTCTGGTCCAGTTCTGCGCCAGTAGACATCACGGAAACCCAAGCTTTGAAACTCTTCCTGCCCGATCCAATCGGCCCGGGAGAAGAGGCAGAAATCGGCTTCAGGATGCAAGCACCGATAGAAGCGCCGGTCAATGCAATTGCTTGGAACTCCCTGGCTTACCAAGGGCGGCGCACCGATACTCCAGGCCAGGAGTTTTTCTTCGTTGCTGAGCCCAACAAAGTGGGCATTACGATCAAGCCAGATACAGTAGCCGTCGGCAATTACGTCTGGTCAGACGATAATGGCGATGGTTTGCAGAATGAACCGCCAGAGCTAGGCATTAACGGCGTGGAAGTCAGCCTTTATCGGGTTGTCAATGGCAAAGATACGAATCCAGGCAGCGGCGATGACGCGTTCATTGGCACTAAGCTCACCGCCGACGATCAATCCGGGAACCCTGGCTATTACTACTTCCCCAACCTGCAGGCCGGCCAGTACTACGCCGTTTTTGACGAAACGACTTTTCCTCCGGGGCAAGTGCCACCGGAAAACATGCCGACCGTGCGGAATGCCGGCAGCGATGATGCCCTGGACAGCGATGCCGACCAGTCTACGATGTTCATGACCGAGGCTACGCCGCTCTTAACCCAAGCTGGGCAAGATGTGGATACTACTTTGGATTTAGGCCTCATTGCTACTGAATGCGTGCTCTATCCTACCGTAGAAGTAGCCTGTGATAACCGCGGAACACCTAATGTGAACGATGACCGCTATACCTGGACCATTTCCGTGGATCGCGAATTTGATGGCACCCTCGACAATAACGGCACCTATACCATGCGTGTGCGCAACGCGGATGATCAAGAAATCGATATCCGGGTAAACCTCCAATACGGCCAGGAATATCCGATCAACAGCAGCGGATTTGGCCCCTTTGATATCGACGAGGGGGATCTTAGCTTCGTAGTCAAAGACGATGTCGACCTCAGTTGTGAAGCCTTCGGCATGGTGAAAGCCCCGGCTACGCTTAACGTGACGAACCTTAGCTCCACCGATTGCGTGTACAATGGTGCGGCTATTGAATATGATCTGAGCGGTACGGTCAATATCGGTGGTACGCCTCCTCCGGGCTCCCGTCTGGAAGTTTTCTTCACCGAGGATGGTGTTGTCCAGAGCCAGGTCTTTGATCCGATCGCAACCGATGGCAGCTACAACTATAGCTTTACCGGCCTCGGCTGCAGTGGAGAGCAATACAACATCCGCGCCCGTTTTATCGACGCTATGGGGAATAGGGTAGACAATACCTGTGAGGGCATCCGGAACTTCCGGGAGTCAGGCTTGGATTTTGGCGACTTGCCGGAAGGAACCGGGTACCCGACCACGGCTGCCAATATGGGGGCTGTACACATGGTACCTCAGAACCCTGTCATCAAGTTGGGAGCAAGTGTAGATACGGAAAACGATGGCCAGCCTTCTCCATTGGCAGATGGGGATGGCGGGGACGAAAATGGCTTTGATCCCACTGATGTGCTGTTTGTTCGTGGAGAAGCCGTTGATGTTACCCTTCCGGTCATGAATATGACCGGCGCAACGGCTAAGTTGACCCTGTTTGCGGATTGGGATAACGACGGCACATTCAGCGGTACGAATGAAATGTACTCCGTCAATGTGCCAAATAATGCTACATCTGTAACGATTCCTAATGTTTCACCTCCCGGTAGCTCACCCATCAATACCCCTATTGGACTTCGTTTCCGGATTAGCACAGACATGGCGGCCGTAATGAGCGAAACGGGGGTTGCACCCGATGGCGAAGTAGAAGATTATCTGGTAGAGGTGGTCGCTTTAGATTACGGTGACCTTGCAGACAACGGTGCCGGTACAGACGAGCAAGACTACGAAACCCTCTCGGGCAGCAACGGTGCGGTACACATACTAAGCACAAATCCAGCCGGAGACATTGATCTGAAAATTGGTGACAGTGTGGACGAGGAACTCGACGGCCAGCCCAGCGCGGATGCCGACGGCGACGGGGCGGACGAAGACGGTTTCGACCCGAATAGTGTGATGTTCGTGCGCACCCAAGCCGAAGACATCGACATCCCGGTGATGAACACGACGGGCAGCGAAGCGAAGCTGACGCTGTACGTAGACTGGGACAACGACGGCAATTTCGATGAGCCCAATGAGATGTTCTCAGTGGCTGTACCGGATAATACGAACGGCAATGTGACCCTTTCTGGCGTCACACCACCGGCGGATGCTGCGCTGAACACCGACCTTGGTTTCCGCCTGCGCCTGACCACGGACATGGCGATGAGCCCGACGGGCCTTGCTCCGGACGGTGAAGTAGAAGATTACGAAGTAACAGTGATGGGCTTTGACTACGGCGACCTGGCGGACAACGGCCCGGGCACGGGCGCTCAGGACTACGAGACGCAAGAGGGTTCTGGCGGCCCAGTCCACAAGCTGAGTGTCGATGACGACGGCAATATCGACCTGAAGATCGGCGCCAGCGTGGATGACGAACTCGACGGCCAGCCCAGCGCGGATGCCGACGGCGACGGGGCGGACGAAGACG
>CAYNIT010000058.1:0-5117 GCA_964397205.1 uncultured Phaeodactylibacter sp. | reverse complement strand
CGACGGGCAGCGAAGCGAAGCTGACGCTGTACGTAGACTGGGACAACGACGGCAACTTTGACGAGCCCAATGAGATGTTCTCGGTCAATGTGCCGGATAATACGAACGGCGATGTGACCCTAGCTAGTGTCACTCCTCCAGCAGATGCCATTCTCAATAAAGACCTTGGTTTCCGCCTGCGCCTGACTACGGACATGGCGATGAGCCCGACGGGCGCTGCCCCGGACGGTGAAGTGGAGGATTACGAAGTGCAAGTGATGGCTTTCGACTTTGGCGACTTGGCGGACAACGGCCCGGGTACAGCCGACGACGACTACGAAACACAGGCTGCCAGCACAGGACCCAGCCACAAAATCGTGACGGATAATAACGATATGGTCACCCTTAAAATTGGCCCGACTATTGATGACGAGATAGACGGTCAGCAAAGTGCCGATGCCGATGGTGATGGAGCGGACGAAGACGGTTTTGATCCCGCAAGCGTAACCTTTATTGCTGGCCGACCGGTAGATATCGATATTCCGGTAATGAATACGACCGGCAGTGATGCCAAGCTTACGCTGTATGTGGATTGGAATAGCGATGGCGACTTTGACGAGCCCAATGAGATGTTCTTTGTTTCGGTCCCCGATAATACCAACGGTGACGTGACATTAGCCAACGTACTGCCTCCTACTGATAGCCGGTTGAACGGCGATCTCGGCTTCCGCTTACGTTTGACCACAGCTATGGCGATGAGCCCGACGGGCCCGGCCCCGGACGGTGAGGTGGAAGACTATGAAATTACGGTTATTGGCTTTGACTTTGGCGACCTGCCAGACGATGGTGCCGGCCTTGCCTCGGGTGATTATGAAACTGTAGAGAGTAGTGCGGGGGCTCAACATCAGATCGCAACCGATGATAGTGGCAACCCTATACTGAAAATGGGGGCAACAGTTGATGCAGAACCCGACGGACAGCCGGATGCGGATGCCATTAGCGATGGATTAGACGAAGACGGCGTGGTATTACCCATGTTTACCACCAATACACCGGTTGATATTCCGGTAGCCGTCATGAATAGGACCGGCACTACGGCAAAGCTGGTGATGTTTGCCGACTGGAACAACGATGGTGACTTTGACGATACCAACGAAATGTATAGCGTTGATGTACCCGATGGGGCGACTAGCGTGACCCTTACCGGTGTTACGCCGCCACTGACAGCGGACCTCAACCAGATTGTAGGCGTGCGTTTCCGTCTGAGTACGGATATGGCAGCGGCGATGAGCCCGACGGGCTTAGCACCAGATGGCGAGGTAGAAGATTATGTCACACCAGCCATGGGCTTTGACTATGGCGACCTGAACGATACAGGTATAGGAACGGGCGGTGATCCTGCCGATCCAATGACGCCAGCCAACTACAAAACGACTAGGGCAGATGATGGTGCGCGGCATAAAATCGTTACCGGGCCTTCTGGTGATGTCACTTTAAAGATCGGTGCTGCCGTTGATGACGAAGTCGATGGACAGCCTAGTGCCGATGCCGGGCTGACCGGTGGTGACGATAATGCAATTGCACCACTTACCATGGATCCGGACGATGAGGACGGTTTGGATGAAAACAACCTGCCGCTTTTCATTATAGATAGGACAATCACACTGAGTAATATTCCGGTCATGAACATGACGGGGATGGATGCGACATTGGTTGCCTTCTTAGATTTTAACAAAGACGGGGCCTTTGATCCTAATACAGAGAAATTTACCGTTGCGGTTCCCGATGGAGCTACCAGCGTAGATATAGACATAGACGTACCTGCCAGCGCGGTTATCAATCAGGATGTAGGCCTGCGTCTCCGCCTGGCTAATGACATGAACGAGGTGATGACCGCTACCGGCGAAGCCCAGAGCGGTGAGGTAGAAGACTATATGGTGCAACTTGTCGGCCTGGACTACGGTGACTTGCCAGATACCTACGGGACTACCGACCCAGATGCCCCTCAGCACATTATTACCGATGACTTGAAATTGGGAACTTGTGTAGACGCGGACCTGGACGGAAACCCGGAACCAATGGCCGGACTGATGACCGGTGGTGACGATAACACAACGAGCGTACAAACTTTAGGCTCCTGTGCGGCAACCGGTGCAGATGAAGACGGTATTTCGTTTACCAGCCCGATGGTGCCAGGCAATGAAGCCTGCGTTACTGTAAGTGCAATGAATAGTACCGGAGGCGATGCTACCCTGCAAATGTGGGTAGATTGGAACGGCGACGGTGACTTCGATACTGGCGAGGAAGTAAGCTTTACTAGTGCCAATGGCAACACCATTCCTGACGGTGGCGTTACTGCGGAGCGGTACTGCTTTGAGGTGCCGGCGAATGCAACGTTCCGCGAAGGTGCTGCCTTTGTACGCTTCCGCCTAAGTGAAAACGGAGGCCTGACGGCAAATAGCCAAAGTGCGAACGACTTGCCACTGGGTGAGATCGAAGACTATAAATTGCCGCTCGGCAAGGTGGGCAACCTGGTGTTCGAAGACTACAACTTCAACGGCCTGCAGGATGCCGGCGAGCCTGGCCTGAACGGCGTGGAAGTTACCCTGACCTGGGCGGGCCCCAACGGTACGGCCGGCGATGGCGATGATGTATCCTATGCTTCGTACACCACAGGGGATGATGCTACCTTATCAGATGGCGAATACTACTTCTGCGGCCTGTTGGGCGGCAGCGAGTACAAATTATCCTACACCACAGATGCAGCGGCTATGCTGACGCCGACCCGCCCGGACGTAATGAGCGACGGGCAGGACCAACTGGATAGCGACGGCAGCGTAGACATGGCCAACCTTAACATGGTCATGCACGTCTTTGACCTGCCAGCCGATGTGACCACACTGCCTACGGATGAGCAAGGGCTGGACGACGATGCCAACGACGACGATGGTATAGTAGGGACCTTCCCGGACAATCAGGTGAACGAAACCTTTGACCAAGGGTTCGCTATGCTGGACTACGGCGACTTGCCAGAAGACGGCAACGGCGATGACTTCTCCACCACCATGGGCGAGGGAGGCGCCGTGCACGTTATTATTCCGGAGCTAACCTTAGGGACGACAGCCGATACCGAGCAAGACGGCCAGCCTAGCGCTGAAGCCGACGGTGACGGTAGCGACGAAGACGGCATTACTTTCGCCACACCACTAATACCGGGCAACGAGGCCTGCGTAGAGGTGACGGCGCGTGTGCCGGACAACTTCACCGCTACACTACAGGCTTGGATCGATTGGGACAACAGCGGCACGCTGGATGCCGGTGAGGAACTGGCCTTCTTGGGCGGCGCAACAATCAGTGCCGATATTGATGGCCAGGCGTTCTGCTTTGACGTGCCAGCCGATGCCCAGTTCAACGACGGGATGGTGTTTGCCCGCTTCCGCCTGAGTGAAAATGGCGGCCTGGAGGCAAACGGGCCGGATAAATACGATGAAAATGGCGCCACTGCACTACCCATTGGCGAAGTAGAAGACTATAAATTGAACGTAGCCAAGGTGGGCAACCTGGTGTTCGAAGACTACAACTTCAACGGCCTGCAGGATGCCGGCGAGCCTGGCCTGAACGGCGTGGAAGTTACCCTGACCTGGGCGGGCCCCAACGGTACGGCCGGCGATGGCGATGATGTATCCTATGCTTCGTACACCACAGGGGATGATGCTACCTTATCAGATGGCGAATACTACTTCTGCGGCCTGTTGGGCGGCAGCGAGTACAAATTATCCTACACCACAGATGCAGCGGCTATGCTGACGCCGACCCGCCCGGACGTAATGAGCGACGGGCAGGACCAACTGGATAGCGACGGCAGCGTAGACATGGCCAACCTTAACATGGTCATGCACGTCTTTGACCTGCCAGCCGATGTGACCACACTGCCTACGGATGAGCAAGGGCTGGACGACGATGCCAACGACGACGATGGTATAGTAGGGACCTTCCCGGACAATCAGGTGAACGAAACCTTTGACCAAGGGTTCGCTATGCTGGACTACGGCGACTTGCCAGAAGACGGCAACGGCGATGACTTCTCCACCACCATGGGCGAGGGAGGCGCCGTGCACGTTATTATTCCGGAGCTAACCTTAGGGACGACAGCCGATACCGAGCAAGACGGCCAGCCTAGCGCTGAAGCCGACGGTGACGGTAGCGACGAAGACGGCATTACTTTCGCCACACCACTAATACCGGGCAACGAGGCCTGCGTAGAGGTGACGGCGCGTGTGCCGGACAACTTCACCGCTACACTACAGGCTTGGATCGATTGGGACAACAGCGGCACGCTGGATGCCGGTGAGGAACTGGCCTTCTTGGGCGGCGCAACAATCAGTGCCGATATTGATGGCCAGGCGTTCTGCTTTGACGTGCCAGCCGATGCCCAGTTCAACGACGGGATGGTGTTTGCCCGCTTCCGCCTGAGTGAAAATGGCGGCCTGGAGGCAAACGGGCCGGATAAATACGATGAAAATGGCGCATTTGCACTGCCTGTCGGTGAAGTAGAAGACCACAAAGACGTACTCTACAAAGTAGGCAACTACGTCTGGGACGACCTCAACCGCGACGGCCTGCAGGACGATTTCCCCAGCCCCTGCTTAGACGATGTCGACATGCAGCTGGAATGGGCTGGCCCGGACGGCGATTTGGCGACGGAAGCGGACAATGAGGCCTACACTGTATCAACAATAGAAACGGGTGGCGTGAATGGTATCTACACCTTCTGCGGCCTTATTCCGGGAACTTATGAAGTCAGTATCCCCGAGTTGCCCAACGGCTATGTGCCGACGACAACCGGCGCGGGCAGCAACCCGAATTTTGACAGCAACGACCCGGCCGGCACGCCGTTCACCATCAACGAAGGGGATGTGCTGCCGACCGGCGAAGACGGGGTAGGGGACATGCCGGGAGGCATAGGCACCTTCCCCGACGGGCAAGACAACATGTCCTTCGACTTTGGCGTAGTCACCGAAGGTTTCGAAGTGATCTGTAACTGCGACGGCTCCATCACCATCGACTGGGAGCAGTTTGCCAACGGCGACAGCTGGACGGTCGTGCTGGAAGACGAGAACGGCAACCCGGCGCTGAAC
>CAYNIT010000057.1:0-19939 GCA_964397205.1 uncultured Phaeodactylibacter sp. | reverse complement strand
AAATGTCGGTGTCCTCGCCTAAGTCTATCGAAACGGACTCGCCCCGCTCCAAGTCGTGCACAAAGACATCAACCACCGCATTTTGCTCTCCCACTTTTGGGTATTTGAAGGTTTCGTATTCCGGGTAGAGGCCGTCGTGGTAGTTGGTCATGGTAAATTCTGGCACCTCGCTTTCGTCGAAGCGGTAGTAGGCCAGGCGCTGGCCATCGGGAGACCAAAAGAAAGCTTTAGCAAAGGCAAATTCCTCTTCGTACACCCAGTCCGCAGAGCCGTATATGATCTCATTTTGCCGGCCATCTTCGGTGACAGCCTCGACAGCCCCATCATCCAGGTGGTGCACATACAGGTTATTGTCGTGCACAAAAGCTACCTTATCAGCCTGTGGGTTGAAGGTAGCGTAGCCTTGCTTGCCTTCTGTATAAACCGGTTGTAAGCGCTCCGTAGAGCGGTCAAAGACAAAGTATACCGACTTGAAGGAGCGGCGGTAAATGGATTCCGTGCTGGTCCGGAGCAAGATTTTAGATTCATCTGCGCTGAACTCATAACCGTCTACCCGTCCCTTGAAGCCTTCCACTTCCTCTACCTCCGCCGGATCAAAGATGACCTTGACCAGCGCGCCGGTAGTAAAGTCGTACTGCTGGATTTTGCCATTTTCCAGGCGAGTATAGTGTTTGCCGTCTTTCAAGAAGTTGAAGCCCGGCACCGATTGGGCGGCAAAGTCGTAATCCCGCCATATCCCCTCCAGCGTAATGCCCTGCCCTAGCAGTAGCGAAGCAGCGCTCAGCAGGGCCGCCATCAGAAGTGTTGTCTTTCTCATACTTGATTGTTGCTCTGACTAAATGCGGATCGAAATTAGAAAAACTGAGTGGAATTGTGAAATCCAGCCCGGCAGCGGGTGCCGTCATTCGGACAGCTCGCCGCGGATGTTCCAGTTCACACTTTCCGAAGTACGTTCCGTATAGGGCCGCCATTGGCCATCGGTCGATTTGTACAGCCAGTCGCCATTGGGTTGGTTGGGGCCGGTATCGCAGCCGATCGACTGCTGTTCCTGATCGTGGGTCAGCACGATGCTCAGCCAAAGGTCCTCTTCGCCGATGACAATCGGATTGGTAAGCGTGAGGCGGTTCCAGGAGGGGGCCTCCACCAGCGTGCTCAGATCGAAGCTGTAGATCATCGTCTCCGGCTCGTCCTCCGCTGTGGAGCCCTCGTAGACCCTTGCTTCGCAGGCGGCAGGCAGCTGGCCGAGGAAGAAGTTGATCACCTCCAATTCCCTGCCCTGAAAATCTTGCAGATAGTTGGCGGGGAAACGCACCGCTGCTTCGTGAGTGCCCGCTTCCAACAAAGGCCCCGTTGCGTTAGGGCCATCGTAGCGCAGTTCATTTTCCGAAGGGTTTGGCCCCGTATCGTCTTCGTCGTCCTGACAGGCGGTAATGGCCAGTAGGGATAAAAGCGCGAGCAGCATTACATTTTTCATAGCTCAAATAATTCATTTAAAGATTTGAATACATGATACGAAAGTAAGGCAAATCTGCCAAATTGGTCCTTATGAAAAGGTTAATATGCCTTTACGAAACCCTTAAACCCAAGAACTGTCAAAGTGGCAGTCAAGCCTGCCCCCCCCCGCCCTACCTGCCCTGCCAAATGCGGCCGGATCGACGAGTTTGGCACCCTGTTTGCTAGGGTATTTTTGAAATGCTTTTTTGTCATAACCAAATGCAATTGGCAGGAGTATGGAAACATTAAAACCGATCAACGACCGGGTGGTGGTCAAGCCGCTGCCCGCCGAGGAGAAAACGCAGGGCGGCATCATCATCCCCGATACCGCCAAAGAGAAACCGCAGCAGGGAGAAGTCGTGGCCGTAGGCCCCGGCAAAGAGGGCGTAAAGCTGAATTTAAAAACCGGAGACCGCGTCCTGTTCGGCAAATACGCTGGCCAGGAACTGCAGTACAATGGCGATGATTACCTGATCATGCGGGAAGACGACGTACTGGTCGTTCTGAATGAAAATTAAACATTTAACCCAAAACCATTTTAACCATGGCTGCAAAAGAACTGAACTGGGGCAACACTGCCCGCGAGCAACTCAAAGTTGGCATCGATAAGCTCGCCAATGCCGTAAAAGTAACCCTGGGCCCAAAGGGGCGCAATGTAGTGATGGAAAAAAGCTTTGGCGCGCCGAAGATCACTAAAGACGGCGTTACCGTTGCCAAAGAAATCGAATTGCCCGATGCACTGGAAAACATGGGCGCTCAAATGGCTAAAGAAGTAGCCAGCAAAACGGCTGATGTCGCAGGAGACGGCACCACCACTGCCACCGTCTTGGCGCAGGCTATGATTACCGCCGGCCTGA
This sequence comes from uncultured Phaeodactylibacter sp., assembly GCA_964397205.1. Taxonomy (GTDB): domain Bacteria; phylum Bacteroidota; class Bacteroidia; order Chitinophagales; family Saprospiraceae; genus Phaeodactylibacter. Next base: position 17,588 of record CAYNIT010000057.1, on the reverse strand, counting down.
AAAACGTCACTTCCGGCGCAAGCCCAATCGATCTGAAGCGGGGCATCGATAAGGCCGTAAAAATCGTAGTAAACAGCATCAAAGAGCAAGCCGAGCCGGTAGGTGGCAACTTTGACAGCATCCGTCAGGTGGCTTCCATTTCCGCTAACAACGACGAGGAGATCGGACAGCTGATTGCCGATGCCATGGAGCGGGTTACAACCGATGGCGTCATCACGGTAGAAGAAGCCAAGGGCACCGATACGCATGTCGAGGAAGTACAGGGCATGCAGTTCGACCGCGGCTACCTGTCGCCCTACTTCGCCACCGATACTGAGCATATGATTACGGAGTACGACAATCCGCTCATCCTGGTACACGATAAGAAAATCTCCAACGTCAAGGACATCGTGCCCATCCTCGAAGCAGCCTCCGGAGAAGGCAAACCACTGCTCATCATTGCGGAAGACATTGAGGGCACCGCGCTGAGCACACTCGTGGTCAACCGCCTGCGCAGCACCCTGCAAGTAGTAGCGGTGAAAGCGCCGGCCTTCGGCGACCGCCGCAAAGCCATGCTAGAGGACATCGCGGTGCTGACCGGCGCTACCGTCATCAGCGAGGAGCGGGGCTACAAACTGGAGAACGCTACCCTCGACATGCTCGGCAGCTGCGAAAAGATAAAGGTCGATAAGGACAACACCACGATCGTCGGTGGCAAGGGCAGTCAGGAATTGGTCGATGCCCGTGTCAACCAAATCAAGCAGCAGATTGAAAATACTACCTCCGACTACGACCGCGAGAAGCTGCAGGAGCGCCTGGCTAAACTGGCCGGCGGCGTAGCAGTACTGCACGTCGGCGCTGCTACCGAGGTGGAAATGAAGGAGAAAAAGGACCGCGTAGACGATGCGCTGCACGCGACCCGAGCAGCAGTAGAAGAAGGCATTGTGCCGGGCGGCGGCGTAGCCTATGTGCGCGCTATCGCTTCTCTGCGGCAGGTGAAGTTTGAAAATGAAGACGAGTTCATCGGCGCCAGCATCGTCAGCAAGGCGCTGGAAGCTCCGCTGCGCACCATTGCCCACAACGCCGGCATTGAAGGCAGCGTAGTACTGCAGAAGGTCATCGATGAGGAAGGCGCCTTTGGGTACAACGCCCGTACCGAAACCTACGAAGACCTCAACAAAGCTGGCGTGATTGACCCGACCAAAGTGGCGCGTGTCGCCATAGAAAATGCCGCATCCATCGCCGGTATGGTGCTCATGACCGAGTGCACGATCAATGACAAGCCGGAGAAGAAGGAGAGCAGCCCGGCCGACGCTGGCATGTACGACGACATGATGTAAACGCAACCAATCAATGCTGCTGAATAAGCCCTGGTTTCTGTCTGGAAAGCAGGGCTTTTTTTACAATACAGGATTTGCTGACGGCCTTGGAACTGTAAGCCCGGCATTTATCGTCAGGGGGCCGGCAATCACAAACTTTGGGTTGGCGGACTATAAAATCTGCTGCAAATGCTACGCGCTATACTCGGAACGGAGAGGCTTGGGCGCCCACCCGACGCACAAGTTTACTGATAGGCATCGGCACAGGTATGCCGGCCCGCCTGCCTTAGCCCGAAGAATACACCGGTGTATTCGAGGAGCCGAGCGAACGGGGAGTGGATGTCCCCCTTAAGGATGGCAGTACGAGCGGCCGCCCATACCGTTGCCCAACGCGATGCACTCACTCAGCAACGGCCTGCAAGTCAGCCTGGAATGAGCCTCAACCGCCTATGGTAGACATGGATTCCTGCACCGGCAAACCGAACCGCCGGCTCTGCTCGGCTTCCCAGCCGTCTTTGGCGCGGTTGCCCAGGGCCTGCAGGAAGGTGTCGCGCAATTGCGCATCGCTTGCGCCCGCCCGCATGATGTCACGGATATTGAACACGCCATTGTCGTAAAGGCAGGTTTTAAGCATGCCTTTGGGCGTGATGCGAATGCGGTTGCAGGTGCCGCAGAAGGTCCGGCTGTAGGCAGCGATGATGCCTACGCTGCCCTTATGGCCCGGTATCTGGTAGTTGTAGGAAGTGGAATGGGGCGGGTCGGGTATTTTCTCAATATCCGGAAAGTGCTGCTGCAGGTGCTGCAGGATAGCCCGGTGGTTCCAGGCCAGCTGCTCGTAGTGCGCCCCTTCTCCATTAAAGGGCATCTCCTCGATGAAGCGTACGCTTACCGGGTCCTTTTTGGTGAGCATAGCCATAGGAACGAGGTCTTCCGTATTTTTCCCATCCATAACTACCGCATTGATTTTGGTAGAAATGCCATGGGCCAGAAGCGCCTCGTAGGTGCGCATCACCTTGTCAAAGGCATCGCGCCGGGTGATGGCTAAGAAGCGGTCCCGGTCGAGGGAGTCAAGACTGAGGTTGACAGAATGGATGCCCATCTCCTTCAGCTCGGGCACCAGCTTTTCCGTAAGGGTGCCGTTGGTCGTGATGTTGACCTTATTGATGCCGTCGATGGCGCAGAGGTCTCGCAGGAAGTGAATCATATCCCGCCGCACGAAAGGCTCTCCACCAGTGATGCGCACCTTTTCGATCCCCATGTCGGCGAGCAGTTGCATCAGCCGCAGCATCTCTTCGTAGGAGAGCAGAGCTTCGCGGGCGACGTACTTGATGCCTTCCTCTGGCATGCAGTAGAAGCACCGCAGGTTGCAGCGGTCAGTAACGGCTAGCCGCACGTAATTGATGAGGCGGCCGTGGTTGTCGTAAAGTTGGTTAAGGGCCATGTTGATGGTTGCTGTTTTGGGTTCAATCAATAAACGGGGGGAAGCAAGGCGGCCATGCTTCTGCAAATCCAGTATCTGCTCTGCGAAAGTAAAGATTATTGCTCCGACTTTCGAATCTCCACTGATACCCATTTCGAGGTAGGCGTCTTGCTGCCCTTGGCGTAAGAATCTATAGGCACCAGTACGTTAGCCTCCGGGAAGTATGTCGCTACACAACGGCGGGGGATGTCGTAGGCTACTACGATGAATTGAGAAGCGACCCGCTGCGTGCCTTTGTGCTGTCCGATCAAATCTACAACATCTCCAGCTTTTAAGCCCGCCTCCTGCATGTCCGCTTTGTTCATCATCACCACCCGGCGCTCGTTGTAAATGCCCCGGTAGCGGTCGTGGAGCCCGTAGATGGTAGTATTGAATTGGTCGTGGCTGCGCAGCGTCATCATGATGTAAGCCCCATCGGCGATTTGCTTCTCCGGCACTTCGGTTACCGAGAATACGGCCTTGCCAGAAGGCGTGTTGAATTGCTGCTCCCGAGCCCCGTTGGGCAGGTAAAAGCCGCCCGGCTCGCGCACCCTTTGGTTGTAGTTTTCGAAGCCCGGAACGACCTGCTCGATGGCATCCCGAATGTGGTCATAATTGCGCACCATGCCGTCCCAATCTACTTTGCTCTTTTCGCCCAGCGTAGCCTTCGCCAGGCCTGCTACGATGGCGGGCTCGCTCTTGAGGTGCTCAGAGGGCGGATTCAGCACGCCCTGAGAGGTATGCACAACGCCCATCGAATTCTCCACGCTCACAAACTGCGGGCCAGCCTCTTGAACATCCTGATCGGTACGTCCAAGGCAGGGCAGGATGATTGCTCTTTTCCCGTGGATGAGGTGGCTGCGGTTGAGCTTGGTAGAGACCTGCACGGTTAGGCTGCACTTTTGCAAAGCTTCTGCCGTGTATTCCGTATCCGGTGTAGCAGAAAGGAAGTTGCCTCCTAAGGCAAAGAAAACGGATGCTTTCTCTTCGTGCATGGCTTTTATAGCATCCACTACTGCGTAGCCGTGTTCGCGGGGCGGTTCAAAACCAAAAGTTGCTTTCAGTTTATCCAGGAAGGCCGGCTTGGGCGCTTCCCAGATGCCCACGGTGCGGTCGCCCTGCACGTTGCTGTGCCCGCGCACGGGGCAGGTGCCAGCCCCCGGCTTGCCGATGCTGCCTTTGAGCAGCAGCAGGTTGACCACTTCCTTGATGTTGTCGACACCGTTTTCGTGCTGGGTCAGCCCCATAGCCCAGCAGATGATGATCTTTTTGGACTTCTTGAGCATAGAAGCTGCTTCTTTGATGTGGTCGCGGGAAACGCCCGCTGCCTCGACCAGCGCGCCGAAGTCATGCTGCTTGAGTTCAGAAATGAAGGCTTCGTACCCCTCTGTCTTTTCCTGTATGAAGTCCCAGTCAAATACCGTTCCGGGGTTCTTCTTTTCTTCGTGCAGCAGCTGCAGCATGAGGGCTTTGAGCAGCGCGTTGTCGCCATTGACTTTTACCTGCAGGAAGAGGTCGGTGAGCTGGGTGCCGCCCGTCAGTATCTTGCCGGGGCGCTGTGGGTTGATGAAGTGCTGCAGGCCTGCTTCCGGCAGCGGATTGACTGTAATGATTTTGCCGCCGTTTTCCTTGCAGCGCTCGAGCGCGGAGAGCATACGGGGGTGGTTGGTGCCTGGGTTTTGCCCCATCACCATGATAACGTCCGCTTCGTACAGGTCAGGAAGGGTAACGGAGCCCTTGCCGATGCCTACGGTCTGTGCTAAGCCATGCCCACTCGACTCATGGCACATGTTGGAGCAGTCCGGCAGGTTATTGGTGCCGTATTCCCGTACGAACAGCTGGTAGAGGAAGGCTGCTTCGTTGCTTGCCCGGCCAGAGGTGTAGAAAACAGCGCGGTCGGGCGTGTCGAGGGCATTCAGTTCTTCAGCGATCATTTTGAAGGCATCTTCCCAACTGATAGGCTCATAATGCGTAGCTCCTTCCCGCAGCATCATTGGTTCAGCCAGGCGGCCTTTTTTGCCAATTTCGTAGTCGCTCCACTGCCGCATTTCCGCAACGGAGTGCTGGGCGAAGAAGTCTCGCCCGATGGTTTTCTTCTGGGCTTCTTCAGAAATAGCTTTGATGCCATTTTCGCAGTACTCGCCCATTTTGGAGCGTTCATCTTCCGGGTCGGGCCAGGCGCAGCCGGGGCAATCGATGCCGCCTTTCTGGTTGAGCCTGAACATCGTCTTCATGGCCTGGCTGGGCGACATGTATTTGGTAGCATGGCCCAAAGCAGTAGTAACGCCCTTGATGCCAGCTGCCTTGTCTTTGACTTTGCCCAGGCGGAGTCCGGTAAACTGCTCAGGGGGTTGAGCGCCCGGTGTGCGCTGGGATTCGCTCACTACTATATTGTGCCCTTTTTCTTCTACGGATTGGGTGGGTGTATCTTGCTTATTTTCCATGGTCGAATAGTTGTAGGTTCAACAAATCAGGTGCAAAGTTTTGCATAGAGGTGTTCCTGTAAACTTATTGGTATTGCAAAAATAGGCGCAATCCTTGCGCACTTATGCCTCTATTTTATCAAAACAAGGCAGAGGTTTGATAAGATGCTTATATTTTTAAATTCTGCAAACCGCTTCTTTTGTAAGTATAAATTTTGCAAGCAAACCCTATCCTTGAACACCTGATTAAAAATCAAAACAAAAAAACATGGCACTATTTTCCTTTTTAGACCGAGAGCATTCCGTAGCTAAGCCTGGATACAACCGGTGGCTGGTACCGCCGGCCGCTCTGGCTATCCACCTTTGCATCGGTCAAATTTACGCTTACAGTGTATTCAACAAGCCGATGACCCGTATCATTGGCATTACGGAGTCCACCCCGCAGGACTGGGAGCTGACCACGCTGGGCTGGATATTCTCCATTGCCCTAGTGACCCTTGGCGCTTCGGCCGCCATATTTGGCAAATGGCTGGAGCGCGTAGGCCCTCGCATGGCGATGTTTGCCTCAGCCCTTTGCTTTTCCGGCGGTTTCTTCATCGCTGCATTGGGCGTGCACTTGCACCAAATCTGGCTGGTCTACCTCGGGCACGGCTTTGTCGGCGGCATCGGGCTGGGCTTGGGCTACATTTCCCCGGTCTCTACCTTGATGAAATGGTTCCCAGACCGGCCCGGCATGGCTACAGGCATGGCTATCATGGGTTTTGGAGGTGGCGCTATGATTGCCTCCCCCATGTCGGTAGCGCTGATGGACACCTTTAAGTCTGCTACCTCTACCGGGGTTGCCCAGACCTTTCTGATAATGGGAGCCGTATACTTTCTGTTTATGATGTTCGGCGTATTCACCGTGCGCATCCCGCGGCCAGGCTGGAAGCCAGAGGGCTGGACTCCCAAGCCGGCCAGCAAGCGCCACTTCGTGGCTAAAGGGCATGTGGATGCCGACGTAGCGCTGCGCACGCCGCAGTTCTACCTGCTGTTCGCTGTTTTGATGCTCAACGTAACGGCTGGCATCGGCGTATTGGGGCAAGCTTCTGTCATGATTCAGGAGATGTTTTCAGTGGAGTCAGTAGGAGAAAAAGCTGCGGTTTCAGCAGCAGCAGCGGGCGGATTCGTAGGCCTGCTTAGCCTTTTCAACATGATCGGCCGCTTCTTTTGGTCCTCCCTGTCGGACCGGCTCGGCCGCAAGAACACCTATAATGTGTTTTTCCTCCTGGGAGCCGCGCTGTATTTTGCAGTACCCTCCATCGGCAACATGGGCAGCATGATCTTGTTTGTGCTTTGCTTCGGCATCATCATGAGCATGTACGGGGGCGGCTTTGCGACTATTCCGGCTTACCTGCGGGACATATTCGGCACCAAGCAGGTAGGGGCGATACACGGCCGGCTGCTGCTGGCCTGGTCGGCGGCGGCTATCCTGGGGCCGGTGCTGGTTAACTACATCCGTGCATACCAGATCGAAACGCTGCAGCTGCCGGCAGCGCAGGCGTATTCCATCACCATGTACATTATGGCGGGCTTGCTGATCGTCGGCTTCGTCTGCAACGCTATGGTGAAGCCAGTGGACGACAAGCACCTGATGGCTGCGGAAGCAGAAGAGCCCGGGCAGGCTACGGAGCTGGCGCCGGAAGGCATCCAGACAAAAACCAGCTGAGCACGAACTGGATTGTCAGCTTATTGTTAAAATTACAAGCTTTTGCATTATGGAAAAAAATGATAATGGTTTCAGCCTCAAAGTAATACTGGCCTGGCTTTTCGTTGGTCTGCCGTTGATCTGGGGCATTTCTCAGACCATCCTGAAATCGATGGCTTTATTTAACTAAAACAGGCCGCGGCACACTCCCTTTTTGCAGGGTTTGTGCCGCTTGCCTTATCCCCTTACTTTTATGCCCAACCGCCTGGAGCAATATTTTCAGCAATTGAGCAACAGCCTGCAGCAGGCGCTATACCTGCATCAGCAGCAGCTGAACCGGCTCGTGCAGTCGGGGCAACTCTCCCGGGCGGATGCCGATCAGTTGGTGCAAGAGTACGCTGCGAGATTGGAAGATGAGGCTGCTCCAGTGGAATGGAACGGATACAGCACTGAGCTGGACCGCGCTTGGTTGCGAGAGGCCCGGCAGTACATTCAGGATATTTCCTGGACCAAAAGCCTGCTACAAGAAGAAGCCTCTGCCGATGAAAGCGCACAGGCTATGGCTACTTACATCAAACGGCGCGGCCGACAGATACAGGAGGAGGTCAACCGGGCTTTTACCGATGCCCGGCAGCTGTTTGAAAATGAAGGGTCAATCCGGCAGCTCAGCGGAGAGAAGCTGCTCATGAGCGCTATCAACCAAATCACCCACGAACGCGTGCAGGTAAAGGTGCCACAGTGGTACCTGGGAGAGCGCATGGTGCAGCACAGCACGGAGATCGTGGATCAAATCAGTCGGCGCACGCACTGCAAAGCCACCATTTTTCAGCGCATTCCGCAGGGCTTTTTGCGGATTGCCACCAATATCGAAACCCTGGAGGGCCGGCGGGCTGTAGGCACCTTTATCCCCAACGACTCCCCCGTCATACAGTCGGTGCAGCAAGGCAAAACTTACCGGGGCAGTGCCTTCGTGCTGAACAATTGGTACGCTTCCGTTTACGAGCCCTTTGAGATAGAAGGCAAAATTGAGGGCATCCTTTACGTCGGTATCAAGGAAGAGCTTACACAAGCGGAATACCACCAACTGCAAAAGCCCAAAGTAAAGGCAATGGTGGAAAGCTTGTTCGACTGGCACACTAACAGCTCCTCCAAAGGGCACGAACCTCTCGAAAAGATCATCGACTACTTTACCCGCCCAGAGCGGCAGAACACACTCAACGCCCACCCGCTGCTCGAGATGGGCCTGAAGGAATTGGCTGTGCTCTTGATGCAGGAAAAAGAACGGCGCCAACTGCAGGAGGAGGAACGGGAAGAACAACAGCTGCGGCTGCTGCGCAAGTACGTAAAGCAAAACCTTACTGAAGAAATATCCGTGGAAGCCCTTGCACGCCTGGCTTGTATGAGCCAAGCTTCCCTTTACCGCTACTTTCGCGACCGCCTCGGCTTGACCCCCGTTGAGTTTGTCAACAACGAGCGGCTCAAGAAAGCGGCTCAATTGTTGGAGGAGGAACCAGCGTCCAGCGTTCAGCACATCTGCCTAACCACTGGTTTTAAGAATTGCTCCTATTTCATCAAGCTTTTCCGGCAGCGGTACGGAATGACACCAAAGCAGTACCAAGAACGGCACGCTGTGGTTTAGCTTTTCAAGCAAACGGCCACAGAATTGAAATGCTGAGCTAGAGCCCCGCCCGGCACAGCTGCCTTACTCCCCCCACACAATCCGCTCTGCCCCACAGTACACATTAAAGCGCTCGCCCCGCAGAAACCCCACTAAGGTCATGCCATTCTCTTCTGCCAGCTCTACCGCCAGGGTAGAAGGAGCACCTACTGCCACCATTGCGGGTACGCCCGCCATAGAAGCTTTCTGCACTAATTCAAAGCTCAGCCGCCCGCTGACCATCACGGCCTGATCCCGCAGCGGCAATTGCCCTTCCTGCAACGCAGCGCCGATCAATTTATCCAGGGCATTGTGCCGGCCCACATCCTCCCGCAAGCCTATCAACTGCCCGTCCGCACCGAAAGAGGCTGCCGCGTGAATGCCGCCGGTCTGTTCAAACAGGGATTGCCCGCTGAACAACTTATGGGGAAAAGCTCGCAGTTGCTCCGGAGTAAATTTTGGATGCCCTTTCCTAGGGTAGTAAAGATTAACGGTGCGCACCATCTCAATGGAAGTCTTGCCGCAAACGCCGCAACTGGAGGAGGTATAGAAATGCCGGTTTAGCTTATCGAAATCGACCGGCAACTCCGGAGAGAGTTCTACCAGCAGGATGTTTTCGGCAGATTCCGGGGATAGCGCTTGGCCTACATGGCGTACGTCTATTACCTCGTCTGCCCGGCCGATGATACCTTCCGTAAATAAGAATCCAATCGCTAAGTCGGCATCCTGCCCCGGCGTACGCATGGTAATCGCCAAGCTGCGGGTTTCCCGTTTGTCATTTGAGCCAAAGGCCAACTTGATCTCTAATGGCTCTTCGCAAGCGATAAGGTCGGGATGCTCAGACCGGGTATCTCCTTTGACTTGCAGGACGGGCTTCTTCTTAGTACCGGTGGAAGTGGGCGCTGCCATGGCATTATTTTTTAAAAAAAACACTGGCTTTAGGTAGGGGTTCAGACGAACGGGCTTCATCTACTCATCGCAACAACCTAAAACAGCAATCACGAGCAGGACAGATACCTGAGCGGGATCACCCAACTGTTATTCAAAAACAGAGGCGCCGAAGATTACAATACTTCGGGCCTCCCCTTTTCACTTACGCTCTTGCTTAGCCAGGTAAAAATCAATCAACTCTTACCCCTTGTCATTCAGGTATTCGTCTATCTACTCCGGGGTTTCGGATGGAAGCGTTGCTGCTTTAGGCCTCAAGGAAAAGCTGTATCCGCTCCCCGTCCAACTCATTGCCTTCGGTGTACCTTTTTATGTTTGTAGCGAGTTGCCGGGGGTTAATACGCCCCCTTAGGCCGAGCGGCGCGTACAGGTTGCGCAGCGCTTCTTCGGAGCAATACTGCAGCAGCAATAGCTCGAGCCGCTTACTGGGGCCATAGTTGAGTTTCCATGCCAGGAACAGGTCGGTAAGCAGCGGCTCTGGCACACCGCCTGCTTCCAGGAGTTGCAGGGCCAGCTTGCGGTTCTTGCGCTCGCGATGGAAGAGCATGAGGCGAAGTTTTTCCAATTGGCTGGGGCGGTAATCAACGGTCAGCCGCCGGCCTTGGGCTTCATCGAGCTGCGCCCGTAGAGCAGGCCGGGAGATGATACTCGGAGAGCCGCTTATTTTTGGCAGGCGGTGCAGGCGCAGCAATCGGCCCAGCACCAGGTAGTCCGCTCCTTCTTCCCCTGCTTCCAGCAACCGCAGCCCACGCTGCTCCAACACAAGCCGGAGTTCGGCTGCATCAAAGCCAGTTTCTCCCAACAAGAGCACACTAGCGCCCTCCCGGCTCCAGTCGATTTGCGGCTCGGCTGAGCGTTCCCGCAGCAGGTGCCGCCGTATGGGGTAGGCTACTTCGCTTACCCCTACCGTGAGGGCTTCCAGCAGCTGAACGGCCGAAAATTTGGACAGCTGCCGGGCTTGATTTTCCATAACTTCATAAAACAGCCGCCGCAGGGGCACCGGCACCGATTGCCCCTCGCACAGCCGGATGAAGCGCAGCAGCTGGGTGCGTTCCTTGGCCGCTCCTACGCCCCTCAGCTGTTGCAGGGCAGGCAGAAAATAAAGCGGTGCGGGCAGGCCGCTGAAGGCATTGGCGCGCAGGTCGAGCTCGCGCAGGGCAGCCAGTCTCCGGAAGTCATCGGGCAATTGTTCCAAGCCGTTGTTGCGCAGCGACAAGCGTTGCAGGCGATGCAGCTGGCAAAGCGCGTTCGGGAAGCCAGCAAGCGGGTTGTGGCTGAGGTCGAGCTTGCGCAGAGAAGTTGGCAATTCGGGCAGCTGCTGGATCTTGTTGCCGCTCAAGCTGAGCTGGCGAAGCTGGCCGAGCTGGCTCACCGCCGCCGGGATTTCCTTCAGATGGTTGTTGTCTAGGCGGAGCACCTCCAGACGGCGGGCTTGGCCGATGGCTTCGCTGAGCTGGGAGATTTGATTGCGCTGGGCTTCCAGATAGGCGAGCCAAGGCAATTGCCAAATGGCTTCGGGTACTTCCGTGAGTCGATTGCGGTTGAGCAGCAGCTGCCGAAGCAGGGGCAGCTGGCTTAGGGATTCAGGCAGGGCTTTTAGGTTGTTGCGTTCCAGGGAGAGGAAACCCAGGGCAGACAACTGGGCCACTTCTTCCGGCAGTTTGGCCAGGCGGTTGTGCCCGAGGTCTAAGCGCTCCAGGGCCGAGAGCTCGCAGAGGGCTTTAGGGAGGGTGCGGATTCGGTTGTGTTGCAGCAGCAGTTGGCGGAGCCCGGTGAGCTGACGCAGGGCCAATGGAATGCTCCTGATGGCATTGCGGCTTGCTTCAAGGCGGCGCAGCTGCGGCAAGTGCCCAATAGCCGCAGGCAATGCCTGCAGCTGGTTCTGGTTCAGTAAGAGCGTATTCAATTGGGTAAGCTGAGAGATAGCATCGGGCAGCTCAGCCAGAGCATTTCCGGAAAGGTCCAGTTTTTCCAGCTTCCGCAAGCGAAAGAGCGCAGGCGGCAGCTGTGTAAGCTGGTTATTGGGCAGGCTGAGTATCCGCAGTTGATGGAGGCTGCCGATCTGCGGCGGCAGTTCTGACAAACCACTGTCGCTGATGTGCAGGCGCTGCAGCCGGGGCAAGCCAAATACCAGGGGTGGCAGCTGCGCTGTTCCGCTGGCGTGCAAAAACAGTTCGCTGACCTGATCGGGCTGCCGCCGGGCTTCCTCCAAATTGTAACACCTCATGCCGCTTTGATCTTGACTGCTGTGGAACGAGCCTGTTTGGATTTGGCATTCTCATCGAAAAAGAACGCAACCTGGGGTTGCAGTATTCAGTTCCCGGGCTCCTAAGTGGGCTTAACTTTCATTTTACTCCTCCAAGCCGCTCATCTGGTCGCGGAGGAAATGGAGATAGCCGCGTTTCCCCCTTTCCTTGCGCCAAAAGCGGGCCGATCGTTGCAGATAGGTGAATGCTGTGGCGTAGAGTATTTCCAGATAGGGGATGGTTCTGCCTCCTAAGGTGTATTGATCATTTTGTAGCATATGGGCATCTGCATCAAATTCCTCACGAATATCAAGTGCCAGGATAATCGATTCAATCAAAGCTTGCTTACGGGCGATCGTAGAAAAGGGCTCTTCCAGGTCTGCGCCCTTGGCAAGTTTTTTGAAAAACCGCTGAAGCTGTTCATAAACCACCTCGACATCCTTATCTTCGAGTTTTGGGTGTTCTTTAAATACTTTCAAAACGGCTTCTTCGATGCTAAACAGACAAGGCTGCAGGAAATCGGGAGGCATGTGGGTATTGGGCATCTCAATTTTTTTTGCTCTCTGACAATTCTTCTTGTGCTTTTGAGCAAATGTAACGGTTAACTGGTGTTTTTGCCGGATTTTGCATTACTTAATAGCTCAAAAGACCAACACTAAAATACAAACTTGATCAATCAAACATGCAGCTGTTAAGATATAATGAATTTTCTGCGAAAGGCTTAAGCAGTAAGCTGAAAAAGGTAGAAAAAATGCTGATGGCAGGAGACTTCAAATCAGCAGAAGTTAAAAAAATCAAACACCTCGGCTATTTCCGCGCTAAGCTCGACCGCGAGAACCGGTTGCTGTTCAAATTTGCGAAGCATGAGGGGGAAACTTACATCCTGCTTTTGGAGGTCATCCCCAATCATGACTACGACAAATCGAGGTTTCTGAGGGGGGCGTCGGTGAAAGACAACCACTTTAGCGAAGTGCCGGGGCCCGAGAAGGTAGAGGAAGAGACAATGGAGCCTATACGGTACGTCAACCCGGCTACCAAACGCTTCCACTTGCTCGACAAGGTCCTGTCATTGGACAGCGATCAGGAGGAAATTTACAACCTGCCCGCACCGTTGATTATCATTGGCTCGGCGGGCAGTGGCAAGACGGCGCTGACGCTGGAGAAGATGAAGGGCTACCCCGGCCACGTAGCCTATGTTTCGCTTTCTCCCTATCTGGTAGAAAATGCGCAGCGCATCTATGAATCGTACGGGTACGAAAACCCGAAACAGGAGATTGACTTCCTCTCTTTCCGGGAGTACCTGGAGGGGATACAGATACCGGAAGGCAAGGAGCTGGACTACCGCAGCTTTGAGCGCTGGTACGAACGCGGGCCCCGGCAACGTTTCAAATTCAAGGAGCCTTACAAACTCTTCGAAGAATTTAAGGGGGTGCTGACTGGTTCGGTGACGGATGCGGCGTACCTCAGCCGGGAGCGTTACGAAGAGCTTGGCGTCAAGCAGTCGATCTTCCTGGGCAGCGAGCGGGGCAAGGTGTACGACCTGTTTGAACGTTACCTGCGCTTCCTGAAGGAGGGGGGCTATTACGACAGCAATATGGTTGCCTATCGGTATATGGATCAGGTGGCCCCGAAGTACGACTTCATCATCGTAGATGAGGTGCAAGACGTTACCAATATCCAATTGCTGTTGATTTTGAAATCGCTGAAGACCCCCGGCAACTTTTTGCTCAGTGGGGATGCCAATCAGATTGTGCACCCCAACTTTTTCTCCTGGTCGAAGATCAAAAGCCTGTTTTTCAAACAGGAGGTGCAGGGGAGCGCCTTGCGTATCCTTAAGACCAACTACCGCAACTCCCGGCAGGTGACGCGGCTGTCCAACGACTTGCTCAAAATCAAAAACGCCCGCTTTGGCTCCATCGACAAGGAGAGCACTTACCTGATCAATACCGTAGCGGACAAGGAAGGGAAAATCCACTTTTACCCGGACAGCGACAAAGTGCGCAAGGAGCTCAACAAACGGACGAAGGACTCCGCCAAATTTGCCGTGCTGGTGCTGGACAAGCAGCAAAAAGCACGCGTATCGAAAGATTTTAAGACCCCGCTGGTCTTTACCATTCAGGAAGCCAAGGGGTTGGAGTACGAAAACATCATACTGGTCAATTTCATTAGCGACCATGACAGCGAGTTCCGCACGATTGCCAAAGGCGTAAGCGAAGCCGACCTGCTGGATGAGAACCTGCGGTACGCCCGCGCAAAAGACAAAACCAACAAGGACCAGGAGGCTTACAAATTTTACATCAACTCCCTGTATGTGGCCTTCACCCGCGCCGTGCAGAACGTCCACATCATAGAGACCAAAACTAAGAATGAGCTGCTGCAACTCCTCGGCGTGATGGAGACGGAAGAGGAGGTAAAGATTGAAAAGCAGGCCAGCGACGAGGAGGAGTGGCTGGAAGAGGCCCGCCGCTTGGAGCTGCAGGGCAAATTTGAGCAGGCCGAAGCCATCCGGGCCCGACTGCGCGGCATTGAGTTTGTGGGGGCCGAGGAGGCTGAGTTGCTGGAGGAACGGATATTCGACCCGGAAGCCAAACATACGGAGCAAGACGTGGAGCGCCTGTTTTTGTTTGCCCGCACCCGGCACCGCATTGCACTGGTGCAGCGGCTACATGAAGAATTGAACTACGGCCCGGCCAAGCAATACTTGGGCGAGTACCAGAAAGCGCAGCAACAACTGGCTAACCATGTGCGCAACAAAAACCGGAAAAAGGTGGAGCGTATCGTCAGCAAGTTTGGGGTAGATATACCTGATGCGGCAGAAGGCATGACCGGGCTGATGATTGCCGCACAGCATGGCAAGATCGACATGCTTTACTACTTCCTAGAGCAGGATGCCAACCGCAACCTGCAGGACCCCCTAGGGCGCACTGCCCTGCAACACCTCATTCTGGGCTACGACCGCCGGCAGCTCAATAAGTTCCTGCTGGAAACCTGGTATCCCAAGCTGGCCCCCTCCGCCGGGCAGTGCCGCTACGATGGGCGCTTGTATATCATCAACCACAAGAGCATGGAGTTCTTCCTCTACAATGTGCTCAACGCCATACGCCTCGATGTTTTTGCACCTAGTGACCCTGCTCCCGAGCGCTGCCTGCTGATGGACGACTTCATGCAGTTCATTGAAGAAATGCCCCCGTCTTTATTGCCCGACTACCGCCGGAGACGGCAGTATGTCAACAGCATCCTTTCTAAGCATGAGGTCAACCGGGATGACCCGTACAACCGAAAGCTGTTCTTGCGGCGCAGCCGGGGCTGCTATGACGTGCTGCCGGGGGCGGAGGTGAGCTGGGGGTAGGGGATTGCAAGGAGCGACGTAGGCGTAGCCTACGACGAACAGGGGCCGACGTAGGCGCAGCCTACGCCGAACAGGGCAGCCTACGCCGAACAGGTCGGACTGCCTTTGCTTGCAACGGCTTGCGCATGGCCACCGCCACCCACCCATCGGCTGGGCTGTAGCCAGTCGATGGGTGGGCGGCTTGCTGTCCGTAGGTGGCTTTGGAGCACCTGCTACCTTGACCGATGCAGGCACAGCCTAAGCCGAACCAGCAACAACACGCAGCCTTTGGCGACGTAGGCGCAGCCTACGCCGAGAGCTCGACCTACTCAAATTCGCTTAAATCAATTCTCACAATGAATTCCTGCCCTTGAGAATAAGGGATTATGCCTTTTTTCTGCATTCTGCCAATAATAATAGCAGGATGGGTGTTGAATCTTTCAGCGAAAGCCAAAACCTTCTCTCCGTCCAGGTGCTCGGCTTGTACCACTTCAGCTTCCTGTTTTTCCGAAAACGTCCACTTCACAGCGAACGCATCCGCCTCCGCTTCTTTTTCCTGATTTTTCCCCTCGTAGTCTACGTTTTCCAAAAATACGTCCTTTTTACCGTGCAACAGAATATGGCCCAACTCATGAAAGAAAGAGAACCAAAAGACATCGTTGCGTTTATGCCGGTCTGAGAGTTGGATCAGTGGCGTTTTGTTATCTTCTATCCACCTAGCCACACCATTAATAGGCGCTTTCGGCAGACAGGGGGTATGCACCACCTTCACACCAGCCGTTAGGCAGGTTGCTTGTATTTGGTCAAAGAAATCATCAGCTTGGGCGGCCATAATGCTTTTTAGCTTCGGTAAAGCCTTTTTAAGCTTTTTAGCGGAATACACCGGCGCATCCAGTTCTCTAGCCAACGTATCTCCTCTCCTCAGCCATGCACTCAAAGCATGTGGCGTTTTAGTATGCGCAAGCGAAACCCGGAAGGAAGCTTTCAATTCGGAGTAAAGATATACCCTTTCCCAAGCCTCGTAGGACGAAATGCCGAAGAAGGCCAGCAAAGCTTCTACTTTGGCATCAATCTGCTTTGTTTTAACTACCCAGCCCCGCTTAGCCATTTCAGCGTAGGGAAACTGCCGTGCCCAATGCTTAGCAGCTTCGCCCACTTCACTTTGCTTTTGCCGGGCAACAGCCTCATCGTAGCTAAACTGGCGCCGCAGCCAGTATTTTGCCGGAATGCGGAGCACTTTTTCAAACTGAACAGCCATCTCGGGCGTAATGGCACTTTTGGTATTTAATACTTTTGAAATCGTGGGGACCGGCTTGTTGCAGCGCACAGCGAATTCAAAAGGAGGCATGCGGAGCTCTTCCAGCTTTTCTTTCAATTCTAAGCCCGGGTGCATGACCGATTGAGGTCGATATTCATTCGTTTTTCTCATGATAATAGTACTTAATGATAGTCGGTAATTTCCATGATTTCTACTCCGTGGATTTCCACCCACAGGTAGCGACCGTGTTCATCTTCTGGTATGGGGTCTTCGTGAGGGGTAAATACAAGCCGGTAGTTGCCGTCTAGGCTGCAGGCCCACTGCCCTTTACGGTCGCCAGTCAACTCGTGGTAATAACCGGGTAGATGCCGGGTCTCTTCAAGATTTTCAGCATCTCTCAACTGATCCAGCCGAAGTTTGATTTTTTCTCCTCTTTGCTTTCCATATACGCGAATGAGCTGGTGCAGCTCACCAGCAATTTTCCTTAATTTTTTGTCTTGGAAGGATATATTCACGCAACAAGTTTAGCGAGTATTTTTAATACTATCTATTAAAAATTTTAGCCTTTTTGCGTTTAACAACAAACGCCTATTGATTGTTTCCTTTAGGGCAGAGCTATTTCAATCGCTCGTTACGAAGGTACCGTATACCTTTAATTTCCTATTTTTGTACCCATGGAGAAACTACCCATCGGCATACAAGACTTCGGAGAGCTGCGCAGGGGCGGCTATGTGTATGTGGACAAGACCGAGCTGATCCACCGCATGGTCACGATGGGCAAGCCCTACTTCCTTTCCCGGCCCCGCAGGTTCGGAAAATCTTTGCTCGTTTCTACCCTGAAGGCCTTGTTTGAAGGCAAGCGGGAGCTGTTCGAAGGCTTGTGGATCGAAAACCGCTGGGACTGGCAGCAGATGAACCCGGTGCTGCACTTTTCCTTTGAGGCGATGAGCTACCATCAGGCAGGGCTAGAGACGGCTCTGATGGAACACCTCCGGCTACAAGCCGATCAATCCGGGGTAGGTTTGAGGGGTAGCGATTACAAGGCTCAATTTGCATCGCTCATCAGTGAGACCGCCAAAAAGCACGGGCAGGTCGTGCTATTGGTAGACGAGTACGACAAGCCTATCACCGATTACCTCAACGAAGACGATATGGCCCGGGCCAAAGCCAACCGCGACCTGCTGCGCGAGTTCTACGGCGTGCTCAAAAGCGCCGACGAGCACCTGCGTCTGGTCTTCATCACCGGTATTTCCAAATTTTCAAAGGTATCCCTGTTTTCTCATC
>CAYNIT010000056.1:0-19972 GCA_964397205.1 uncultured Phaeodactylibacter sp. | reverse complement strand
GCTGCCCGGGCAGCAAGCCTTCCTCTCGCAAGTGATTCATCACATTATTGGAAGCCCAGCTAGTAAAGCCTTCGTCCATCCAGGGGTAGAGGCTCTCATTGGTACCAAGCACCATCTGGTACCAGCTGTGCAGGAGCTCATGCACGGAAACCCCTACCAAGCTGGGGAAGCTGCGCTCTGCGGTGATCAATGTGCCCATGGGGTACTCCATGCCGCCATCGCCTCCCTGAATAAAGGAGTATTGCTGATAAGGGTAGGCACCGTAGTGTTCGTTGATAAAATCGAATGCCTGGTCCATGACGAGGGGCAGCTGGCGCCAGGGCTCCTCTGTGCGCTCGTTTTTCTGATAAAGGAAATGCAGCACCGTACCGTCTTCCCGCTCGAATGTATCGTGGGTGTAGTCCGGATCGGCCGCCCACATGAAGTCGTGCACGCGGGGCGCTTTAAAATGCCAGGTCAGCTTATCTCCCCCGGGGCGCTTGACCTTCTCTTCGGGGGCGTAACCGTAGCCAATTTCCTCTGGATTCTGCAGATAGCCGGTCCCGCCCAAGAGGTAGTCGCTATCGATGGTAATTTTCACATCAAAGTCTCCCCAGATGCCGTAAAACTCGCGCCCAACGTAGGGGTTCGCGTGCCAGCCCTGGTAATCGTACTCGCACATTTTGGGGTACCACTGTGTCATAGAGTAATCGATGCCCTCCTTGTTATCTCGCCCGCTGCGGCGGATCTGCAAAGGCACCTGCGCCTCAAACGCCATATCGAACACTACCTTGCTGCCCGGCAGTATCGGCTCTGGCAAATCGACCTCCAGAATGGTGCCAACTACCTCGTAATCGACGGGTTTGCCGTCCATTCGGAGCTTAATGACGCGCTGGTAGCCTATCTCCTCTTCAGAAAGTTTACTGATGCGGTCTGCCACCCGGGGATCGGGATCCAGGATGGTGCGAGAACGTACATCCATCATACTATTGGGCTGGAAAGCATTGAAATAAAGATGGTAAAACACCTCTCCCAGGGTGTCCGGCGAATTGTTGTAGTAATTGAGCTTTTGCGTGCCAGTAAACTGGTGGTTGCTCACATCAAAATCGATATCCATTTGATAAGTTGCCCGTTGTTGCCATCGGCCAGGCTGAGCTTGCGCCAGTAAGGCAGACAATAGGAGCAAAACCAGTGCATTCCAAAACTTCATATTCTGCATTTTAGTCATTTTCGGATTCATAAAACGCGCCGTCGGGTTCACGCAATTTAGCTTCCGGCACCCGGCGCAGCAGCTTCCCCCAATCAGACCAGCCGTAACGGCGGGCTGCCAGCCCTACAAAAACTAGGCCGGACAGCATAGCCGACAGCAGCATGAGGTGGGCATTCATGGATTTCAGATGGAAAAGTGCGGGGGTCTGTAGGGAAGAACCAGCGTATCCAACGAAAGTTGCGCCGTAAATATTGGTGGCAGCGTGCATGCCCAGCGCCAGCTCTGCCCCCTCGTCCATCAGCGTGACAATACCAAGTATGAGGCTAATACCTATGTAATACGCCATCATAACCTCTGCGCCGAAGGTATCTACCTCAAGGTTGGCAAAATGCAGGATGCCAAAGCAGAGGGAGGTAATCAGCAGGGCAATCCAACGGTACCGAAAGGCCAGGCCTAGGCCTTGCAGCAAGTAGCCTCGGAACAGTGCTTCCTCCACGCTGGTCTGAACAAGCAACAGCGTGACCGAAAGCAGCAGAAGCAGAGCAAAAGGGGCCGGCTCAAACTGAAAAGTATAAGCCTCGGGCACCGACCAATAACTGAACACCTCTATGAGTGCATTGAGCCCCAACCAAAGAAGAAAGCCAAAAGCTATACGCCCCCAGTCCAGCCGGGGCCTGCCACTTAGTATGTCTTTAATCCGCTTGAAGTGAAAGTAACGAACCCCCAAGTACAGGCCGGCTGCTGCCCCCAGGAAGGAAAGCAATAGCAAAAACAACAAATAATTCTCATCCAGCCCCAGGCCGTAAATATCAAAACCCTCCAGTGCAACTCCTTGATTGCTTGCTTCTCTTGCCACGACTATCATAAACGGGATTTGCCCGACTACCGCTCCAATAACCGTACTAAGCAGGGTAAGTATGTACTTAAAAAAGGCGTTATCGCCTCGCCTCGCCGCCTGATAAAACATTATTTACACTTTTAAGGCCGGAGCAGCACTACTCTGCAGGCCAGCCCTCCTCCAGCATAAGCTTCCGGGCAACCGGCATATACTGAGCCAGTACCTCAAGGCTCATTTCGTCGTCTTTGATTCCCCCCATATAGTTGATGAGAAACTCCGCAGGCAGCGCCATCACATTGGCGGGGTACTCGTAGGCAGCTGCCGGGTACGTTTCCTGTACGTACTGGGAACAGAGAAACTCGACGAGCACGGCTGCTTTGCGGGGGTCAGCGCCTTTGGGCACCACGGCGCAACTGACGGTGTAGTGGGTCTCCCCCTCGGCATCCTTAGGCATAACAACCTCCAGTTGTTCGCTGGCCCGAAGTTCGGCATGGGTAGCCGGATTGCGGAGTTTCGCAAAGTCATCCAGCATAGCAATTGTCAATTGCCCCTTTCCCCCGGACAGTGCCAGCAGCCGCTCACGGCTCCCCGGCACCAGCTCCGGTGCACGGTTAGCCAATACCTGCCGCACCCAGCGCGCGGCTGTTGCCTGGCCCCGCTGCACGTATATAGAAGCTACTACCCCCTGCAGAATGGGGCTGCTGGCAGGAGGCAAAATCAGCTGCCCCTTCCATTTCGGATCCGTTAAGTCTTGGAAAGACCGAAGCTGACCGGCCCCCTCGGCATCCTTCCGAAAGGCGATGACCGGGTAACGCCGGCTCAGGCCGGTCCAGTACCCTTCATCGTCGCGCAGCCGGGATTTGTAGTAACTGTCCAGCCCCGGCAACCCATGAAACTGAAGCAGCCCCGCCCGTCTGGCTTTACCGGCCATACCCACATGAGGGAAGACAACCACATCTGGCGGAGGGTCTTTCTGTAACCCATTCAGCAACTCGGCGGCGGGCAGCTGCTGCGCCTCTACCCCGTAAGCCTGTGTTTGCCGCAGGCGGCCGTAGAGGGAGTCGTGAACCGGCAGATGTTGGTAGCTCAGCAATTGAATGCGCTGGGCATCGGGCAGTTCGGTAGCACTATCAGCCGTTTCCTGCTCGGAGCCGCTGCTGCCGCAAGCAGGCAGCAAGCAAACGGCAAGCATAAACCAGGCGGCAGCTTTGTAAATTGATCCTAGATTCATAGTCTTTCAGATTGGTAGCGTAAAATTATAATTTGGTGGATAGAGGCGCTAATTTTTCCGGCTTGCATATTTCCCTTATTTTTGCCATCGTTTTATGGAAGAACGCATAAAAGTATTCAAAACTAAGATAAAAGCATGAGTAACAAAATTCAATTGCGATTCGGTATTATCACGCTAATGATCCTAGCGGCTGCCCTCAGCCGCCTACTGCCTCACCCCTACAACTTCACGCCCATCGGCGCTATGGGGCTGTTCGGGGCAGCGCACTTTTCGCGCAAGTATCTGGCTTTTGTCATCCCATTCGCGGCGCTGTGGCTCAGTGACCTCGCACTCAATAACCTGGTTTATGCTCAGTTGTATCCGGAACACTACGGCGGGCAATTCATCTGGTTTGGTGGTACTGCTCTTTACGTTTACGGTGCCTTCGCTTTGATTGTAGGCCTGGGTTTCGTCCTCCTGCGCCAGGTAAAGGTCAGTAATCTGATCGGTGCCAGCGTGCTGGCCTCTGTTCTATTCTTCTTAGTAACCAATGCAGGTGTCTGGGCAAGCAGCCCGACTACCGCCAAGAATATAGCGGGGCTTATGGCTACCTACACCGCTGGTATCCCATTTTTCTGGAATACCCTGCTGGGCGATCTGTTCTACACAGGGGTGCTGTTCGGAGGCTATGAGCTGGTGAAACGGCAGATTCCTGCCTTACAGGCAGCCTAAGGCACAGGGCGCGGCAGTTAATACGGCCGCCGCGCCCTGGTGCATACCCGAAGTAGTTTGGTTGTGAAAACCAAGCAGCAGCTGCAGCTCTATGACTACAAGGTGCAGCAGAGCAGGCAAAGCATGCCGAAAAGAGTGAAGTTATTAGAGTTTAAAAAATAAAACCAAGGCGTACTCCTCTTATTCTTTTTTTGCTTTCTCGTCCTCCGGATATTCGATCCGGACATGATGGACCGACTTTATCAGCTGCTTGAAGACACGCTTGCAATCCTCTAATTCTTCGAAGGTCAGCTTCGAGTGCTGGAATTGCCCACCGGTAATTTTCCCGCCGACGATTTTATCGATGAGTTCATTGAGGTTATCCTCCGTCGGCTCCTTCAGGCTTTTGCAAGCGGCTTCGATGCTATCGGCCATCATCAATATGGTTTCTTCCTTGGTGACAGGTTTGGGGCCAGGGTAGCGAAAAGCCGATTCGTCCACGCCTTCTTCTTCCGGATGCTCTTTGAGGTAATTGCGGTAAAAGTACTCCACCCGCGTTGTGCCGTGGTGAGACTTGATGAAGTCAATCAACACACTAGGCAGCCGGGCTTTTTTAGCCATTTTCACCCCTTCCGTCACGTGCTGTATGATGATCTCAGCGCTTTCCTTATGAGAAACCTCCTCGTGCGGGCTGCCATTCCTTTGGTTTTCAATAAAATACTGCGGCTGCAGGGTCTTGCCGATGTCGTGGTATAAAGCCGCCACTTTTACCAGCAGGTGGTTGGCGCCAATTGCCCGGGCAGCTTCCTCCGAGAGGTTAGCTACCTGTAGAGAATGCTGTAGCGTGCCCGGCGCTTTGTTGGCCAACGCCCGCAGCAGCGGGCGGTTCATGTCAGACAGCTCCACCAGCGTAATCGCCGAAGTGAAACCGAAGAACCGTTCCAGCAGAGGGATCAGCGGATAAGCCAGCAGCGTCAGGAACGCGCTCAGCGCCAGCCAGGAAAGCACGCGCCAGTCGATATCCTGGTAATTGCCCTCTTGTATCAGCGACAGCCCGGCGTATCCCAGAGCGTAGACGACGAATATGAAAAAGATAGAATAAAAAAAGCGCGACCAGTCGCGGGTATCCACATAGCTGAGCAGCACGACAATGCCTGCCAGAATCTGCAGGAAGGTGAACTCGTAGCCCAGGGAAGAAAGAAAACTCGCCAACAAGACCACCACCAGATGCGTAAAGAGCGCCAGGTTCTCATCGTAAAAATTACGGATAACGATGGGGACGACGCAGAAAGGAATCATGTAGGTACTCAGCAAGCGGACTTGTTCCACAGCGTACACCAGGTAGCTGAAGGCCATCAACCAGAGCAGTATGAAAACAAGTTTGTTGAAACGAGAGAAAACCGAAGCAGCGTAAAGCCTCACATAAAGCAAGAACACGCCGATGATCAGCACCGATAACAAGGCATAGCCAATGAGGACGCCGAGGTAAGACTGTTGGGCGGTCACCTCCCGCTTGTACTTGGCTTTGAAGGATTTGAGCTTGAGGTAGATATCCTCTGTAATGTACCCGTCCTCGGTGACGATCAAGTCCCCCTTGGAGACCCGGCCCCGGTACAGGGCGACCTTAGAGAGGTCTTCCTGCAAGAGGCGCTGGCTAAGGGTATCGTTGTAGAAGATATTGGGCACAATGGCTTGCTCCAGCATCGGGTACAGGAACTCCGGCTCCGAAAGCTGGCTGTAGGGCAGGGAATCACTGAGCAGGGCCCGGGCTTCCTCCTGATCCAGCAGGTTGCCAAGGGTACGGGGCTGGGTGGTATTGCCGCGCACGATATTGATGACGAAATCGGAGCTTTTGCCCCGGTGCGCCTCCGCCAGCCGCACAATCCCCCGTTTAAAAATATTGCCGAGCAGCTGTTTGCCAAAATCTACGTAGCGTTCTGGCTGGCGCATGACATCCTCAAATTGCCCTTTTCCCCGAGCATCTTCCAGTTGGCCGTTGAACTGTTCTTCGAAACTTTGCTGCTGTTGTTTGGAAATTTCCGGCAAGAGCTCGTAGTAGGGGGAAAAGCTTTTGCGGATTTTCTGCTTCTCTTTCTCCACCTCCTCCTCAGGCTTAAGCACCGCAAAGTCAAAGGGTGCCCGCAAATCGCCGTACTGCCACCGCTGCCCCTTATCAAATTCGTACTTAAACTTAACGTCGTTGGGAAAGAGGAAGCTGATGAAGGCGACGACTCCCGCCACCATCAAGTACTTCACCAGGATAGGCAGGCCTTCGATTGTAGTTTTCCATGCACTCATAACAGACAAATATACGCGGATTTGGCCAGATGTGCCAAGGCGCGCGAAAAAGCTCCAACTTTATAGAAAGCGTAAAGCAAAAAATTGCTTTCTTAGCGTTTTCGGGCTTTCCAACGATTATGGCTATCTGCTTTGCCGCTGGTTTCACCCTGCCGTTCCAGGGTGTGTTGGTTGTATCCAAGCTGGACACTTGGTATAAACATCGCTGTCTGCCCTACGTTTACTTATTACTAAAAAATTCACGCCCGCGCAATGGATCAGATCAATACTTCCCTTGAAAATATGTGGACGACGATTGAGGGTTGGCTGAACAATTTCATAGCCAACTTGCCCAACCTGGTACTCGCCGTAATTGTACTGGTACTGGCTATTCTGCTGTCCGGTTATGTCAAGAAATACTTCTCGAAATTCATCGACCGGATTTCCTCCAATCACACTATCAACAGCCTGCTGGCGAACATTGCTGCCTCCGGCTTCCTGCTGATCATGCTGTTCATCGTGCTCAGCATACTCGGCCTGGACACGGCTCTGACTTCCCTGTTGGCTGGCGCTGGGGTAGTAGGCCTGGCCATCGGCCTAGCCGTGCAGGAGCCGCTGATGAATGTCTTCTCCGGCATACTCATGTCAACCAAAGAATTGTACAATGTGGGCGATCTGGTGGAGACCAACGGCTACTACGGCACCATCAAACAGGTCAATCTGCGCTCCACCATTATCCGCAAGATGAGCGGAGAGGAGGTACTGCTGCCCAACAAGACGATTTTGCAAAACCCCCTTGTCAATTACACCATATCCAAAGAGCGGCGGATGGACCTCGCCTGCGGCATCTCCTATGGGGATGATCTGGAAAAAGTTAAACAAATCACTGTAGAAGCCATTAAAAAAGAAGTGGAATACGACAAATCTCGCCCGGTGGAGTTCTTCTACGATGGCTTCGGCGACAGTTCTATCAACTTCATCGTCCGGCTCTGGTTGAGCCAAACCACCCAGAAAGCCGTGTACGAAGCGCAGAGCCAGGCGATTATGGCTATGAAAAAAGCCTACGATCAGAACGACATTACCATCCCTTTCCCCATCCGGACGCTCGACTTCGGCATCAAGGGAGGGGAAAAGCTCAATGCCGTGCTGCCTGATGTCTCCATCAATGGCCAAAATGGCGGAAGCAACTGACAGCTGCTGCCGCTTGGCTCATAAAGATTACAAAACTCAAAACTATTTATGGCCGACAATCCTAATAAGCCTTGGAATTTGAAACGTTACGAAAGCACCAACCGGGAATCCGGCATCGCTTTCATCAACAACCTTATGCTGCGTTGCGAGGACGCTGCCCAGAAGTACCGGGAAGCGGCTGTTTTGACTACGGAAGACAGCATCAAAGAATACCTAGAAAGCCTGGCGAGTTACCGGCAAAGCCTGTACAAGGAGCTCTTCGAGTGGATGAACGCGCTGCCGCCTACCCCAATGCCGGTCAACAAGCGCGTGCGCTCCTATCTGAGCAACAATTGGGAAGACTTTCGCGACGCGCTGATGCTCAATCAGGAAGCCAAGGTTGCTGATTTCACCCAAGCGGCGGAACGCTCTCTTAGCTCCTACTACCGGGAAGCGGTCGCCCAGGAAGGGGTGCCGAAAGATATCCACGACATGCTCAACCGGCACCACCAGCATGTGATGGAAGTGCTGCGCAAAGTGGAACGCATGGAACTCGTCCCTATGCTGCGCAACAACGGCTTCAATGAACCAGAGTAAGCAGGCGGATGGGCTTTTTCCTGCCGGTTTGCTTATATTCGCCCTCAGCAAATTGGTGCCGGCATGGAAAAAATCAACTACCCGCTGCTATGCTACGAGCTCCAGGAGGGCATGCTCCTGGGCGTTCTGGTTGGTACAGATATAGAAGCTATGGCGGAAAGCCTGCCTGCTCTCAAGAAAACGCTGCTCTCCTACCTCCAGAAACAATACAAAAAGTTTGACGAATACCCTTCTATGGATCTGCTTTCGCCGAAACTGCGCGAGGTAGAGGTAAAGGTGCGCCCCGCCTACCGGTACAAAAGCAGCACGTACCCCCTGCCCGAGGCAGTCAAAGTAAAGCTGCCCGTTGTGTACGGTGAGCTGGAGCGAGGGCAGTTCGAATGCCACATCCCCCACTTCAGAGAGCGCTTTTTCTACTACGACGCCAACCAATTCGATGCGCTTGTGCAGCACACCGCCCTGACGCTGCTCAACCGCCTGGAGCCGGAGCGCATCTATCGAATCATGCGCTACCCCAGCCCGCAGCTGCACACCATTTCCCTCAAGGTTAACCTGGACCGGGAGTACTACTGGGATGACTTTGACTTCCAGCGCGAATACAGCGCCCTCAAACGCCTGGCCGAGCCCTTTCCGCCCAGCAAAAGCCAGCGGCGGCAGATTAGCGCGCTGCCGGATGCTGCCTGGCAGCGGGAAGCAGCGGTAAGCGAAGCGGTGGAAAAAATAATCAGCACCCGGGCGAACCTCCTGATCGTAGGGCGGGCGGGCAGCGGCAAGAGCGCTGTCCTGAAACAAGCCATTAAACAAATCAACAGCCGTTCGCGCAAGCAACAACTGGGCTTCACTTTCTGGCGCATCCTCCCTCAGCGCATTACGGCAAGCAGCAAGTACCTGGGGGAATGGGAAGAAGTCTGCGAAGAGCTGGTCTTTGAGCTGAGCCTAGCCAACGGCATCGCCTGGATAGAAAATGTAGTGCAACTGCTGGAAACCGGCGGCGAGGGGCCAGAAGACAGTGTGGGCGCTTTTCTAATGAACTTTCTACAGCAGGGCAAATTGCAAATGGTAGGCGAGGCAACCCCCCAGGAACTGGAAAGCATACGCCGGCTGCTGCCCGGTTTTGCTGAGGCCTTCCAGCTCGTCGAACTGGAAGAGCTAAAGGAAAACGACATCCTGCTGATCCTCCAGCATCTGGCTCAGCACAGCTCCCAGCAATTGCGTATAGAAATCCCCGAAGATGCCCGCCACCTCGCCTACCGCCTGCTGCGGCGCTACTACCCCTACGAAAGCTTTCCGGGCAAAGCCGTCAAGTTCATCAGCCAATGCATCAATCAGGCTCAGCAGGACAAAGCCAGCCTGATCGATAAAGCGGCGGTAACCCAGGAGTTCATTCGCCAAACCGGCCTTCCGGACTTGTTCCTGCGAGATGAGGTGCATTTGGACAGTGCTGCGCTGCGCTCCCAATTCGAGCAGCGCATCATCGGCCAGCCGGATGCTGTGGAAAAACTGTGCAGCCTGGTCAAAATATACAAAGCTGGGCTCAATAACCCCCACCGGCCTATCGCTTCCCTGCTCTTCGCCGGCCCCACGGGTGTAGGGAAGACTGCGAGCGCCAACGCGCTTTCAGAATACTTCTTTGGCAAGGGCCGGCAGAAGTCGCCGCTCATCCGCATCGACATGAGCGAATTTCAGCACCCGGAACAAATCACCCGCTTGATCGGCGCTGGCCGGCGCGCGGGCCAATTGATCAAGGAGGTGCGCGAGCGCCCTTTTTCTGTCCTGCTGCTGGATGAAGTCGAGAAAGCCTCTCCAATCATTTTTGATGCCTTGCTTGGATTGCTCGATGAAGGCCTGATGGTAGATGCCTACGGCCGGGAGACCAATTTCCGGAATGCCATCATTATCATGACCTCCAACCTAGGTGCCAGCAACCGCCCTGCCCTCGGCTTCGGGCAACAGATGCCCGCTGAGAGCACCTACCGGGCTGCCATAGAGCGGCACTTCCGCCCGGAATTCATCAACCGGATCGACGAGCTCGTCTTCTTCCGGCCGCTGCAGCAGGAAGACATCCGCCGCATCACAGCAAAGGAACTGCAGGAGCTGCAAAACAGGGAAGGCTTCCGCAAACGGGAGCTGGAGCTGCATTTTTCAGAAAACGTGCTAGAGCAGCTAGCGGCAGCAGGCTTCGACGAACGCTACGGTGCCCGGCCCCTGCAGCGGGCCATCGAAGATTACCTAATCATGCCGGCAGCCCGCTGGCTGTTACAAACGCCCGCCGCTGAAAAGGGCTGCTTGCATGTCAGCTGGGACAGTAAGCAGGGCGTGCATTTTCAATTCAAGCCCAACTCCTGACGCATGGGATACCTCATTTTGCAGGCGCTGACCCTGCTATTGTTCCCGCTAATCAGCCGACGGCTGGCGTACCACGATTGGCTGCCTGGCTGGCTCAGCCCGGTGGTGCTCTGTTACGCCATCGGCATCCTCATCCGTAACTTTGGCTGGTTTCCGCTGGACGACGGCCTGTCCGGCACCGTAACCGAGCTTACCATCTTGTTTGCTATTCCACTGCTGCTCTACGCTACTGACCTCAGGCGCTGGCTGCGCCACGCCCGGGGCAGTGTGCTCAGTTTCCTGCTCTGTGTACTTAGCGGGCTAGCCGCCACTACGGCAGCGGCCTGGCTGTTCCAGCATACCGTGCCGGACTCCTGGCAGATGGCGGGTATGCTGACGGGCATTTATACCGGTGGGACTCCCAATATGCAAGCCATTGGGCTGGCATTGAAGGCGCCGCAGGAGCGCATCATCATCGTCAATGCCGCGGATGTACTGCTGGGCGGCATCTATCTGCTGCTGCTGACCTCCTTCCTGCCGCTTGTTTTTGGCCGGCTGTTGCCCGGCTTCCGTCAGGTGCCGGCTTCTCAACTGCAGGAGAGCCATTCCAGCCGTTCGGCGGCCGCTTTCAATTACGGGGACGCTGCCCGGGGCATCGGGCTGACGGTGCTCATCATCGGCGGTGCCGTAGGGCTGACCTGGCTGGTTTATGGCAGCCTATCAGAGGTAGCTTTTCTCCTGCTGATGCTGACTTCTCTGAGCATCCTTGCTTCTCTGTTCCCCAAGGTGCGGCATTTGGAGAACACCTTCGATGCTGGGGAATACTTCCTGCTGATTTTCTGCGTAGCGCTGGGCATGCTGGCGGACTTCCGGCAAATTGCCGAACAGGGCCTGGATATTCTCAGTTTTACAGCCGTTGCCCTATTTGGCACCATCCTCTTGCACCTTTTGCTGGCGGTATTGTTCCGCATTGACCGGGACACCTTCCTCTTCACTTCTGTCGCAGCGCTGTACGGCCCGCCCTTCATCGGGCAGATTGCCAGCATCACCGACAACCGGCAGCTGATTTTTTCGGGCATTGCCATGGGCCTGCTGGGCTACGCGATCGGGAACTACTTGGGCATCGGCCTGGCGTTTGCGCTTCGGGAATGGGCCCTGTGATGATCAGACGTAGCGCTCCACCACTGAACGGGTAGAGCTTACGTACCCCCCACCGAACAAATTGACGTGCACCAGCAGGTAATAAAGCTGGTAGAGGTCGAGGCGGCTTTCCCATCCCGATTCGGAAGGGTAGTTGGCTTGATACGCTTCGTAAAAGGCCGGAGCGAAACCGCCGAACAGTTTGGACATGCCCAGGTCCATCTCTCGGTGGGCGTAGCTTACCGCCGGATCGATGAGGACCGGGTCGCCATTGGCTGCTGAAAGGAAGTTGCCGCCCCACAGATCGCCGTGGGCCAGCGCCGGCGGCTCTTCCGGGCAAAGCTCAGGCAGGCGTTGAAACAGCTGCTCAAATTGCGCAGGCGCAGCGGGCCAGAGGGCGTTGGCTTCCAGCGCCATATCCAGCTGAGGCTGCAGCCGCTCGGATTGATAGAAAGAGGCCCAACTGTCGTGCCGCCCGTTGGGTTGAGGCAGGCTGCCGATGAAGTTGTCCTCCGGCCAGCCGAATTGCTCATCGCTGCAGCGGTGCAGAGCCGCTAGTTCTTCTCCGAACCGCTGCCAAAAAGCCCGGTTGCGGGGGCCGGGTTCTACCATTTCCAGCAGCAGGTAGGCGTAGCCTGCGGCTTCGCCCTGCGCCAGCACTTCTGGAATGCGGATAGCTTGAGCGGAGCGCAGGGCCTGCAGGCCACGGGCTTCCGTAGCCAGCATGCGTTTAGCGGTTGCGCCATGATTGAGTTTCAGAAAAAATGCTCCCCGCTTGGTTTCTAGCCGGAAAGCCTGGTTGATGGAACCTCCACTGACGGAGCGGCTCTTGCGAATGCTTTGCTTCAGCTTTCGTTCGCATGCGGCAACAATTGCGTCTGGCAACAAATCTAGAGGCGGTTTTTATTGACAATTTCGAGTAATTCTTCCCGGTAGTTCTTCCCGATGGGCAGGTGCTTGGCTTTGCCTTTTTCTACCACTTCCACCATATTGCCTACTACAGCATCGATGCGCTCAATGTTGACGATGTAGCTGCGGTGGATGCGCTTAAAGTGCTTTTTGGGCAGCTTCTCCTCCAGGCTCTTCATCGTCTGCAGGGTGATGACCCGGCTGTTTTCCTGCCGGATGATCACGTAGTCTTTCAAGCCTTCAATGTAAATGATGTCGTGGTAACTGATTTTGACGAGCTTCTTGTCGGCCTTCACAAAGATATAGTCTGGCTCTTCTTCCTTGCTCGCTGCTGCTTCGCTCCCCCCTTCCTGCCGGAGCTTGATCTGCTCAATGGCTTTATTGGCGGCTTTCATGAAGCGCTCCAAGGAAATGGGTTTCAGCAGATAATCGAGTGCATTCAGCTCAAAGCCTTCCACAGCGTAATTGGGGTAAGCGGTGGTAAAGATGACGATCGGAGGCTGACTGAGGGTTTTGAGAAAATCGACTCCCGTCAACTGCGGCATCTGGATATCAAGGAACATCAGGTCTACCTCTTTTTCTTTCAGGGCCTCGTTGGCCTCCAGGGCATTACTGCATTTCTGCACCAAGTTCAGCTCTGGGATTTTTGCTATGTAAGTCTCCAGCACATCCTGCGCCAGAGGCTCATCGTCGACAATGATAACGTTGATCATACCTGTACGTTTTGCGGTTCATTTTCAATATTAAGCATGAGGTTTACGGCGTAAGTATTGGGGCTGTCCACGATATCGAGCTCGTACTGATCGTCGTACAGCAATTTGAGCCGCCGGTGTATGTTGACTAGCCCGATGCCGCCGCTCGGCCGGCTGGGGTCCCGTTTGGGCGGAGCGTCGGGCTTGCTGTTTTCGATGAAGAAGTGCACATCGGAATCGGCTACCGTCAGTTTGATGTTGACGAAGCCCTTGGAGATGTTGTTGCTCAGGCCGTGCTTGAAGCTGTTTTCCAGGAAGGGTATGAACATCAGTGGGGCAATTTTCTGATCTCCGATATTACCTTCCACCTCAAAATTGATATCGATGTTCCCCCCCTGCCGAAGGCGCTCCAGGTCGAGGTAATTTCGAATATAGTCTACCTCTTTGCGCAACAGCACCTGTTTCTCATTGCATTCGTAAAGCATGTAGCGCATCATTTCCGAGAGCTTGAGCACAATTTCTGGGGCCTGGTCGGATTTTTTAAGGGTGAGGGCATAGAGGTTGTTCAGGGTATTGAAAAGGAAATGTGGGTTGATCTGGGATTTGAGGAAGCGCAGCTCCGACTGCATGGTCTGGGTTTCCAGTTCCTGCCGTTCGCGCAGGTGCCGCAGCCAATCGGTGACAATCTTGAAAACCGTGCTAGAGCCTGCAACTACGAAGTTCAGGAGGAAGTACCAGTTCATGTTTTCCAGCAAGTCTGTCTGCAGGCGGGCCAGGCCGCTGAACTTAAAGTAAAACACCAATACCTTCAGTGGAGTGATGACCAGGGTGGCCAGTACGAGCAGAGCGGAGTAGGTCAGGAAGCGCTTTTTGGTCAGGTAGTTGGGGATGAGGTAAAATAAATTGAAATAAACGAGCAGCCCGTAGAAGAGGATGTTGATCAGTTCGTTGCTGAGGGTAAAAAGCACCCCCTGTTTCGAGTTCTCAAAAATGGTGAGCAGCAACAGCAGCACAAGCCAGAACAGGGCGTGTTGAACCACCCGCTGGGTGAAAAATCCGTAGAAGCGGTCGGTAATGGTGTTCGGGATGCTGCGCTCCATGCAATAACTTAACTTGCCATTTCCCGGCAAAATAACAATTAATCTCGTTTTGCGGGGCAATTAGTAGACAGAGCAGCCTATTATTTCGATTGGTGCCCCGCAGGCAAGCGGCGGCTTCTGCCGGGCCAAAGGGGCGGAATCTCGGCAAAGGCTCCGTTTTCTACCCCCATATTCCTTACCTTTGCGCCAATTTGCAGAAGTGATGAAACAAGATGGTATACGTAACGAGACGAGAGCGGTTCAACGCCGCACACAAACTATGGGTGGACAGCTGGAGCGAAGCCAAGAACAAAGAAATGTTTGGCAAGTGTTCCAACGGAAACTGGCACGGGCACAACTACCACCTTTACGTCACCGTAAAAGGTAGGCCTGATCCGGTCACCGGCTTCGTAACGGATGTAAAACGCCTGAGCAAGCTCATCAAGACCACCATAACCGACAAGGTGGACCACAGCAATCTCAATATGGATGTCGACTTCATCCCACAGGGTATGCAGACTACCACCGAGAACCTGGTGGTGCTTTTCTGGCAGCAGTTGGCGCCCCATTTGGAAGGCTGTGAACTGCATTGCATCAAACTATACGAGACCGAAAACATCTACGCCGAATACTACGGTGAAGAATAAACCTCGGCAGCGCTCAACCCCGGGGCAGCCCCAGCGTTTAAGAAGGTGTTTGTCTAAATCCACCAACTATTATGTCATACACGAAAGCAGATGTCTACGGAGAAGAGCTGACCGCCGATCTCAGCCAGCAGTATTACCATATCTTGGAGCAGTTGGGAGAGGACCCCAAGCGGGAAGGGCTGGCCAAAACGCCGGAGCGGGTGGCCAAAGCCATGCAGTTCCTCACGCAGGGCTACGAGCAGGACGGGGAGTCCATCATCCGCTCGGCCATGTTCCGGGAAGACTACAGCGAAATGGTACTGGTTAAGGACGTTGAATTATACTCTCTCTGCGAACACCATATGCTGCCTTTTTTCGGCAAAGCGCATGTCGCTTACATCCCCAACGGCTACATCGTAGGGCTGAGTAAGATCGCGAGAGTCATCGACGTATACGCCCGGCGGCTGCAGGTGCAGGAACGTCTCACGGATCAGATCCTGCATTGTTTCCAGAATACCCTCAGCCCCCTTGGAGTAGCCATCGTCATCGAAGCTCAGCACATGTGCATGATGATGCGCGGCGTACAGAAGCAGAACTCTGTGACCACCACCTCCGCCTTCACGGGGGAATTTCAAAGAGCAGAAACTCGCGGGGAATTTTTGAATTTAATTGGGTCGAGCTTACATTAGGGGCTTCCTTAAGCATAAAAACCAACGGATGAAAGCCTACGTTTTTCCGGGCCAAGCCTCTCAGTTCGAGGGGATGGGCAAAGACCTCTACGGCAGCTCTGAGGAGGCCCGCAGTATATTCGAACAAGGGAATGGAATGCTGGGCTTCCGCATCACCGATGTGATGTTCGAAGGCAGCGCCGAAGACCTCAAACAGACCAAAGTCACGCAACCGGCGGTCTTTCTGCACTCCATCGTAAAGGCCAAGCTGGCGGGCGATGCCTTTCAGCCGGGGGCTGTAGCGGGCCACAGCCTGGGGGAATTTTCCGCACTCGTAGCCGCTGATGCCTTAAGCTTCGAAGAAGGCTTGAAGCTGGTGCAAGCTCGGGCTTTAGCGATGCAGAAAGCCTGCGAAGCGGAGGAAAGCACCATGGCTGCTATCATCGGGCTGGAGGACGAAGTAGTGGAGCAAATCTGCAGCCGCATCGAAGACATCGTAGTGCCCGCTAACTACAACTGCCCCGGGCAGCTCGTCATTTCGGGTTCTGTACCGGGCGTTGAAAAGGCAGTGGAACAGCTCAAAGAAGCGGGAGCCCGCCGCGCCATCGTACTGGCGGTAGGCGGCGCTTTCCACTCTCCCCTCATGCAGCCCGCCCAGGATGAGCTGCAGGCTGCCATTGAAGCCGCCGATTTCCGCCCGCCCCAGTGCCCCGTTTACCAAAACGTGACCGCAAAAGCGGAAAAAGACCCGGCTGCCATTCAGGCCAACCTAATCGCTCAGCTCACTGCTCCAGTACGCTGGACGCAGACGATGCAGCAAATGATCGCCGATGGCGTGAGCGAATTCGTCGAGGCAGGCGGCAATGGCAAAACGCTGCAGGGATTTGTCAAAAAAGTGGACCGG
Source organism: uncultured Phaeodactylibacter sp. (assembly GCA_964397205.1). Taxonomy (GTDB): domain Bacteria; phylum Bacteroidota; class Bacteroidia; order Chitinophagales; family Saprospiraceae; genus Phaeodactylibacter. The sequence continues at coordinate 3,637 of CAYNIT010000056.1, read as the reverse complement.
CGCTTCCCCACTAGTGCACTGTAAGAAAGGGGGGTATTGAACTGAAAGGGGGTCCTGCGGGGTTTTTATAACGATTGTAGTACGGCCAATGGTCGATAAATTTTAGCGAAGACATGGTTAGACAGAAGGTACACAGCGGGCAGATACTACTGGCAGAACCCTTTATGACCGACCCCAACTTCCGGCGCTCCGCAATACTACTCTGTGAACACGGGGAAGATGGCAGTGTAGGATTCATCATGAACAAGCCGCTAGATATGAAAGTGGATGAGCTGATTGCGTCCTTCCCAGAATTCGACTCCACTGTTCTGCTCGGCGGCCCTGTACAGACGGATACCATTCACTACCTGCACACGAAAGGCGATTTGCTGGAGGGCAGCCGGGAAGTCGCAGAAGGCGTTTACTGGGGAGGGGATTTCGAAAAACTCAAATTCCTCATCACTTCCAACCTGATAAAGCCGCGCGACATCCGCTTCTTCGTAGGCTACTCCGGCTGGTCCGAGCGGCAACTTGATGACGAAATGGACCTGGGGTCCTGGGTCATTGCCGAGATGCACCCCAATTACCTTTTCAAGACCCGCCCGAAAAAGGTGTGGAGAAAAGCTATGTACAACAAGGGAGACACCTACACCGTCATCGCTCAGATGCCCGAGCTTACCATCATGAACTGAAGCCGTATGGGCCATCCCTTATTTGGGCTGACTACTGTTCCGCTATTGCAGGCCGCTGTACCCGTTGGTAGAAGCGCTCGGTTTCCTCACCGTACAACCAGCGTACCACATTATCGCACCATATGTCCTGATGCTGCTTCCGGGTAATGATCGCTTCCTGCAGTGCCAAATCGAGCAACTTGCCTGGGTAGGAAGACTGCACTTCGTTTTTCATCTCGCCCAAGGGGTAGGGGTCATCCAGGCCCAGGATAATCTGATCGGTGCCACCCTGCCGCCGGATCATCAGCTCCAGAGAGTGGGTATCGTGCACCAGGGTATCAAAGTAGATATTCGGATGGCCCACCGCTTTGCGGGGCCGGACCTTGCCCTCAAACAAATCGGGCCGGCCGTCGAAGCCCTGCACCCGCCTGCCCAAGTTGACGTGGTTCAGCTGCCCGCCATGGGCGAAGCAAACCCGAATATTGGGGTATTTTTCGTAAAACCCGTTGAGGGTATAGAAGTGATAGGCATCCGCACACTGCGCCAGCATCCAAATGAGGTGGAAGCGCCAAGCGGTATTTTTCAACAGAATGAATTTCTCGCCATCGTAGGGGTGTATTTCGATGGCGAGTTTATAATGATTGGCCAACTCCAGGATCGGCTCGGTCTCTTCGTTGAAGATAACGTTCCAGCCACCTGTAGAATCCATGTAGTGGGTAGGCAGGCAAAGGACCTGCAGCCCCAGCTCTTCCACACAGCGCTCAATTTCCCAAAGCGCCCCCTGCGTGAAGCCGGCGTGCACTACAAAGCCGCAGGTAAACTTCTGCGGATAATCGTGCTGAATGCGGGCGTTGAAATCATTTTGGAAACGCAGGGCTTTTTTCATTTCCTCCCACTTCAATCCGTTGCCGTAGAGCTGGGAAAGACTGAGCACAACAGCGTGGTCGATCTGGCTTTCCGCCATCCAATCCAGTTTTTCCTGCAAGAAAAAGCTAGAATCCGTAATCGGGCGCTTCCAGTCCTTTTGCCGCATGAACTTGCGGTCTTCGTCTATCCAGAAGATTTTGCGCTCTCGCATGAAGGGCGGAATCTGCTCCGGGTAGGGCAGCAAGTGGGCGTGGCCGTTGATTCTCATGGTTCAGATCGTTTAGGGTTATTCGATAAATGCGACTCAGCCGGTACTGAAGTGATAGCCAAGCTGACGCTTCAGATGCTCCGGCAGCTCCGGCAAAGCTGAGCGTGGAATGAGCAAAGTTGAAACATTATGCAAATCCTTGAATATATGGTGTTTAGCAGCCGTAGCCGCCAGGTAGTCGTGGCCCGAGGAGCCTCCGGTCCCAATCTTGCGCCCCAGCATGCGAAGCACCATCTGCGCGTGCCGGTAGCGCCAGGTCGTGAGCTTTTCGTCCAGGTCTACCAAGTTCATAAGCAACTGAAATGGCGAGTGCAGGATGGGCTCATCGCGGTACAGGTTGATGAATAATGCAGCTACTGTAGCTTCGTAGGAAAGCCGCAGCTCTCCCCTGGCCCGTTTCTCAGCATGGGCTTCTTTGTTCAGCACCGATTCGAAATAGGTATTGGTGCTGCCCAGCATGCGCAAGCGCTGCGCTTTGTCCTCCTCGCTCAGGTAATCCGTCCGCTCAATGGCTGCCTGCTCGCCCGCTATCATAGCCTTCACCGCCAGCTCGTAGCGCTCCAGAAAGTTGAAGTCGCCGTACTGAATGAAAGGCGTGCGTTCCAGCCAATCCTCGATAGCGTCGAAGAGGGTGCCGTTTTCGTAGACTTCCGCCAGCTGTTGTTGCTGATCCTCGGGGAAAACCGAGGCGTAGTGGTGCTGATTGTAGGTCAGCCGTTCTTCCTCTGGCAACCCTAGCATCGCTTCCACCATACGAAACTGAAAGCTTTGGAAGCCGGAAGCCGGAAAGAGATAGGACCGGAAGTCCAGAAAATCAAGCGGTGTCATGGTCTCCAGCACATTAATCTGCTGTACCAGCAATTCCAGTATCTCTTCGATGCGCTGCATGCGGGCTACAGCAATACCGATGTTGCGCTCATCTACTTCGTCCTCCCGAAACATGCGCAAGATCGACTTCAGCTCGTGGATGATCTGCTTGAACCATAGCTCGTAGGCTTGGTGGGTAATAATGAACAACATTTCCTCATGGGCAGGCTCCCCGAGCTCGGCGCTGCGCAGGTGCTGCGCCGAAAGTATTTGGTCGAGCTTCAGATAGGAGTGGTAGTGAATGGTCGCGTATTTCTTGGTCTTATCTGTCACAGGCTCATTTTTGTTCGTATGACAACTATCGAAAGATACAAATTTTGTCTGGAATCCCGCTCCTGCCACCATTAAAAAAGGCCCCCGGCAAATGTATGCCGACGGCCTCCCTCGTTTTGTTTTGGTGGTAAAATTAAGGGTTGCTGCTTGTTTCGTCTGTTGTGGCTGCCAGCTCCTGTTGTGGCTGTACGGGTTGGATTTCATCCATCTGGGCGACGTACTGATCGCGCAGCTCAAAGAATTTTGGCAGTTCTTCCTCCGGCAGTGGCTCCGCCGGCGGGAATTTGATCTTGAGGTGGTTCACCTGACGGCCGTTTTTCCAAAACCGGAAACAAACGTGAGGGCCAGTAGCCAGGCCAGTAGAGCCGACGTAGCCGATCACTTCCCCCTGTTTGACATGCACGCCGGGGCTGATGCCCTTGGCGAACTTCTGCATATGTAGGTACTGGGTTTGGTGGGTATCGTCGTGCTTTATTTTGACGTAATTGCCGTTGCCTTTGGTGTAGGAGGCCCGGGTCACCACGCCATCGCCTACCGCGTAAATGGGCGTACCGTAGGGGGCGGCATAATCGGTGCCGTAGTGGGGGCGGCGGCGCTTCAAAATAGGGTGGTAACGGTTGAGGTTGTAGTAGGAAGAAATCCGGGAGTACTTGACCGGCGCTTTGAGGAAGCCCCGCTTCATGGGCCGGCCTTCGAGATCGTAGTACCCTTC
>CAYNIT010000055.1:0-20085 GCA_964397205.1 uncultured Phaeodactylibacter sp. | reverse complement strand
ACCATAAGCCATAGGGCTTAAGGGCTTCGAGGCTGGGCAGCTCTTCAACTGCCATAGTGCTGTCGTGCACAGAGCCGTTCCAAGTCTGCCCTGCAAAATGTACGAATTGGTACTCGTCGCACAGCACAGTGTCCTTTAAGTGGTGCCCGTGGTGCTTGCCGCTGTAGTCATCACGCTGGGCTGCATTGTCCAGGTTGCGCCCTATCGGGCGCTCTGTAGCATCCATATTGAGCGTATCCGGCGAACCGCCTGAGCCTGAGGGGCCACTGCGCTGACGGAATAGCCGGATAAGCTCATCCATGTCTTGTGCAGGCTGGCAGTGCAAGTCTTCGATGGCTTGTTGCAATATGGGCCGCAAGGCTTTCAGCCAGTGGCTGACATGGTTTTGCCTCAAGCCAAATTCAGCGGCGAGCTGCTGCTGTATGGAGTTGGTCTTAAACCACATTAAGACAAATAACAGCTTGGTGCTTGGCCCGGGCAAGGCCTTAGTCGGCTTCTTGTATTTTATGCGCGGCCTTTTCCGGCGCTTGCCTAGCAGGGTGTAGTGCTTGTGATACTGGTGCCAACGATGCCTAAATGGGGACAGTAAAGCTTCAAACTCTTCTGGCTCTAAACTTGTCAGTGCTTTTAGCTGCGCGGGGTTGCTTCGTATTTGGTCTGTGTCTATCATGCTATATAACATAGCAGTTTTTTTCAATCATCCAAAAACTCGCGCATGCGAGCACGCGCGGTCTGGATTTAACTTTAGTAAAATCTATTATAATAAGAATAATTTCCACCCAATCGGCGTTCTTGTCGTTCATGCGCTGAGGCTCCACTAAGCTCTTGATTCGTCCTTATGATGTAAAAATTGGGTGTTGTCTGTATTTTTCCTAAAATCTACTGAACCATTCGAGTAAACATGGCTTTTGTCTTCATATTTAGCCTGAGCTTCAGGCTGATGAGTGGTATGGCCGAGTGCCTGTCACTCACCAGCCATACAACAGTCGGGTGATTTCATAAGAAAGGGCTGCCGCGCGTAGCCCTTTCCTTTTTCACGCCAAAGCCCAATTTCCTAGTTTTGCCCTGCTTTGTCGGCAAAGCGCGCCCGTGGCTCCCTCTGGGCAAGCTACATCTATAAATCGCGTTATTACACCGTATCCAAAACCGGGCATGTGAAGGCGATTTGGCTATATATGGTTTTCTTTACTCTGGTTGCCCTGTCGGCAAGCGCTCAGCCCGTGAGCAACTGGCGGCAGCAAATCGTTCATCCGCCCAAAGGTCTGATTTTTTCCGACTCTCTCACCATCGTACCCGGCAGTGTACGGGCCTTCCCCCCTGGCTCCGAAGCTCCTCTGAACAGGGCGCGCCTGCGCATTCGGAACAACCGCATCCTTCTCGATTCCACCCTGCTGCGCTACGACAGCGTGGAAATACGCTACCGGGTGTTGCCCTACAACCTTGGGCAATCCTACCGCCATCTCGACACCGCCCAGGCGCAGCCGCTAGAGGACGGCGTCATCGGCATTGCCTACAACCCCTATGAGCAGGAGGAAGAGCTGCTCAATTTCCGGGGCCTGAACTATAACGGCAACTTTACCCGCGGCATCTCCTTTGGCAACAATCAGGATTTGGTGCTCAACTCCAGTTTCAATTTGCAGCTGGCCGGCGAACTGGGCGATGGCATCGAAATCCTAGCAGCCATCACAGACGAGAACATTCCCATACAGCCAGAAGGCAACACGCAGCAACTGCGTGAATTCGACCGCCTGTTCATACAACTGCAAAAAGACAGCAACCGCCTTATTGCAGGCGACTACGAGCTGCGCCGCCCCAACAGCTACTTCATGAACTACTTTAAAAAACTGCAGGGGGCTACCTTTTCCAACAGCCGCTCCCTAGGGAAAGGGCGGCTGCGTTCCAAAGCCAGCATCGCCATCTCCCGCGGGCAGTTTACCCGCAATCGTATAGAGGCGCAGGAGGGCAATCAGGGCCCCTACAAGCTGCGGGGAGCGGAGGGCGAGCGCTTCATCATCGTGCTGTCCGGAACAGAGAAGGTTTTCCTGGACGGCCAACTCATGGTGCGGGGCCTAGAGCAGGACTACATCATCGATTATAACCGGGGGGAAGTAACATTCACCAATAAGCAGCTCATCACCAAGGACAGCCGCATAACGGTAGAATTTGAATACGCCGACCAGAGCTACGTGCGCTCCCTTTACGCCTTGAATACAGCCTACGAGCGCGGTAAGCTGCGCCTCGATGTCAACTTCTTCAATCAGCAGGACAGCAAAAACGCCACTGGCGAACTAGGCCTGACCGATGCCACCAAACAATTGCTCAGCGAAGCCGGCGATGCCCAGGCCGCGACCGTGGTGCCCAGCATTGACACGCTCGAGGAATTTACGCCTTTCCGGGTCGCTTACCGGCTGGAAGACACCCTGATCAGCTGTGGGCTGCGCGACACTTTGGTGCAGTACTTGTCCTTCACCACCGAGCCGCAGGAGCCGCTCTACACCGCCCGTTTTTCCTTTGTAGGCGAGGGCAATGGCCAGTATGTACTAGCACCGGAGCAGACGGCCAATGAGCGCGTTTACCGTTGGGTAGGTTTAGATGACAACTGCCAGCCGCTGGGCGACTTTTCGCCGGTCACGCCCGTGACGCCGCCCCGGCAGCAACAACTGCTTACCGTAGGTGGCAGCTACCAATTGAGTGAGGCCTCAGCGGTGACGGCTGAGGTAGCCATGAGCCGCAACGACCTCAACCGCTTTTCCAGGCTGGACAGCGGGGACGACCTGGGCTTCTCGGCCTACACCAATTTCCGCCATACCTTTCAGCTGGGCCGGGAGGAGACGGGCTGGACGCTGGGCACGCAGGGCAGTTACGAGTGGCGGCAGCAGAACTTCGAGCCGCTCAACCCTTATCGAAATCCCGAATTCCTGCGGGACTGGAGCCTGGCTGATGTACAGGGCCGGGGAGCGGTAGAAGCGGCGCAGGAGCAGATCGGCAAAGGCGGCCTGGAGCTGCGCAAAGCCGGGCTCGGCACCATCACTTACGAACTCAGCGGTTTCCGGCGGGACAGCCTGTACGCTGGCTGGCGGCATCAGTGGCGCTTGCGCGAAAATGCCGAAGATTGGGAAGTACAGGTAGACGGCAGCCTGCTGCAATCCGAACGGCAGGGAGAGCGCAACCGTTTCCTGCGGCCCCGGGCTACCCTGGCGTATACCTTGCCCTGGCTGGGCGGCCTCAAGCTGGGTGCCTACGGCGAACAGGAACGCAACGAGCGCTACGCCCCCGATACCGACACGCTTTCCGCCAACAGTTTTTACTACAACCGCTACCGGTTTTTCTTGGAGTCAGGCCAGGCGCAGGAAGGCCGCAGCTGGGGCAGCAGTTACAGCCAGCGCATTGACTACGCGCCAATCGGTGAGGCATTCCAAACCAGCACCATTGCCACCGAGGCCAACGTAAACGGCAAATGGCAGTGGCTCGGCAGCGGCAACCGTCTGCGCCTGGCGGGCAACTTTACCTACCGCCGGCTGGAAATCCGCAAACCAGAAGCCGTATCCCAGGAGCCGGGAGAAACCTTCCTGGGCAGGGGCGACCTGAATTTCACCGTGCTGAAGGGGGTTGTGCAATCCGCCACCACTTACGAAATCGGCTCGGGGCAGGAAGCTAAGGTGGAGTTCACCTATCTGCGGGTCAATCCGGGGGAAGGCGATTACATCTGGCTCGATTCGCTCTACAACAACGACGGCATCATCCAGCCCAACGAAATGGAAATCGCGCCCTTCCAGGACCTGGCCAACTACGTCCGGGTAACCACCGTGACCGACGAGTTCATCCGTACCGATAATGTGCGCCTCAACCAGAGCCTGCGCCTTAGCCCCAAAGCGGTATGGTTTCAGGAAAAGGGGTGGAAGAAATTCCTGGGGCGTTTTTCTACCATTTCCAACCTCTCCATCAACCGCAAGACGCAGGAGGCAGAAGACATCGCCGCCTGGAACCCGTTTCAACTAGATGTGGCCGACACTTCGCTGGTGGCGGTAAGTTCCAACATTCGCCACGTGCTGTTTTTCAACCAAGCGGACCCGGTCTACGACTTACAGCTCGGCATGAGCGACAACCGGAACAAAACGGTACAGACCTCGGGCTTTGAGAGCCGCCGCCGCAGCGAGCAGTTCTTGCGGGGGCGGTGGAATATATCCAAGGCGCTGAGCACCACCGCCCATTTCACGCTGGGGCAGCGCAGCAGCGATTCCGAATTTTTCAATGAAAAGGACTTCGACATCCATTTTTTCCAGCTCAGCCCGGCTTTCACCTTTTTGCCCTCCCGCAATTTCCGGGCTACGCTGACCTATGAATTCCAGCAGGATGAGGACCGGCTGGAGGGCGGGGATGCCTTTTCCGAGCGGCACGAGTTTGAACTGGAAGCGCGGTACAACCGCTCCGCAAAGACCTCTGTGCAATTGCGCACTTCTTTTGTAAAGGTGGCCTTCAACGGACAGCCCAATTCGCCAGTCGGCTTTGCTATACTTAATGGCTTGCAGCAGGGCCAGAATTTCCTGTGGAACCTCAGCCTCGATCAGCAGATGGCCAAAAACATACAGCTGCGGCTAAGCTACGAGGGCCGGAAGACCGGGGAGGCGCAGGTAGTGCATACCGGCCGGGCGCAGGTCGCTGCCAATTTTTAATCGATCAACTCTTGGCAGTCCGGGCAATAGTAAGTAGAACGCCCGGCTACTTTGTCGCGCTCGAGTACACGCCCGTCGCGGGGGCAGCGGCCCTCCTTGCTGCGGTGGTTCCACAGCCATTCCTCCGGGTAGTTGGCGTAGACAGCGTCCAGTTCAACGGCTTTGGCCAGCACTTGCTGCATATTCCGGAAGAGCGCTCGGCGCTGTTGTTCGCTCAGCGCCCCCACTGTAGAAGCGGGGTGGATGTTTTGCTGCCAGCAGACCTCATCAACGTACAGATTGCCCATGCCCGCCAGGTAGCGCTGGTTGAGCAGAAACCCCTTGAGCGTGCCGCGCCGCCCCTGCGTCAGGTCCATGAAATCAGCCTCCTGCAGCTTCAAAGCGTCTTCTCCCAGGTTTTTCGCTTCGATGAAGCCCTGCAGGTCCTCGATGTAGTGGATGCGGGCCAGCTTGCGGGGGCAGTCGAAGCCCATGCGGCAGCCATTTTCAAACTGAAAAGCAAAGCGCTCGTGTTTGGGCTGGTTCTCCAGGGATTCGTAATAACGAAAACGGCCGCTCATGCCAAAGTGAAGAAGCACATAGTGCCCGTTGTCGAGTTCGGCAAAGAAGTACTTGCCGCGGCGGTAGGAACCTACAAAGGTGCGCCCGCGGAGGCGTTCGGCGAAGGCCGGCCCGTCTATATCCTTGAGGATGTAGCTGGTATCGATCAAGTCGACTTTTTCGATAGGTTGCTGCAAAGCCACTCGGTTGAAGTGGTCTTTTTTGGCATTGACTTCGGGAAGTTCTGGCATTGCTTTTCGTTTGGATCGAAATTCCCAACTGCAAAATCGAGCTAAATGTTCTGATTTTGTACCTTCATCGCCCAAAGCCAGCAAGCGCGTGTATGAAAGCCGTAATAGATAAGTACCGGGATGTCATCATTCAGATAGCTACGCCCTACAGCACGGGTACGGGCTTTCTGTTGCCAGAGCAAGGCCTCATTGTAACCAACCATCATATTGTTCAGGACAACCGGGACGCTATCGTACTGGGAGAACGGCTGCCCAAACAGCTTGCGCGCGTCGTCTACGCTGACCCCAAATATGACCTGGCCTTTCTGGAAACGCCTGAACTGGGCATGGCTTCACCGCCTCTGGGGGAGGAAGACGCCCTTTCGGAGGGGGATGTTGTCGTCTCCATCGGGCATCCCTTTGGCTTGCAGTTTTCCGTCACCCAAGGCGTTATTTCGAATACCCGCCGCGAGGTGGAGGGCATCCGTTACCTGCAGCATGATGCCGCACTCAACCCGGGCAACAGCGGGGGGCCGCTCATCAACCGGGAGGGTCAGATTGTTGGGGTCAACACTTTGGGCTTTGAACAGGGCGACAACATCGGCTTCTCTCTGCCGGTGGGTTATCTGAAAAAATCGCTGTCGGATTTCCGCGCCATCGAAGGAGCAGTGAAAGTGCGCTGCGACTCCTGCAGCAATGTGGTATCGGAGCGTCAGCTGGTCAACGGCGCGTACTGTGCCCACTGCGGTGCCAAAGTATACTTGCCATCGGATGCCGAGGCCTACGAGCCTACCGGGGTGGCGAAGCGCATTGAGGAATTGCTGGAGGAGCTGGGCCAGGACGTGCGGCTGTCGCGCCGCGGCCCCAACAACTGGGAGATCATAGAAGGCAGCGCCCGCATTACCGTCAGCTACCACGAGGATACAGGCTTGATAATGGGGGATGCTTACTTATGTACTTTGCCCAGCCAGAACATCAAGCCGATATACGAGTTTTTGCTGCGGCAAAATTTCGAAACGGAGAGCCTGTCCTTCAGCATCAAGGAGCAGGATATCGTGCTTTCGCTGCTGATATTCGACCGTTACCTCAACTTGAGCACCGGTGTGAAGCTGTTCCGCCACCTTTTCGAGCGGGCGGACTACTACGACAACATACTGGTAGAGGAGTACGGCGCGCTCTGGAGGCAAGAGGAGGAGGGCTGAGTTTGTTGGTCAGCTGTCTTTTAACACAAATTTTTCGACAGGTTTGCCCAACATTCGTTATAATTGTGATTTCAAAGGAAGGACCATTCGGCAAATGGGCCGAAGGGGCACGGATCATTTTTCACCTGTTCTCGTCCTACCGAAGAAAAGTCGGCACAACCGGCGCAATAATCTCATTTTAAGCACGTCTATAGCATCGACCCCTAATCAAAAGTTTACTTTGACTCAATTGAAAGAAAATTTACAAATAACCGTTTGTATGATGAACTTGAAGTCTTTCCTCATCACCTGTACTTTAGCTTTGGGTGCCATCTCATTGGGTGCGCAGGATATCCACTTTTCACAGTTTTACCTTTCGCCACTCAATTTAAACCCGGCGATGACCGGCGTGATGAATTGTAATATCCGGCTGACTGCCAACTATCGCAATCAGTGGGCTAGCGTACTTCGCTCGAACGCTTACAACACGTATTCTGTCTCCTATGATCAGCGCATACCAGTTGGCCGGTATGACTACTTCGGCATCGGAGGCACCTTTTGGGGGGATGAGGCCGGCGAGGCTAACTTTTCCACTCTTACCGGAAAAATGTCTGCGTCTTATAGCAAGCGCATGGGCGGTGACCGCGGCAGCGCTCACTACCTCGTAGTGGGCGCCGAGGCAGGCGTAGCGCAGCGCAGCATTGACTTTCTGCAGTTGCGCTGGGGCCTGCAGCACGACGGAGAGGGCGGCTTCGACCCTGGTGCTCCTTCGGGCGAGGATGACGTGTTCGATCGCGACAACTTCATATTCGGCGATCTGGCGGCGGGGCTGCTTTGGTTTTCCGTATTTGATGAAAACAACAGCCTTTACTTCGGCGGGGCTTTCCACCACCTCAACCGCTCGAACCAGTCTTTTAACAGCGATGAGGAGGACTTGCTGTTCAGCCGGTTCACTTTTCACGGGGGCGGTGAGTTCATGCTGGGCCGCCGCTTCGGATTGGTGCCGGGTGCTATCATCATGAGTCAGGGGCCTTCTTTTCAGGTCAATGCCGGTACTAGCTTCAAGTTCTTGCTGGGCGATCGCCGCAGCAATCAGTCTTTTCAATTCGGGCTCTGGACGCGGGTTTCCAACAAAATCGAAACTGGCGTGCTGAATGATGCGGCTATCCTCTCGACCCGCTTCGACTACGAAAATTTCAGCCTAGGGTTCAGCTACGACATCAACATCTCTCCCTTGCGCACTGCCAGCAATTACAACGGCAGCTTTGAGTTTGCTCTGGTGTACAAGATCTGCGGTATCGAGCGCCGCGGCGTGTACTGCCCGAACTTCTAATCTTAGCCTTGGACAGCGCAAAAAAGCCCCGCTGTAGTAGACAGCGGGGCTTTTTTGATTCAATTTTCCCTGATTTTTTCGCCCGAATGGCGAAAAATAGTATATTGTAGTCGTATACCCTTCTGTAATTTCACTCCCCACTTGGTAAGAAGCCTACTAAAGAGTAGATTTGCTGCTTCTCAGCCAATTAAGTGGCATTGCCCCAATAGCGAAACTACTTTTTCCCAAGACTGAATTGTATAATTAAAACGCAGGACTATGTTTGGAGGTAATAATAAGAAGGAAACCAATCTTGGCCGCAGTACAAATGCTGCGCCGGCTCCTCATGCACTCAACAGCCTCGTCAAAGGTACGGTCGTAGAAGGCAACGTTAAGTCAGAAAGTGACATACGGGTAGACGGTACCATAAAAGGCAAGCTGCACTGCGATGCCAAAGTTATCATCGGCCCAACCGGCCATGTAGATGGCGAAATCCGCTGCCAGAATGCGGTCATTGAAGGCACTTTCGAAGGGGTGCTGCAGGTATCTGAGCTGCTCAACATCCGCGAGGCGGCCAAGGTGAGCGGAGAAGTCGCTACCGAAAAACTCATTGTGCAGTCCGGCGCTGCCTTCAACGTAACCTGCACTATGGGCGGTACTGCTCCACGCCGTAAAGCAGACAACGGCAGTAGCCCTTCTAAGATTAAAGAAAAAACCGACACCGATAGTGTCAAAGCCAACAAAGCAGCCGGAGCACAATCCTGATCGGAAAGATAACGAGTCCGAGAATGGCCAGCGGCCGAAAGCAGAGGCTTACCTCAAGTATTCGGGTATGGCTATTCAGATGGGCATCATTATACTTGCAGGGGCGCTCGCCGGGCAGTGGCTAGACGGCCGCTTTGAGACCGAGCGCCCCTACTTCACCGTTCTTCTCTCGCTTTTGTCTATATTTGCCGCCCTGTACATCACTCTTAAGGACTTATTCACCGGCAACTAGCGTATACATGAGCCCCAAGCCCTTTTTCCTGCAGCTTACCGGCCTCACCCTCTTGGCTGCCGGTATCGTTGTTCTGCTGAACACCTTGCCCCAACTGGAGGAGCACTACCCGCTAGGCTGGATCAGCTTGGGCATCTTCTTTTTCCTGACCGTACTCATGTACTTCGCTGGTAGGCAAGCGGCGGGCAGCGCCAATAAAAATGATTTCACTTCTGTGGTGTTGGCATTCACGCTTGGCAAGCTGTTTGTCATCATCCTTGCCGTTTTTGGCTATAGCCAACTAAGGGAGCCCGAGACTAACTTTTTTATCCTGCCTTTCTTCAGCATGTATTTGATTTATACTATATTCGAGACTTACGTAATGATGAAGCTTGGAAAGGCCAAGACTTGATCCCCTTCACAAATGCAGGGCAGGACCAAAGCATTTGACAAAACGAATTACAACATGGCTAACGGAAATAAATTTCGCGCAACGGTAGATCAACAGTACCAATTCGATGAGATTACCGGCGAACTGGATCTGATCACTACGGGCGAAGGACGCTTCCACATCATAAAGGACAATCATTCCTACAATGCCGAGTTGATCAGCACCAACTTTAACGATAAGGCTTTCGACATCAAAGTCAACGGCAAGGTGTACCACATCAAGCTGGATGATGCCTACGATCAGTTGGTAGAACGCCTAGGGCTGCATATCGCAGACGAGCAAATGGTGAAAAACATCACCGCCCCCATGCCAGGCATGGTACTGGAAGTCTCCGTTGAAGCCGGACAGGAGGTGGAAGAGGGCGCTCCTTTGCTCATCCTAGAAGCCATGAAGATGGAGAACGTTATCAAGAGCCCCGGCGGCGGAGTGGTTAAAGTGGTCAACGTAAAGAAAGGAGAAGCCGTTGACAAGAATCAGCTGCTGGTAGAAATGGAATAAGCGCCACTATCGAGCATCCTCCCTCATTCAGCTGTTTTATGCAAAAACCTGCCAACTTTCGGGCTACCCGCAATTGATGCGCGGGAGTCCCTTGCGTAGGTTGTCATAATGGGAAAACTGCTCTGATGGCTACTGCTGATTACTACAGAAAAATACTTCGTTACTTCCTCCTGAGTCTGGGCGCTGCCTTATTGCTGCTGCTGGCCGCTACTGGTTTGGTGTACTACATTGCCGTTTCCGATCAAGAACGCGTTCCCGAGTGGGTAGAAGCTTTTTCCCGCGAGCAATTTGGCGTAGAAGCCTCTTTTGAGCATTACCGCTTCCAGTACTTCGAGCACTTTCCCTTTCTTTCGCTTTCCCTGAAAGGCATCACCCTCAAAAGCCCGGAGCTCCCAAAGCGCGAGCGCGAGCTGCTTCGCATCAAATCACTCGATATCGTTTTCCGCCCCTGGAAATTGCTGCGCCAGGAATTTGAACTGAGAGAGATCACCGTAGATACCGCCCGGCTGCAGATGCACCGCGACAGCTTGGGCCAGGACAACTGGAGTTTTCTGCCTTTGGGTTACGGACAGAGCTCAGCGGACAGCAGCTATTGGAGCGCCCTCACCGACATGCGGGGCATAAGGGTAAACGGTTTTTTCTTTGATTATCGGGATGATTTGCTCCGGAAGCACCATCAGCTGGTTGTGCAGCACTCCAATTTGCAGTTTCTGCAAGGCGACAGCCTCCGCCAATTGAACATCAGCGGCCAATGGCGTTTTCACAAGCTCCTTTTTAAAAGGAAGAACGGGCCTTACTTCCGGCAGCAGGATGCCAGAGTTGGCCTAAAGATTGCCCTTTCGAAGCGGCAGCCCCGGATCGACCTGCTGCCCTCGACCGTAGCGCTATCGGAGGATACCCTCCACCTCAGCGGTTTTCTGCGCTTGCCGGCTCCGGGCTACCTGAAGCTCCGCATTCACTCCGATGGCTTGTTGCTCGAAGATGCTAAGCCCTGGCTGGCGGATAACCTGCAGCGCGCTCTGGCCCCCTACTCCATCGATCGGCCCCTGAAGGTGGACATGAAGCTGGAAGGGCCCACCATCCCCGGCCAAAAGCAACCGATATGGCTGGATGTAAAAGCCGATTCCGTCAACCTGCGCACCAATACCCTGCGATTTACTGGTGCCCGGCTCAGAGCTCACTACCGCAACGATTGCGATTCCTCAGGGATCATCCCCCCACATACGGACTGCCTGGAAATGGAGCTGACTGCCGCCCAACTGTTCGATACTATACCGATAAACCTCCGCTATTTTCACCAGGACCTCAAATCCCAGACCGCGGACATAGCCGGTGATGCACAGGTTGCGCTGCCTAAGCTCAACGCCTATCTGCCGAACGAGCAATTGCAGTTTTCCGGCGGGCAGCTCGCTCTGGAGTTCGAGATGCAGGGCAATCCGGCGGATTTGATTGATGCGCAAGTAAAGCAACTGAGGCCAACCATCCGCGCCCGTGGCCGGCTGACTAATGCCCGATTTCGGTATTTACCCAACCGGCTGCAGTTTTCAGCGGGGCAACTGTCTTTCAAGCTGTCCAATCGCAGCTTGCAATTAACCCGGGCGCAGTTTGACCTTAACGGCGCCTCCTATCAGCTCAGCGGGCACCTCTACGGCTTGCCGGCGCTGCTGTTTGACAAGGCAAATCAGGTGTATGCCCAACTTGAGCTCGAAACCAACCGCCTGTCGGCAGAAGACTTCCTCGGGCAAAAAAGCCCTTCTTCTGCCTACTCCCCTGATCAATGGACGGGCCGGGCCCTACAGCGGATAAGCCAGCAAATCCGGGCGGACTTGCTCATAAAAGCCGACCTGCTGACCTACCGGAATTTACGCCTGGCGGAAGTCTACCTTAGTGCCCGGATGAGGGCGCGATGCGCTGATTACAACAGCCCCTGCCTACTAGTCGACAGCCTGAGCGGGCTCGCTTTCGGCCGCATCCCGCTGCGTGGAAAGCTGCACGTTTGGCAGCCGGCCAACCCTCAGGTTGACCTGCAACTCGCCACTTCCCTGCCTCTGGCCGAAGTACAACCGTTGCTGCCTGATAAGCTGTTGCGCCTGCACAGTGGTGAATTTGGCCTGCAGCTGCGGTACCAGGGGTTGTTCAGGGATTACGCCAGCCTCGATAAGGCTGCACTGGAAGCGGAGCTGGATGGAGACATCCATTTGCGCCAAGCATCGGGGGACTATTTGCCGAAAGGCTATCGCTTCAGGGCCATCGATGCCCAGCTGCGGTTTGACGAGCGGGACCTTCTAATCGATACGCTGAGTGGGCAATTGAACGGGAACTACGCCCGGGCCTCCGGGAAAATCCATGGCATGATCCCCCTGCTCTTCGCACCTGATCAAGAGCAGTTGCAGGCAAGCCTGAAGCTGCAGAGCCCGGCCATTGACCTCAACGCCTTTAACCTGCAGCCACTGCAGGATGGCAACGCTGCTTCTGCCGCCCAAAACCCAATAAGCCGTTCTCTTCAGAAAACGCTGGAGCGACTGAGCGGACAGCTTGAACTGCAAACCGATACCCTCCTCTACCGAGATATGAGGCTCACAGCAGTGGACTTGAAGAGCCGGCTGCTGCCAGCATGTTCCGAGAGGGCGGAGCAAAACGGCTGCATTGAAGTAGACACCATCACCGCTCTGCTGTTTGGCAATACGCCGCTGCGGGCCAGCTTGCGGATAGAACAGCCGGAAGACCCTATACTCACCGCAGATGCAGAAGTAGAAATGCCCCTGCGGGAGCTGGATCGTATGTTTCCGCCTGATCAATTTCTGTTTGAAGGAGGCAAGCTTCGCTTATCTTTTCGTTACCAAGGCCAGCCGCACCGGCACTTCGATGTAGAAAATGCTTTGCTGAAAGCCAAGCTTGAGGGGGAAGGAGCGCTGCAGAATGCTGCCTTTACCTATAAGCCCCGGGGCTACCGGTTCCAGGACACTGATGTGAAATATGCCTTCGATGGGGAAGACTTGCATTTCGACACCATCGCTTTGCTGCTCAATGGCAATCGTATGCGCGGGCGGGGGGTTATTCGGGAATTTCTTCCCTTCCTTTTTCTGCCGGAGCAGCAGCTCGATGCTTCCTTCCGAGTAGCCGCTGCGAAGTTTGACCTGAATAACTTCAAAGCGCCACAGAACTTCCAGGACAGCATCAGTGCCGGGGCTGAAGAACCAACCGTGATCACCCGCCTGGTCAATGCCGGGCTCAGCAATATCAAGGCTGATTTCGACCTGCAGTTCGATACCGTAGCCTACCGGAATTTTTTGGGCCGGGAAGTCAGCGGCCAAATCGCTTTAGGTGGCGGGGCCTTGGAGTTTGAGCGCACCAAGATGCAGCTAGCGGACGGCCATTTTTCCTTGAGCGGGGATATTCAGGGCCTGCGGAACAATCAGCCGGACCTGAACCTGCGGGCTAAACTCGCCAATACCGATGTGCGAAAAGTCTTCCATGCCTTTGACAATTTCGGGCAAAGTGCCCTGACCAAAGAAAATGTAGAAGGGCGGCTGAGCGCCGATATTGCTTTCCGCAGCCGTGCCAATGCCAATTATGAGTTGGATCCTGCTTCTATGAGGGGGCGCTTTGAGTTCCGCTTAGAAAATGGGAGTTTGATCGAGCTGCCGGCTCTTGATTCCATCAACAACCTGCTGTTCCGTAAACGCGACCTGTCAAACATCAAATTTGCCACGCTGGAAAACACCCTTTACCTGAACGGGCAGGACCTGAAGATCGGCCATTTCCACATTCCCTCTTCCGTCCTGACATTCAGCGTGCAGGGTACGTACTGCCTGGGCGGCGACGGGCACACCAATCTGCTTTTTGAGCTGCCGCTTGCCAATTTGTTCCGTTCGGACCTGGGCCGCACCGCTCTGGAGAATATGGAGGAAAGCCGTGGGCCCAATATCTTAATCCGGGCAGAGCCTGCAGAGGAGGGGGAAGGCCTCCGGTTTCGGTGGGTGCTTTCGAGGCAGGAAAAGTAGGTGGGGCCGCCTGTAAGCGGTTGCTTCCGGTGTGGAGGCTTTTTGTGTCGATGCCTATCTTACCTACTTGAAAAAAGTACAAGCCTGCACGCTCCGCCGGAGCAAGGGCAGGGTAGGCTCCGAGGCCAAACCATTGTGCCGAACTTGCCGCCGGGTAAAGTGTGCAATCAATTGCTCCTGCCTCTCAAAGGGCAACTTTGCCGGCAGTATACTCTATAGACAGAATAATACTTCATCCTAAAAGCATATGTAATTTTCCAAGATTTTTTGTAATTGCAGCGGCAAAAGTTTCTCTCACAAAATTGACTTAGTATGAAATTTCAGTGTATAGCGCTCCTCCTGTTCGCGCTCCTCGCTAGAGAACCTATCAATGCGCAGGTTTTAAAACAGCAGATAGAATTCGATTCGGAATGCGCCTGCGATGTACATGCGGACGATGATGGCACCATTTACCTGGGGCTGAGGGGCAACCGTTTTCAGGTATACGAAAATGAGAGCTGGTCGGCCCCCATTGTCTTGAATGATAATTCCTTTTCTTCCGATTGCGGCATCACCAAAGACAGCTCCGGGCTGATATGGTATGCTAGTTCGGACGGCTTGTTTTCCTATGATGAAAATGGTGAAGTCACCTCCTACACGATGGGCAATTCGGACATCCCTTTTGATGATTTAAAAAGCGTACGGGCTTCTGGGAATACCGTCTGGGCGACCGAAAATGGCCCTGGGCTTCTTAAGTTTGAGGATGGCGCCTTTGAAGAAATCTTCCCGTTTGGCGATGGTTTCTTTGGGATAGGAAATTTGAAAGCGCTCGATTCGGGCAGCGCGATCGTGAGCAACTTCAACTTGTTGGCAGAAGTCAGGGAAGACACCATTTTAGAACGTTCCGCATCCGGGCTCATTAAGGACATATTTGTAGAGGTGGACGGCGAGATCCTCATCGGTACAGACAATGGCATTCGCAAATACATTCCGGAATCCGGCGAGATCCAATCTCAGGATTCTCTATATGGTATGGTTTCTGTAGAGTCTCTGGGCAGCAGCCCAACGGGAGAAGTATACGCTGACCTCGGCGATACGGTGCTGTACCAGGACACAAGCGGCAATCAGATCACCCTTGGTTTCTCGGCAGTTGCAGAACCCAATATTGAATCCTTTTTTCTGCGCAGAGACACGCTCTGTACCCTGGGCGGCAACCTCAACGGCCCTACCTGCAGCGTGCTTACTTCCCTGACGGGCGTTTGGCTGGATCAAGATGGCGATGGAGTTGCCGAAAACGAGGACTGCAACGACAACAATCCCGATGTATCACCGCTGTTTACCGAAACACCATACAACGGGCTGGATGATGACTGCGACCCGACTACCCCGGACGACGATCTGGACGAGGACGGCTTCCCAATTGCCGAGGACTGTGATGACGAAAACCCCGACATTAATCCGGATACTGAGGAGATTCCTAACAATGGGATCGACGAGGACTGCGACGGTATGGACCTGGTTACCTCCACGCGGGAAATCAACGGTGCCGCAGTCAGCATTTATCCGAACCCGGCAACGGACTTTCTTTACGTTGAGACTTCTGCTTCCTTTGATTACCGTATTGCCCTCTATGACAGTACCGGTGAGCTCGTTGTATCGCAGCTTAATGCCGGACGGATAGACCTTAGCGGCCTGGCGAATGGGATTTACCTGCTTGAGATAACCGGCCGCTCTACCCAACAGCGGGTAGTAGAGCGCATCAGTATACAATAATAGGGGGAGTACTGGAAATGATGGCTGTAAAATAGCGCTTTTCGCAAAACTGCAAATACGGGTTTCGGCCGGCTTTTCTTAATTTGCCAGCCACCACCATTTTCTGCAATGAGCAAAGCGCTGAAGAACAGCCTGATTTTTCTGGCATTGGAATTAGCCTGCTGATGCACTGGGAGCACTTGGACAAGGACCTCATCAGCATCCACGCTTGGCGGCAGACCCAGACGCAGGCCACCACGCTTAGTTTTTACGAAGAAGACATGAACATCCTGCGGCCGCGCCGCGACGAGCGGGGCAATGGGGAAGGTGTGTTCCGCATGGAATTCCCCCTATTTCAATGGCTGAATGCGCTGGTGCTGAAAGTTTTTGGAAAGGATATCGTTGTCACTCGGGTATTTGTGTTTCTAATCGGTTCCGGAACCAGGTTTGCCCAATGGTGACGGCAGGTAACAGTGGCCAAAAAGGAAAGAGCGCCTGCAGAGCCGGTTGTCGATCGGCCCAAAGCTCTGCAAGCACCGGTTTTAAATATCTACATTAGCGTACTTAGCATTTTCCTCGATAAATGCGCGGCGCGGCGGCACCTCATCGCCCATCAGCATAGAGAAAATGCGGTCGACCTCGCGGGCATCTTCGATGGAAACTTGCTGCAGGATGCGGGTATCCGGGTCCATGGTGGTTTCCCAAAGCTGCTCCGCATTCATCTCTCCGAGCCCCTTATAGCGCTGCACCTTTACGGATTTATCGTCCGGGCCACTCGAGTAGGCTTCCACGGCCTCCTGCCGTTCTTCCTCCGACCAGCAGTAGCGGAACTGCTTGCCCTTCTTGACTAAATAAAGGGGAGGCTGGGCGATGTACACGCACCCCCGCTCGATCAGCGGCTTCATATAGCGGAAGAAGAAGGTAAGAATTAGCGTTACGATATGGCTGCCATCCACATCAGCATCACACATAATGATGATTTTGTGGTAGCGGAGCTTGTCCATATTGAGCAGCCGCTCGCCTTCATCTTGTTCTTCGATGGAGACGCCCAGAGCGGTAAACATGTTCTTGATCTCCTCGTTTTCATATATTTTATGCTCCAGGGCTTTCTCCACATTGAGGATTTTACCTCGCAGGGGAAGGATGGCCTGGAAGCGGCGGTCGCGCCCCTGTTTGGCAGTGCCGCCGGCGGAGTCTCCCTCCACCAGGAACAGCTCCGACTCATCCGGGTTGCGGGAGGAACAGTCGGAAAGCTTTCCGGGCAGGCCGCCGCCTGCCAGCACGTTCTTGCGTTGCACCATTTCCCGGGCTTTCCGCGCGGCGTGGCGGGCGGTGGCCGCCAGTATCACCTTGTCGATGATGCGCTTGGCATCTCTCGGGTTTTCTTCCAGATAGTGGCCCAAGACCTCTCCTACGGCGCGGGAGACGATGCCCGTCACTTCGGAATTGCCCAATTCGCCTTTGGTCTGCCCTTTGAATTGCGGCTCGGGCACTCTCACCGAAATCACTGCGGTCAAGCCTTCTCGGAAGTCTTCGCCGGAGATATTGAACTTCAACTTTTTGAATAGGCCGTTTTCCTCTCCGTATTGCTTGAACAAGCGGTTGACTGCCCGGCGGAAGCCATTGACGTGGGTGCCGCCCTCGCGGGTATTGATGTTATTGACGTAGGAATAGATGGTCTCGGAGAAGGAAGTATTGTAGTTCATGGCTACTTCCACTTCCACGTTTTCCTCCGCGCCTTTGATGTGGATAGGCTGCTCGATGAGCCCCTGCCGGGATTCATCAATGAACTGAACAAACTCTTTGAGCCCGCCTTCGGAGAAGAAAGATTCGTGCTTGAAGTTGCCGTTCTCGTCCTTTTGCCGCTCGTCGGTCAGCGTCAGCCTAAGACCGCTATTGAGGTAGGCCAGTTCCCGTATGCGATTGGCCAGCACCTCGTATTTGTAGAAAATGAGGTCGAAGATGTCTCCGTCCGGGTGGAAAGTGATGTAGGTCCCCCGCTTGTCAGTGGTATCCACTTCAGCTACTGGCCCGGTTGGTTTGCCGCGTTCATACTCCTGCCGGTACACCTTGCCTTCCCGA
Organism: uncultured Phaeodactylibacter sp.; assembly: GCA_964397205.1. Classification (GTDB taxonomy): domain Bacteria; phylum Bacteroidota; class Bacteroidia; order Chitinophagales; family Saprospiraceae; genus Phaeodactylibacter. The sequence goes on along the minus strand of CAYNIT010000055.1, from coordinate 2,407 downwards.
TGCACTTCTGCGCGCAGATGAGAGGACAGGGCGTTGACACAGGATACCCCTACCCCGTGCAGGCCACCGGATACTTTATAAGAATCTTTGTCGAATTTGCCGCCGGCGTGCAAGACGGTCATTACCACCTCGAGCGCTGATTTTTTCAGCTTGGTGTGCATATCAATAGGGATACCGCGGCCGTCGTCTCTGACGGTAATGGAATTGTCGGCGTGTATGATGGTATCTATCTGTGTGCAGTACCCCGCGAGATGCTCATCTATGGAGTTGTCGATGACCTCCCAGACGAGGTGGTGCAACCCTTTGGCATCGGTGCTGCCAATGTACATGCTTGGGCGTTTGCGTACTGCTTCTAATCCTTCCAGTGCCGTAATGTTGGAGGCACCATACTCCCCGTTTTGGGGGTTTTTGATTTCGTTATCGCTTTTTGTGCTCATTCTGCAAAAATACGGAAAAATTGGCGTTTCTACTAGCTTGAAAAAGAACTGCAAACTTAAAGTTATCTTAAGTAAATATCAACTCCGCCACCCTGTGAGCTGTTCCTTCGGTATTGGCGCAAAGCTGGTTTCATGAAAGCAATCACCGTAGGACATCCCGAGGAGCTGGAAGCAGTAGCAGAGTCTTTGATGGACTACGCCGGCGGCCGCAGAATAATCACCTTCGAAGGGGAAATTGGGTCGGGCAAAACCACCCTCATCAAAGCGCTTTGCCGCCATCTAGAGGTGGAGGACGATGTTTACAGCCCTACCTTTGCCTTGATCAATGAGTACCGGACAGCGAAGGGTGCCCCTCTGTACCACGCGGACCTCTACCGTCTGAAGCGGCTGGAAGAAGCCTTGGACATCGGCATAGAAAGCTATCTCGACAGCGGTGCCCTGTGCTTCATCGAATGGCCCGAGCTGATAAGCCCCCTGCTGCCCGAGGAGCACCTTCGAATAAAGCTGGAAATCGTGGACGATTCCACCCGAAAAATTCTATTTTTGTAGGCTATCAAGAGAAGCTACGTTTAGTATGAGCGATCAGGAAAAAAAGAAAGTGCAAGTCCCCAAGGAATTTACCGAGGGGCAGTTTATCCCCCAGACCGAGACCCTGCAGGTCCCTTCCAAGCCTAAAAAGCTTTTCATTGGTATTCCGAAGGAGATCACCATGCAGGAGAACCGGGTCGCTCTCGTGCCTTCTTCCGTAGCTACGCTCATCGGGCACGGCCACCGGGTAGTGGTGGAAGCGGGTGCCGGCGAAGAATCCAGCTATCCGGACCATGATTACTCAGAATCCGGAGCGGACATTGCCTACAGCGCTGAGCAAGTCTACAAGGCGGATGTCATCATTAAAGTGGCGCCGCCCACTCCCAAGGAAATCGATCTGATGCACCCCAATCAGATTCTCATTTCGCCCCTGCAGCTACCCATTATCACTGCCGACTACATCAATAAGCTGAAGCAGAAGCGGGTGATTGCGCTGGCTATGGAGTATATCAAAGATGATTCTGACACTTTTCCGGTAGTCCGCATCATGAGCGAAATGGCAGGCATCAGCGCGATGCTCACCGCAGCCGAGCTTATGGCTACGACAAGCGGCGGCAAGGGCGTTTTGCTGGGCGGCATCTCCGGGGTTCCGAGTGCTAAGGTGGTGATACTGGGTGCGGGCATCGTAGCGGAGTACGCTACTCGAACCGCCCTAGGCCTGGGCGCGGAAGTGCGCATTTTCGACAACAACATCTACAAGCTTAAGCGGCTGCAAAACCAGGTGGGCCGCCCGCTGTATACCTCCGCCATCAACCCTCACTACCTGGAGGCGGAACTCATCTACGCCGATGTCGCCATCGGGGCCATCCACGCTAAGTCCGGCCGGGCACCGGTCATCGTCAGCGAAGAGATGGTCATGAATATGAAACCCGGTGCTGTCATCATAGACGTGAGCATCGATCAGGGCGGCTGCTTCGCCACCTCCGAGGTCACCACCTTCGACCACCCGACCTTTCTCAAGCACGATGTCATCCACTACTGCGTGCCGAATATCGCCTCCCGCGTGGCTCGTACGGCCTCTGTCGCGGTGAGCAATATCCTTACTCCTATCCTGCTGAAAGCGGGCAGCACCGGCAGCATAGAGCACCTGCTGTTCAACAATCCCGGCCTGCGCCACGGCGTCTACACCTACAAAGGCTGCTTGACCAACGACTACCTGGGCGAGCGCTTCGCAATCAAGTCCACAGCGCTGGACCTCCTTATCACCTCCAACTTGTAGGAGAAAATCCACACATTTTCTTTGAAAAACTTGCGGCATATCAAAACTGCGCCTATATTTGCATTCGCAATTTATACAAGCGTAGCGCAAGAGCTGCAAAAGCATAACATTATGGGCGATTAGCTCCCTTGGTTCAGAGCATCCCGAACTCGCTTCGGGAGGG
>CAYNIT010000054.1:0-20296 GCA_964397205.1 uncultured Phaeodactylibacter sp. | reverse complement strand
GATAACGAATTTTCAGATAGTCTGGTTCCTGTCAACAAGCGGCAAACCCTCAAGCAACCACCTCTTCCCCCTTCTTCACCTTCCCCTTAATCTTCCGCAGCACCTTCAGCGCCTTTTGCAAGCTCCTCACATTATCCTTGATCAACATGAAGTGGCGGGTAGATTTCTTGAAGCTGAGCCCCTGCCGGTGCCCCTCCTGCTGCACGAAGGCCAGGATGCTTTGGAACAGCTCACTTTCGTAAAAGGGCGACTGCGGGTTTTCCACGAAGTAGCAGCGCAGCTTGTTGCTCTTGAGGATGAGGCGCTCGAAGCCCAACTCCCGGCACACCCAACGTAGGCGCAGACCCTGCAGAATTAAAAACTACCGCCATTGCTGAAAAAACTACTGCACCACAAATTTCTTCACAACCCGCTCGCTGCCGGTGCTCATGTGGAAAATATAAGTCCCTGCCTCCATGTCTCCTACATTTATAGAGTAAGCATGAGAATTGAAGGTAAAAGAACGTACTTTCTGCCCTTTTAAGTTAAGCACCTGTCCCTGAAAGGGCCCCACCCATGCATCGCTCAGCCGAATGCCCAGCAGGTCTTGAGTCGGGTTAGGATACAGAATCAGCTCATTGATGGTGCCCGCATCGGGAGGGAGCTGATCGATCCATTCTGCCAGATAGTCAATATACACTTCATCGATAATGGAGCGGGCCAGCGGGGGCATCTGATTGCCGGAAAGGCTGGCATCCCGCACCCAGATTTCTGAATTGGCGTGATCGCCTGGCTTGACAATCAAGCGGTCCGGGTCAGAATTGGAGCTACTCGTGGGTTGATTGATGAAGTTTTGCAAATGCAGAGGAAGCTGGAATCGAAAATCCAGATTCACTTCGGCCACGCCTCCCAAACGGTGGCAGGAAGCACAATTAGCATCGAGGTACGAACGTACGCGCAGTTCCAAATCTGCCGTTTCGTCGTCAATGGCGTAAGCGCGCGGCAGCCGGCCCGGATTAGAGATGGGCTGGTCAAGTATGCCAGTCTGGCTCAGGTAGCTGAGTTGGTTCACGCTATGGGCTGAGCCGGGGTACATCATCGGGCCGTTGAGCTGGTGTGTTTTGACTCCCAGCACATAGTTGGCATTAGGCGTATGGCAGCTTAGGCACTGATCTCTGCCTGGAAACTCCCAGACTTGGGTACCGACAGGGTTGCCGTTTTCGTACAACGTGTAGGCGCGGCTGGCTTTGCTCTTCAGCAGCTCCGCATCCGTGCCCGCTTCGTTCCATCGGTAGGTCAGCCCATAGCTTCTTCCGCCTTCGCCCATGATGAAAAAACGGGTCTCCAGACGAACCGTTGCCCCCTTGCTTTCGTCCACGGGCAACTCAAAGTGTTTGATGAATACTGTCCCTTCCGGAAACTGCCAGTCTTCCATCCGGTCAAACACAATTTGCTCTTCCGGCTCATCGAATGTGCCGTCATTGGGTATGGCCATCCACCGTTTTTTTACAGCTCTATCCGACCAGAGGGGAGAATTGACCGTGTAGGGCAAAATGCCTGGTGCTACGGCCAGAGTTTGTAAGTCAGTAAAAACACCAAGTTCTGACAACAGCGTCGGCGGATCAGGGATGACCTCTTCTGAAGTGAGGCGCAGAATTTTTCCGGGCGTAGCAAAGTCAGTACTTTGCACAGTAACCAGTATGGACCCATCGGCCTGTGGGAACAAGCCTGTAATGCCAGGGTCTTCCGGCAAGTCCAAGCCCAAATTTTCTATATCGGCTATCAGCAGCTCGTGCTCGGAGGCAGCATTTTCCTCCTCGGCATTAAGGGCCATGATCTTGCCCTCCAGGTAGTCAGCAAACAAGTACTTTCCCCACAAATTGGGGAAGCGGTCGCCGCGGTAAACCGCCCCGCCAATGATGCAGCCTCCCACTTCACGGCCGTATTCGTAGACTGGGGGCTGTTCTTCCCCTATGAGGTTATCAGGCCGGGAGAATTCCTCAGAGGCTACAGTGCCCTCCCGGTAAGGCCATTGCAGGTTCTGGCCCTTCGCTACGGTGGAAATTTCCTCGCGCAAAGCTTCGCCTACATCTCCCAGCCAAATCTTATCACTTTTTTCATCGTAACTTATCGAAAAGGGACTGCGCATGCCAATAGCGCAAAACTCCTCTAAAATATCTCCTTCTTCATCCTGCCAGGGGTTGTCGTTGGGAATACTGTAGCCTTGAGCATACGTTTCTCCCCAGCTTGGGTCCTGCGGGCCCCACTCAGCGGGTTGTGGCTGCCGCCGAATGGGGTGGCTTCGGTTCGGGTCATTATCCACGTCTATACGCAGCATGCCGCCAAAGAAGCCGCGGTCGATTCGTTGATTAGAGATGGCTTTGTAATCCTGATGGCCTTCATCCCCTAGCGCGATGTACAGGAAGCCATCTTTTGGATGGAAAAACATGCCTCCTCCATTATGCCAGGTAGAACGGTCATATTGTTGAAAGAGAATCTCCTCCGTACTCTCATCAAATTGGCCAGCGCCTTCATCCCAGAAAAATTTCGACAGCCGGTTAAAGCCCTTTTCATCCCAGGAGTTGGGCTGTGGTTTGTGCCGGTAGAAGACAAAAACACATTGCTTGTCTGGGGCTGCCGGATTGCCGAACTCAGGGTGCAGAGCGATGCCCGTGGTGCCAGCCTCGCCTGCTTTGAACGCCCGGTCTTTGATGTCGAGGACCAATTCCTGAGTTTGGTCGGCAAAGGAAACCCGCCATATCTCTCCTTGCTTGCTGAGCACAAGAACGTCTTCGCTTCCTGGAAAGGGCACGATGCGTAATGGAGAAGGCACACTAAGGCCCGGCCAGGGGTCTTCCAGGCTCCAGGCACCGCTGGCACCAGGCGTTTTTGTGGGGAATACTCCATTGAGGTACGGCCCAACAGCGCCGGGAGGCGGTGGCGAAGTCGGCAGCAGCGAAAAAGCTGTTATAATAACGAATAGCAAAGAAAGGTAAAGGGTAAGGCGGTGTTTCATTGTCGGAGAGGTTTTTTACATTACTCAAATATAAAGAGTTGTTTCTTTTTTACTTGTTATCTAGCTGACTTTCTTAAGAATAGCGGCGCAGGCCTTGCGCTCCTGCCTGGGTATTCCTAACCCTATAGCCTATGGAAAGAGTATTCACCAATTTACAGGAGCCTCCCGCGCCACTACTTGCGGCTCCCGGCAATAGCTGCAACCCCTGATGCTGATCAGCTGCTGATCGCCAATTTGGTGGAACTTCATGTTGATGGATTGCAGCTGCTCCCGCAAGGGACAGGCAAAGCCTCTACAATCAAGGTTTTTCCCGCAGGCTATCGAACCGCAGGCCGCTGTTGCCCTGGCCCCGGCCGTTCTGCTTGCGGAAGCCGCTCCAGAGCGCAGTCCTGCCCTGATACCAACGCGCGCGCTGCCACTTCCGGCTCACCTTGATACCCGCTTTGGGTACCTCTTCTTCTGGTAGGAAAAAGGGATGGTAGGCGGTGCCATCCAGGCCCGGGCGCAGCAGGCTGGTGCGGGGGCGGATGCGTTCGATTTTCAGGCCCTCGTACACGCGGGGCATGGCGGCTCTTTGCAATTGTACAGCTCCTCCTCCTCCGGCTATAGGTACTGCTTTGAAGGGTATCCAGTACTCCGGCACTTCGGTGGCTAGTCGGTACTGTACTTTGGCTTCATTTTCCAAGGTTTGCGGTGGGCTCTGGCCGCCCGTAGCTTCGTCCGACAATTCTTGCAGGTAAGCCGCCATTTTCATAGCCGCTGCGTTGCCCTCCAGCCGGCCGTCTATGCCGTCCGGGACGTGCTGCTCGATGGCCCAAACCATATTCGCCATTTCGTCGCGGGCCAGGTAGACTTCCTCTAGCGGCTGGCTTTCTTTCCTATCCACAACAGTAGGGGGCAGCAGGAGATAGCGGGCATGCTCGCTGCTGAGGGTAAGCCCGCTCTTCAGCGCAAAGAAGCTCCACGGTTGGCTGGTCTCTTCGCTGATGTAGTGTTTTGCCTTTGACCACTGGCCAAAAACATTCCGGATGCTAAGCTGCGCTACATCCAATAAGCCGCCCACTGGTACGCGCAGTGGCAGCACAAACCAGTCGTTGCTGTACATCAGCGCAAACTCCACGAGGGCCAAACGGCCGGTTTGGGTAGCTCCCGCCTCGATGGCCAATAGGTTCACTTTGCCGTCTTCCACTTCCCACCAGCGAGCGGCGGGCATACCGGGGTAATTTACTTCAGTCGGCAGGAGGTGGCGGGCGCGCAGGGGTTCTTCCGGCTCGCCTCCGCCGGAGGACTGCAACTGGAAGGAATACCAGTCCAGATGCCCCTCGTGATACTCCTCCGCGCCGAGCTGTAACGCCGCCTGCCCGCTAGCTTCCCATTTGGCGCTGAAGCGGTACTCCATGCGCTCGGGCTGCCAGGCATCTTGGTGCTCACTGGTCGGTTGATTGTACTGCTCGTCAAACCATTCGACCCAGGTTGTTCCAACCCGATCGGCTTGTGGGTTATTCTGAGCAAGAAAATCGGACAGCTTTTTGCCAGAGCGCAGTTGATCATACAGCGCCCCACCGTCAATCATGCCCGTCTGTACGGCAGCGTGTACCCAGCTCTGCAGGTTGCGGTTGCTCAGCAGCTGCGCATTGCGCTGCCGGTCCTCCAGGCGCTCATCGGCGGGCAGTTGAAATTGGAGGCCTGCAGCTTGCTTCAATTCCCGGATAATGCCTTCGGCGCTGTTGCCCAATGCGCTGCGCAGCATGCGCAGGAGGTGCCGCCCCATTTCCATGCGCAATGGAAGGCCAGGATGCACCTTTACCCGCTCTACGGCTGCTTCCAGCGGCTGATCGTGCCGGTAGGGAGCATCGGGCTTGCCATCGACGGACAAAGCTCCGAGAGGATGCTGCCGCCACTCTACTTTCACCTCTGCGGGGGAGCCATTGTCGGATGCCGCAAACTCGCCGGTTTGCCACTGCCGGCAGAGCATCCAGTAAGGGTCGTAAATTTGGTTGCGCAGGTTATCCTTGAAATATTCGCTGCGCGACCGTACTTCCAGGCGGTTCCAAACAGGTGTAGTATCAGCCATTTTCAAGTATTTTAATCCACGGTGTTGCCGAGGTCAATGTTCTCAAAATCAGGATCGTCGATATCAACCGGCGGAGGATCGACCTGCCGGCGCTGGTTGGGCATAGAGCCAAACAGCAAGCTTTCTGCACCAGCTTGTCCGTCTTCCTGCAGGTAAATAGGCCCTAGTACAGCGGGCAGGACCTGATCCAGGAAAGATTCTTTGAGGATGTCCGGGTCAATAGCCCGCAGTTTTGCCAGCTTCAGATTGTCGTGTACAGCGGTATGCAAAGCCTCCCAATCCCAAGCCGCTGAGCCAGGCAGCGTGAGGGCCAGCAGTACCGCATTGGGCGCTTCGGTATCCGGCTGATCGTACCGCAGGGCAATGCCGGTATTGGCCTGCGGGTCCGGCACCTCTTCCTGCCATTCGTCAATCAGCAATCCGGAGAAGGTGCCGTGGCCGAGGTCAAAATCCGATTGCACCTCCAGCGTCATCGCCATGGTATCGCCGTGCGGCAAGAAGTCGCCGTAGGCTTGCCCCACCCAAGGGCCTGTCTTGCCCGCTCGCAGGGGAAACTGCAGCAGCTTGTAGCCTTCTCTTTCCTTGGTGCCGCCGAAGGCATCGATCAGCATATCTGCCCGGTAGTACAAATCCATTTTCGGCCGCAGGGGGGCTTGGGTTTGTATCCAGCGTTGCACGGCGAAGTTTTGCCTGGAGCCCTGCAGCTCTTCATCGGCCAGGGCTTTGTCTGTGTCGGCAGGCTTCGGCAGGCGAAAATCGGGCAGCAGGCGGTAGAATTTGCCAAACAACAGCTCTGCGATGTTTTCCAGCAGCGCTACCTCTTCTTCGGGCGATTGGCCGGAGGAGCTGCTCAGCAATTCTGAAAGCGGGGCTTCCGAACCTTCTTTCCACAGGCTTCGGGCCTGCTGATTGCGCTTCCGGGCATTGTTCAGAAAGCTGCTGGCCCGGCGGTAGTAGTCTTCCAAAACAAAGCGGTCTAGCCGGTCGACCGCCGTGGGGACGGCTTCGACCCACCCGAGCGCCGCGTAGAAAAACAGGTCTTCCTGCAAGCGTTCCAGGTCCCAGGCTATTTGTTGCCGGCTCATGGCATCGCCTCGGTTGAGGCGTACAGCCAAATTGGCCAGCCTGCCTTCAAAGCTCCCTTGATGGTTTTCCATTTGCAGGGCGGCAGTCCGCAACTGCCGGCGCAAAAAGCTGGGTTCCCAGAATTTTCCAGCTTCCTCCCTTTCGGCGGCATTGCTTTGCAGAAAATCTTTGGGGTGTAGGCACCGGGTCTCCAGGAGCATTTTTCCCAAGCCGGCAGCCAGCGGCTCTAGGGCGAACAGGGTGTAGTCGCGCGAACGGAAGCCGGTGCGGTCCTGTTCTAGGATTTCGATGCGCCGGTCCAGGGGCAGGTCATGCTGCTGGCGCACAGCCCGCTCAATGCGGTATTGCAGCTCGCTGGCTTCCGGCTTCGCCCGCCTCAGGTGCATCATATAAGCCAGGTCGATGGGCTCGATGAACAAATGGCGCAGGGGCAGGGTATCGTATTGGAAATCGGCAGCAGCTCCATCCACCGGGTTCTGCGCCCAGCGCACCCGCACTTTGATGTCCCCCATATCCGGCAGCCGGTCGAATAGCCAGCGGTTGAGTTTGGGGCTGACAACGGCCCGCAGAGAACTGGGGGCACCGCCAGTTACAGGCAGAGGGCGGTCGTGCAGCAATACGCCCATACGAAAAGTCAGGGGCAAACTGCTGCGGGGCTGGCCTACAAGTTCTGGGCGCTGCAGCTGCTGCCCGTCCGTCATTGCATCCAGGGCAGCTTTGGCACGGTCCATTTGCCCGCCCGCCAATTGGTAGACGCTTTCGGCGGCCAGCAGGTCCCGTACGCTGTCCAGCTGCTTGTCCAGGTCGTCAACGATTGCTTGTAAGGCATTTTTTAAGTTGCTTCCTACGATGGCTTCCCACTCCTTCTGTTCGTCGTCCAGCAGTTCCAGAGCATCGATGACAGCCTGCGACTGATCTTCTTCAGTTTCTGGGGCGCTGCCTTGGTCTGCCTGCACCAGCGGTATAGCCTTACGGCGGTAGCGCTTCCGCAGCTTTTGAATACTGGCAGCTAGCGCTGGATTGCCTTCCTCATCCCGATACGATTGCATGGCGCGCTCCAGGCGGTAGCCCAACAGAGCTGTCAGGTCTTGCCCATTGCGCACGCCTTCCAACAGGAAAAGGGCATTCTTCACCCGTTCGGCACTCAGGTCGACGGCAAAGAGCTTGTCGTTAGCCTCGCTGGAGCGGTCATTTTGAAAACTGCTGCGCAGCACCGCGGCGGCGGTGGCGTGCTGTAGGGAGGGGGCAGGGATGTACTCTGCTTCTTCTTCTCCCGATTGGGGATAGAGGTGCTCCAGATAGCCCCAGGCGCCGATCTGTATGCCTGTGCGGTAAGGCTGTTTGGAATTTTCCTCCGGGGCTGCCCGCAAATCCTCCAGCCGCTGAGCGGCGTAGCTTCCAATCCAGGCATCAAGGCGGTAGGTGCAACAGTCTAAATGCTCCTGTACCATGGGCCGCAGATAGGGGGCGGGCCAGTTTTTAATCTTTTTCAGAATATCTCGGACGGCTTTGGCCGTTTCGGTTTCCTCCGGAGGCAGTTGCCGCAGCCGGTGGTGCAAGAGGTGGTACAACAGGGCGTAGGGCGGTTCTTCGCCGGGCGGTTGTGCATTGGGGTTATCCATGCCAACCTCCTCCAGCCATTCCAGGTAATGGCGTTGCTCTCCGGGCAATGGCGGTATGATGCCGCCCGGCGCTCCGAGCAGTACGTCCTCTCCGACGGCCTCCGCCAGCCCTTCTCCCTGTATATTTTCAAAAAGGATAGGCCGGGCTTCATTGGCAAACAGCAGCTGATTGAGGCCAATGAACTCCGGCAGGCCTGCTTTATTCCATTGTTCTTGAATGCTTTCGCCCGCTCGATCGGCACGGATTTGCGTTTCTGGCAACCCGAATATGTCGGTGATTTGCTCCCGTTGTATACCCCACGGCTGCAGCGCGAAGCGTTGGCGGTAAGCAACGCTCGTAGGGTGCAGTTGCAGTATGGCCAGCAGGTTCAGTTGCGCCTCCTGCGCGTCGAGGCCCCGCTCAATGCGTTTTACCTTTGGGAGCTGTTGTTCGTACCAGCGGTGCAAGGGCCAGAGGAAATTGTTCCAAAGCTTACGGCGCAGGCTTCCTTCCGGATAAGGCTGCCGGGTAGCGATTTGGGAAAAGGGCAGGGCCGGCAGAAAGGCGTAGGGCTGATCGTCCACGCGCAGCGCCGGATGTTGGCCCCGGCCGCTCACCCATTCTGCAAAATACGCTTCGAGTTCGCTTTTCAGCGCTTCGGGCACATCCGGTTGCCAGAACGACAGGCTTTGGCTCAGGGTAACCGGGAATAGGAGTTTCCGCAGCATTCGAGCATCCTCGATGCTGTTGGAAGGGCTGTTGCCCAAACCGGCAAAGGTATCCGGAGGCAGGCCCAGGGCTTTGGCCAGGCGCTGTGCATCGCTGCCTGTGGTTGGGGCCTCATCCGGGGCGTTTTCTTCTTCGCGCTCCTCCGGGCTGAGCATGGCATCTTCCTCTCGTGTGTTGTTGGTGGGGGTTCCAACTGGCGCCAGGTCCATGCCCCCTGCCTTGTACCGGTGGTTTTCCAATAGCCGGGCCAGCAAATTGGCAGACTCCTCCGGGCTCTTGTCGTTCATCCAACCCAGGGCGGTCAAGCTTTCGATCCGGTCACCTGCTTTCCAGCCCTCCAGTGGAATGCGCAGGGCCATGCCTACTTCTACGGCCTTTGGGAAGTCGGTCATCCAGCGGATACTTTCCGGGATTTTCAGGCCCTCCGGCCCGTCTTCGAAATGATCCAGGCTGCTGGGGTCAAGCCCCAAAGTGACTGCTTCCTCGGTTTTCTGAATGGGATTGCCGGCGTACTGCCGGTGGCTGCCGCCCTTTTCGAGGCTGATGATGAACCGGTCGGGCAGCAGGTAGGTATGGGCTGCTCTGGTCCAGCTATCGGAGGCCAGGCTGGGCTCAGGAAAGCTGGGCTCCGCTTCTGGGAAGCCCGCCTGGTCTATACCGTTGATGGGCCTCGTCTGCTTCAGCAGCAAGCGGGCACGGACCGGGCCGAAAGCTTCGGAAAGCGAGCGCCAGGCGGCTCGTTTTTCCTGCAGCCGGCCCTCAGAAGCAGCATGGTTTCGGAGGGTGATCCAGTAGGATTTGGCGGCCTCGAATTCTTCTTCCAGGAGTTCGCTTTCCAGGGTGTCCAGGAAAATATCATCGGGATAAATGCGCACCCATAGCTCCGTGGGCAGCTCGCCGCTTTCTGGTTGCGGCACCTCCTTTTTTCCCAAAGCAGCTACCATGTTAGGCGTGGCGAAGCGTGTCTGCAACTTTAGCGGGAACAGGGCAATGGGCAGCTCGCCATCCAATTGGGACAGCTCGGTATTCAGCTGGGCAGGGGTTACTTCAGGCATTGTTCTCAGGTATTTTAAGCATATCGGTAGCGTGTACGGCTACCCGAAAAGGGAGTTGGAGCAATATGGCTGCTGTGTGGGCGCTGTTGTAGTTCCATCGGTACTGCTGTTCGCTGTCCTTCTCCGGGGGCAGCGGTGAAAAAGCGGACTCCCGGAGGAGCAAGTACCCTGACTCGTCCGTTTTGACATCTTCCCACGACAAGTCGTTCCAGCTTTTGATAGCCGGCCGGCCAGCGGTTTTTTCTTCCTCGGCGGGAAGGTCGAGGCCGAAGCGGGGCTCGCCTGGGCGTTCTTGTACCATGAAAAACCAGCCGGGGGCTGTGGCGCTGCCCCGGGCTTCCTCGGCTGTAATTGGGAAGCCGAAGAAGGCGATCTCCGGGTCAATCTTGGCTTGGAAGATGGGCATCAGACGCTCGCTTTTGTCCTTGCCCGTGGTCAAGCCTCGGGGTGCTTTGACGTTTTTGGCTTTCTGCATATAGACCATAGCGTTGGGGAATTTCTTCAGCAATTCGCTACGGATGACGAACACCACATTCGGGTTGCCCTCGGTGGGCGGGGGCGTGGAGCGTCGCCCGGGCAAGTGCTGGCCCAGCGAGCCGGCCATTTCTGTGAGTAGCTCAATGTCAGGCGGGAGGTGAAGGGAGGCCTGATCCTGACGGTCGGTATTGTCCCAAAAGGTTCGGAAGTAGCTGCCGCGCTGATCGGTGGGGAATTCCCGCCAGAGCAGTTCGCGCGCCATTTCGTGGTTCAACCCCAGCAAGTAGGCCTCGATGAAGCGCTGATTGACCTCCAACAGGGAGAAGGTATCCATGGGGATGAGCTGCACATTGGGCAGCATCAGCTCGGAGGAGATTTTTGCCAGGGCCTCATAGGTGGCTTCCCGAAATTCCGGGTAAGTCAGCAGGGCGCGGGTCCGAACATCTACTGCGGGTATATCGGCCTGCGTTTTGACCTTCAGCTCTTCCCGCAGGCGCTGGTTGAGCGCGGCATTGGCATCCATGTAGCGGGCTACTCTGTCACTGATTTCATCTGTATCAGTTTGCCCGGCTTCAGGAGTAAGCGCGGGCTCTACCGGTTGTTGCCTGTACATCTCGGCACCCCAGTCCAGCTCATCCCAACCGATGGCCAGTTCCTTCTCCGGCGAGGCTTCCTTATCAGTGAGGGCCTCCAGTTTTTTGCTGATTTCCAGTACGGCATCCGCTCGCTGCGCCCGGGCTGCTGCCCGCCGGGCTACCGGGCCATTGGCGCGGGCTACTTTCCGGTATTCTTGGCGCAGTGCCGAAGTGGGCAAACGCAAGCGGGAAAGCCTGCGGATTTCTGCCTTTTGCGCTTCAATCTGCGCCTCTAGCTCCTCAATGAGCGCCTCCTTCTCCGCTTCTTGCCGCTTTAAATCTTTTTCCTTTTCTTTTAGCCTGCCCAACTCTTCATTTTCATCGTCTAGATTCGTCTTTAGCTGCTCAAGTTTTGCTTCCTCTTCCTCCTTTTTCCTTTTGAGATCTTCCTCTTCTTTTTGCAGATCCTCTAGCTTTTCCTTTGCTTTTTTCTCATCATCCTTTTCCTTTTCTATTTGTTTTTCTAATTCCGCTTTTTCTTTCTTGCTTTCGGCTTTTTTCAGTTCTTTCTCCAAGCGTTTTATCTCCTGTTCGTGCTTTTTCACCACTGCATCCTGCCTCTCGACTTCCTTCTGCTTATCGGTGTACAATCCTCGCTGCTCTTTTACTACTTTTTCCTGTTCCTCTATCTCTTCGCGAAGAGCTTTGATCTCCGCTTTCTTAGCCTCGATCGCCGATGCCGTCTGCTCGATATCCTCTCTGATGACCTGCAGGACCTGCTCTTCTTGCTGTAGCCTTGTTTCCAGCTGTTGCAGGGTTTCCAGCTCCTCTTTCAATTGTTGCGTAATCTGTAGTATTTGCACGTAGCGCCGTTCCACCACCTTTTCCACCGCCAGATTCTGGCCGTTTTGAGAGAAGTTGGAACGCTGGTGCAGTGCCGAGGAGAAAGCAGAAAAAGTAGCCTTGCTCATGCCATCGAAGTAGCCCTTTTTGAGGCGTTTGGCGGTTTCTCCGGAAAAGCGGGCGCGCCGGATGAGGTCTTGTGCTGCGAGGATATCAGCGGCTTGTTCCCAGGCGCGGGTCATGTAGTCATCTTGGTTGCGGCGCACGACGAGGGTGCCGAAGCCAGCGGCGATGCGGTTGCGGGGGTCCAGATTGAGTTCGTAAAACCACGGCTTGCTGTTGCGCTGCTCTACTCGTTCAGCGCCTGCATGCCACTGCCCATAGAGAGGAGGTGTGACAATAGGGTCATCGGCATCGCCATCCGCGTAGAGCGTTTCGTCGGCAGTAGGAGCGTCTCCTTTGCCGGAGCTGATGGGGTCGTTGAGGTTCAACAGCTCCTGTAGTTTTTCGATGAAAGTTTGAGCCTGTGGCTGCTGTAAAAAATCAAGCCGTCGCTCATCCGCATCAATGACCTGCAGCGCTCCTTCCACCCGCAGCGTGCCTTCTTGCTGTTGGTAGGAAAGGGTATAGCCCGGGGCTTGCATATCGACGGGGCGGCGCCCGACGGGGTCCTCGAGCTGGTGCGCTTCGATGCGGCGGACCAGGTATTCAAAGTCCATCATACCGCTGGTTTGAAATTCCCATTCAAAGTAAACGGGCCAGAGGTTTTCGAATTCGTCCTGCTTGTGATGATTCCAGGAAGGTGTTTGAATGCTTTCGCTTTGGATGCGATCGTTATCAGCGCCCAGCCCCGCCAGTCTGCCCTGCTCGAAGGCGGGCAGCAGGAAAGCGGTGTAGCGGGTAGTGTCCTCCAATTTTCGGGGGCACAACAGCCGGGAAGAAGCCAAATTGGGGTTTTCATCCACAATTTCCCGCAGATGGGCTGCTTCCCTGCCCTTTTCGAGCCGTTGGTTGGTGTGCACATGCGCCCAGGCCCAGGCTTCTTCGGCGGCGGGAAATGCTACTTTAGCTTTGCCGTTGGTAATGGCGGGCAAAGGTGCCTTTGGCGGGAAGCGGCGTTCGAATTCTGAGGTTTTCAGCACGACGAGCACCAGCCAGGGGCGCAGTTTACCGTCTTTTTCGCTTAATGGCGTATAGCGCCAGGGGAAGTCCTCCTCGTAGAATTCGATGTACGGAAGGTAGTTGGGTTCGAAATTGCCTACTCCCGGCAGGGGTTCGGTTTTGACGATTGCTTCGGATTTGATGCCGGTGATATCTCCCGGGCCGACCATTTGGACTTTTTTGTAGACGGGCCGGTCGGAGCCTTCTGCTTCGGCATGGCCGGTGACTTCTTTCAAGAAGAAGCTGCCTACCGGCAAGCCGTGCACCTTCAGGCTTACATCTACTGTAGGCCGGCTCTTTTTTCCTGGGTGGGCGCTCAGATGGTCCGGTTCATTGATGTCTTTGCTGATGCCCTGCCGGAGCCAGGGCAAAAATCCGTATCGGGCTAGGCTCATAGGGTTTGGGTTTCGGTTATAGGCAGCACTTGTAGTCGGTGTGCCAAATACGGTTTGGTCAATTGGATGATCTGCAGGGCTTGCTGCGCTTCTGCTTCTGAGGCGTAGCGCATCGGCTTTCCGTTCAATTTCAAGGGCTGCAGCCTCGTTTTGTCAGCCAATGCAAAGAGGAGGCTTTTGCTTTTTACCAGCTCCCTTGATTCTTCCCGGCGCAGCCGCTGCCGTTTGCCGTTTGCCGAGCGAGCCACGGCATTGCCTGCTGCGAAGGCTTGTTGTTCGGCTTCGGTCAGGCGGTTGTTCTCCTCTTCCGGTTCGGCGAAGAAATCGGGATCGTCCAGGATAAGCTGTTCGAATTTGTAGGCTCGCTCTACGTAAGTTTCCGGCTGTTCAGAGCTGGCAAAAGCCTCGCTGCCCTGCACGGTTTGCCCGGAGTCCATGCGTTCGAAGGCGCGGCGGCTTAGTCGTTGGCTGTCGGACAGCCGGATGAACTCTGCGGGGGCAAAGAAATCCTTGGTGGAACGCGATCGCCCCGGAGCGGGGGTGCCGCCCGGCTCTATCGCGAAGCGGAAGGCCTGGTAGTCGCTCGGCCGTTCGTTGCCGATTTTTTCGAAGCGCATGCCCAGTGGCAGGCGGCTCTGGCGAACTGTGAGTTGCCCGGCGGGGTGCAGGATGAGTTCCTCTTCCGGCAGTTTGCGCAGGGTGACTTGCAGCTCGGCGGCAGCGGGCAGGGTGGCTTCCCAGTTGTTGGTATCCCGCAGCACTTCCAACAGCAGCGGCAGGGCTTGGCGTGCGGGCAGTATTTGGATCCGGAACCGGCCGAAGCGTTTGTTGACGCGGACTTTTATAGTGACAAGCACCACTTTGAATTTGGCATTGCCTTTGAGGTGCCAGGGTTTGGGCCCGGACAGGCTGCCGTTCAGAGTAATGCTCGTTATTTCTGTGCCGCCACTCATCACAGCCATATTAGCGCTGATATCAGCTACAAACTTGAAGGGGGAAAAGCGGAATAGCGCGTCGATAGACATGTAGCCAATGACCCTGAAGCCCTCGATCTCGTAGTAAAAATCTGCCCTGGCTCCAAACTGCGCTGTGTTGGAAGTGACTGCAAAGTAGGCTTTAATGGTCAGCCGGGGGTTGTCGGTAGGCAGCAGATTGATCGTAATGCGGCGGGGCACGCTCTCAATTCCGCGCAGGGGCGGCGGCTTGAATGCTGGGTGGAAGCCGCCCACGGTGAACAAGAAGTTGGGCGCGTCGCCCCAGTTGAGGGCAAAGTACATCTGTCCTTCCACTTGGTAAGTGCTGAACCTGGATTCGAACAGCGCGGCGAAGAAGAACATCTCGCGTTTCTCAAAATCAATAGCGCCGATAAAGTTAGCCTGCAAGTTGACGACGGGCGCTATCTTGTCGGGCAACTGTACCCGCACTACGCCTAGTATGGCAAAAACTACTGGATCAGGCACTTGTATCATCAAGCCGAGCTCTACTGTAATAAGCGGGGGCGTGCCCCAACCAATGATAGCCATGAGGCCGAAGGTATACCGATCTTCGGCTACCGGGAAGAATTGGTTGAGGTCAGCAATGATGCGCGGCGCTTCGGCTACCGGGTCATCGGGGAACATCACGGCATTGATGCTGTTGGAGCGCACGCCGCCAGCCAGAGCTTCCACATCCATGCCACGGTTGATGGCGATGAGCCCGCCCAAGCCGTTGAGGGTGAAGCCGAAGCCTAGTTGGATGGGTTTGAATTCAGCGGTAATGATCAGCAGGAAAGAAAATCCGGGGCTTCCGTCCGGCCGTTTGGTCTGAATGATGCAGATGGCTTTGACGGCTACGGCCTGTTTGACGACCAGCTCCGCCACCCCGGCGTATTCTCCTTTTTCAAAATCGAAAAACAGGTAGCCGCCGCCATTTATCGCAGGGCTTTCCAGGGCTAGGCCGATGCCCTTTGGCGGTTTGAAATCAAAATCGAAATCAAAGGGGCCGAAATCGCCCCCTTCCTCCCGGTAGCTGAGTTTGGCGTTCATGCCCATGTCCTGCACTACGGCTGTAAAGGGGCCTAGCAGCAGCTGCACGTCAGCGCCCAGGGGTATGTCAAAACCGGGCGGGCCGTTGAGGAGCGGGCTGGGGCGCAGGCCGAGGCTAATGCCCAGAATTTCTATCGGCCCCAGTTCGATATGCGCCGGTATTTTGATTTCCAGGCCGGCGCTGCCCTGGAAATAGATGCCTTGCAGGTTGGACCAGCCGATGGTGAGGTCGAATATGCCCTGTATGCCTTCCTTGGGCAGGAGGGCATTGAGAAAGCCGTCGTTGCTCGTTTTCAGCACCATAATCCGGCCTTCCTGCAGCTTGAGTTCGGCCATCATTTCCATCTGCTCGCCGGTGGCGATGCGCAGGCCGGTTTTGACCGAGAAGGAACGCAGGTCCAGCCGGTTGCCCCGAGGGTCCCCAATCAAAACCAGCCGATCTTCGTTTTGGCCCGTAGCTAACAGTTCGGCGATCACCTGCCCCGCCATGTCTGGCTGTGTCAGGTCCGGGGTGACGCTGCCGGGCCTGATGCCTACTTCAAAGCCATTTTCCAGATCGAGTGAGATTTGCAATAGCAAGGTCAGGAGCAAAGAAGCCGTATTCTTCAGCTCGGTAGCCGTCTCGAAAGTGCCTTCCAGCTTAGGAACGGCTTTTAGCCCGTCCTCGGGCAGGAATGAGAGGTTGAACCCAAAGTCGGCGGAGGCTTCCCCTGTGCCGATGGCGAGCAATGGGATGTACAGTTCGTCGTTTTCAAATACGGCCTCAGCGGGTGGGTAGCCTAACCTTTTGAGCTGGTTCAGCCAGCCTTCGAGATGGAAGAGCAAAAAGGGGTGGTGCTCGGCAAAGCGTTTGCTGCTCCAGCCGTGGCCGGCTTCTTTAAAAACGCTTTGGGGCTCGGTGAAAAAGGCCGGCAAGCGCTCCCAGGCTATCGGCTGTTGGGTATCATAGACGGGAGCCTCTGCGTCTTCCTTGAAGGCAGGGTGTTGGCTCAGCTCAAAGCGAATCCAGCCGAGCAAGCTTGCCAGGTGGTAAAAGGCAGTTTGGTGCTCCCGGAGGTAATCGGCGATCAGGTAGTCATTGAGGCGCCGGGTGAAATTGCCGTAGGCTGGGGGCAGGCCGCTGCTCTGGATTTCCCGCAGGGCGGAGAAGATGCTGCGGATGGCCGCAATGGCTTCGTTGAGGTCCAGCTCGTCGCCTGCCTCCTCATCGGGCAGGGCATTGGCCAAGTCTTGGAGGCTTTCCAAGGCAGCGGGCAATTCTGCTTCAATTGACATGCGCTTAAGCAGATCCTCAAGGGTTTGTGGTTCAGCAAGCGGGCGGTATACTTTAAGCAGCTCCTCTATCAGCCGCCGTTGGGCAGCATAACCCGATGATTGTTCAGGCATGGCGGCGGCTTAATTTATGGTGAGCTACAGGGAGCCCGGCAACATTAGTTGCCTTGCTCGAAACACGAAGTGTAGTTGGCATAACGATTGGGTTTTAGTTTGGTGTTGTATTTATTTTCCTGAGTCAACTCCATAAAAATTGACGGTTCCAAGCGATCGGTTCGAGGACTTAGGAGCTACGGCATACAGTCGTTAAGGGCATGTACTATTGTGCAGTAGTACACGACTTTCCGCCCTACCAAGTAAGGCAAACCAATCAGATTCAGGTATATGTTTCCAGGAGGAAAAGTAAGGGCTTCCAATACAGTCCTTAAGGTAAGCCAAATTTTGTATTTGATCAATTATTTCATGAATTATATGGCGCGTTAGCATGGCCTGCCTGAGAGGTTGTCGGCTAAATGGCAGAATGCGGCAAAAAAATCTGAACCTGACTGGATCGCCAGTCAAAACATGCGGGGAGGTTCTGTCTACTATCGGTCAGGGAGGCTTGTGCAGTGGTAAGGCTTTTTCGGCACAGCCAAGTATTACAGACAATAGCAGTTACTTGTTGCGGCTCGAGCGGCGTTTGCCACCGCGGCCCTTGCCTTTTTTGTGCCTGCCGCCGCCTCTTCGGCTTTTCGGCTTTGGGCTGGCACCCTTGAGTTCTTCCGGTAAGGGCAAGCGTTGCACTTTGCGTTCGATCAGCTCTTCAATTTTCCGGAAACGGTATTTGTCTTCTCCATTGATATAAGTGAAAGCCATACCCGAGGCTTCGGCCCGGGCAGTTCTGCCGATGCGGTGCACGTAGTCTTCGGCATCTCCCGGCACATCGAAGTTGATTACGGCATCTATACCCTTAATGTCAATGCCGCGGGAAAGAACGTCGGTAGCAACGATAATGGGTGTACTGCCGCTTTTGAAGTGGTGGAGTTGCTGTTCTCGCTCTTCCTGTGACAAGTCGGAATGTATAGCGCCGACTTTCATGCCGTTTTGCTTCAGGGAGTTGGCCAGTTCTTTCACGGTTTTTTTGCGCCCAGCGAAGATGACCACGCGCTCCAGGCGTTTGTTGGCCTCCAGTACTTTTTCGGTCAGCTTGATTTTAGCGCTGTCTTCCACCTCGTAGGCCAGTTGCAGGATATTTTCCGCTGGTTTGGAAATGGCGATGTTGATTTCCTCGATGGGCTCGGTGAGAATTTGCCGGGCAAATTTCCGGATTTGCGTTGGCATGGTAGCCGAAAATAGGAGTGTCTGCCGTTCGCGGGGCAGTTTGTGCACGATGTTCATGATAGCAGGAGCGAAGCCCATATCTAACATACGGTCTGCCTCATCCAATATGAGGAATCTCAGGTCTTTGAAATTGACATACCCCATATCGAGGTGGGAAGTCAGGCGCCCTGGTGTAGCCACGATAATGCTTGCACCGCGTTTGAGCGCCCGTTTTTCTTGTTCCATGGCGTGGCCATCGCGGCCACCGTAGATGGCAATAGAGCTAACGTTGGTGAAGTAAGACAAAGCCTCCAACTGCTGATCAACTTGTTGGGCTAATTCCCGGGTAGGCTCTATGATGAGCACCTGCACGGCGTCCTGGTCCGGCGATTTGGACAATTCGTTTAGGGCGGGCAGCAGGAAGGCGGCTGTCTTGCCGGTGCCGGTCTGGGCGCAGGCAAGTACGTCCTTGCCCTCCATAATAGCGGGAATCGCTTGGGATTGCACGGGGGTTGCTTTTTCAAAACCCATGGCATCCAACCCTTCAAGCAGTTCCGGTTCAAATCCAAATTCGTTAAATTTCAAAAGCTTTCAGTTTAGTCCGTTCAATTAGAGGGCGCGCCCGCGAAGATAGTCCTTTTTTGTGTTAATGCCTTCGGAAATCCGTTGTTATCCAAGGTTTTACTGGCTATTGAACAACATTTTGGCTCTACGTTGTTAAAAAACCGCTTTAATCTCATCAATAACCTTCCCTATCATGCAGCAAGTCACCCGACAATTAGATAACTTATTGCAAAAGGGGGCTGTGCTCCGTCATCCTGGAGGCGAGCGGCCTTTGGCTTACGCTGCTCCTGCTCCCGATTGGGAGCAGCTCACGCTGCTTTTGCTAGAGGAAAATGGCTTGAGGGAATGGAAAATTGTGCCAACTGCCAAAGATTACGATGAAAAGACGGATAAGCTGTACGTGGCGTATTCTGATAAAGATTACGTTCAAATCCGTCTTTGCCCGGCGGGCGAGCGGGAGGCAAACCGAAAGAGGATGGAGGACAGCTACTGCGGCTTGTTGAAGCAGCTGGGGGCAAGGGCCGAAGCGGATAGTTGGCCAGCAAGGGAGCCAAGAGCCATTCAGCGTTTTGTTCTGGGCAGTGTGCTCGAAGAGCCCTGGCAGTCCTATCCTGCCGCTCGTAAGGTGGCTCATCAGTTGGATAACCGGAAGCTGGGGGCTGCTTTACTGCTGTTGACTCGTCTGAAGCAGCGGGGCCCTGCGGCTTGAGGCTTGCAGTCAGGGCTTTCGCCCTACTGCTCCCTCGGTATAGAGCAAGGGGCCATACATCGAATTGTAGGGAGCAAACACCGTAAAAAAGCGTACATTATTGAGCAAAACAAAAATCACCGATCAATGAACGCACACGAGATTGACTATCAAATTTACGGAGAAGAAATGCAGTTTGTAGAGATTGAACTGGATCCCTACGAAACGGTCATTGCTGAAGCAGGCAGTTTTATGATGATGGATGACGGCATCGAGCTGGCCACCATATTTGGAGATGGCAGCCACCGGGAGCAAAATGCGGGCCTTTGGGGCAAGGTCCTTTCTGCAGGCAAACGGCTCATCACAGGGGAGAGCCTGTTCATGACGGCCTTCACACACGGAGGCACTGGAAAAAGGCGTGTCTCCTTTGCTTCGCCCTATCCGGGGCGCATCATCCCGCTTGATCTCGACGAGCACGAGGGAAAGGTCATCTGCCAAAAGGACGCTTTTCTTTGCGCTGCGAAGGGGGTTTCGGTAGGCATTGAGTTTTCTAAGCGTTTGGGGCGCGGCTTTTTCGGCGGCGAAGGCTTTATCATGCAAAAACTAGAGGGCGATGGCCTGGCGTTCCTGCACGCCGGCGGGACTGTGGTACGCAAGGAATTGGCGATTGGGGAAAGTATGCGCGTGGATACCGGCTGCCTGGTCGGATTTACTGCCGATGTGGATTACGACATAGAAATGATAAAAGGGGTGAGAAATATGTTCTTCGGCGGCGAAGGTCTGTTCTACGCCTACCTTCAGGGGCCGGGTACTGTGTGGGTGCAGTCCCTTCCCTTCAGCCGGCTGGCGGACCGTGTCATCTCTGCTTCGCGCCACTACGGAGGAAAAAGCAAAGGAGAAGGCAGTGTGCTCGGCGGCTTAGGAGATGTTTTGGATGGAGACAATTGGTAAAGACCCACAGGCGAGAGAACCAAAGTAGCAAAGCACTGTTAAATGATAGTAGTCCTATTATACACTAAGGTCTCCCTTAGGCTGTTCCTTAGCGTGCCTTGAGGCCTTATTGTTCTAAGATGGACGCTTTGCAGTTAGTTCAAGCCGCATTGGCTGCGGTTTTCGGTAGCACCGCTCAGAAATAATTTTAAGGGTTCGGCCGGAGTTGTCTACTTTTGCTTCGGCTCAGAACTCGCATGGTGACTGAGGCTTTTACGGAGAGGCGCTCTGCCTCTCCGTTTCAGTTCTTCATAGGGTAGTGTTCAACCTATGAAGCGATACAGGCGTTGCTATAGAAAATTTAGGGTGGTATTATAGCACCAATGAACTACTGCATGCAAAATCCTCTCTACGCTGACTTTTCCAACTTGAAGGCTGGTCTTTCGTATGTAACGGCTATGTCATTTCTAGCGTTTAGGGGTCGCGCAACAATAACTTACCGATTTAGACTCGTTCTTTTGCACGCT
>CAYNIT010000053.1:0-20343 GCA_964397205.1 uncultured Phaeodactylibacter sp. | reverse complement strand
GGCTCCAGCAGCACCACTTCATCGCCCGGGCGATGAAGTGGTGCTGCTGGAGCCAGCCTACGACTGCTACCGGCCCGCCGTAGAAGTTAACGGAGGCATACCAGTGATCTACGAGCTACAGCCTCCTGGCTACAAGATAGATTGGAATCAAATGCAGTCTCTGATAACACCAGCTACTCGTATGATCATCATCAATACCCCGCACAATCCGACGGGAACTACCCTGAAGCCCGCGGACTTGCTCGCCCTGCAGCAGTTGTGCGCAGGTACGGATATATTGGTGCTCAGCGATGAAGTCTACGAGCACCTCATATACGACGAGCAAGAGCATCAGAGCGTACTGCGCTACCCTGATCTGCGGCAGCGCAGCCTGGCTACCTTCTCCTTCGGCAAGACTTTTCACAATACCGGATGGAAAATCGGTTACTGCATTGCGCCGCCTGCTCTGACCAAGGAATTCCGAAAAGTGCATCAGTACAACACCTTTGCCGTGCATCGGCCCACACAGCACGCCCTGGCAGATTACTTGCAGGATGCTTCAACCTACCTTTCGCTGCCTGCCTTTTACCAAGAGAAGCGAGACCTGCTCCTTAGCCTGCTTGAGGGGACTGCCTTTCGGGCCTTGCCCTGCGAAGGCACCTACTTCTGCAATTTCGACTACAGCCGCATCAGCGATATGCCCGATGCCGATTTTACCCGTTACTTGATTGAGGAGCATGGCTTGGCTGCAATACCCGTTTCGGCTTTTTACGCCAGCGGCAAGGACGAGCGGGTCATCCGCCTTTGTTTTGCCAAAACGGAAGATACCCTGCGGGCGGCCGGCGAGGCGCTGTCCAAACTGCGGGAATAACCAACGCTTGGCTGAGTCTAGCGGCCGAACAGCACAGCCAAAATAGGGCAGTAGGGGCATTGCCTGGAATTAAATGCGGCATCCCAGGCATTGGCTGCTGTAAAATGTGGCAAATGGCTGGAATGGGGCAATGCCGGCTCCTGCCGCTCCGCTCCGTCCGCCGCAAAAAACCTGAAAATACTGGGACGATCGCGTGATTTTGCTTTTGATTATCCTCCCAAAAGACTAAATTTGTGCCGATTTTTGAGAATGCTAAGCATATAATGTAATCAATAAACGGACGGATATGGCAAACATCGGTCAAGTAAAACAAGTTATCGGCCCGGTAGTGGACGTCAGCTTCTCTGCTGAAGGATCGAAACTCCCCGAAATCAATCACGCCCTAGAAATAACGCGGCCGAATGGAGAAGTACTGGTACTCGAGGTGCAGCAGCACCTGGGGGAAGACGGTGTGCGGACCATCGCCATGGACGCAACCGACGGCCTGACCCGCGGTGAAGAAGTGACGGACACCGGCAGAGCCATCGCTATGCCGACTGGTTCTGCGATCAAGGGCCGCCTCTTCAATGTAGTAGGCAAGCCTATTGATGGCATCGGTCCGATCGAAAATGCCACCGGCTCTTCTCCCATCCACCGCAAGCCACCTACCTACGAAGAGCTTTCCGTAGAGAAAGAGGTGCTGTACACCGGTATCAAAGTAATCGACTTGATCGAGCCATATCTTAAAGGGGGAAAGATCGGCCTCTTCGGCGGTGCAGGCGTAGGCAAGACCGTTCTTATCCAGGAACTGATCAACAACATCGCTAAGGGATACGAGGGCATTTCCGTATTTGCTGGAGTAGGAGAGCGTACCCGTGAAGGCAATGACCTGATGCGGGAGATGCTGGAAGCTGGCATCATCAAGTACGGCGAAAAATTCATGGAATCCATGGAAGCCGATGGCTGGGACCTTAGCCAGGTAGATATGAAAGAATTGGAGGACTCCAAAGCTACTTTCGTCTTTGGCCAGATGAACGAACCGCCCGGCGCCCGCGCCCGCGTTGCCCTTTCCGGCCTTACTATGGCAGAGTACTACCGGGACGGCGACCCCAATGACCCAATGGGCGGCCGCGATATCCTGTTCTTCATCGACAACATTTTCCGTTTCACCCAAGCTGGCTCTGAGGTATCCGCTCTGTTGGGGCGTATGCCTTCCGCTGTGGGCTACCAGCCTACCCTGGCTACGGAAATGGGCCTGATGCAAGAGCGCATTACCTCTACCAAGCGCGGCTCTATTACCTCGGTACAGGCCGTTTACGTGCCGGCGGATGACTTGACGGACCCCGCTCCGGCAACTACCTTTGCTCACCTTGACGCCACCACGGTACTGAGCCGTAAGATTGCCTCTTTGGGCATCTATCCGGCCGTGGATCCGCTGGATTCCACTTCCCGGATTCTCGACCCCGCCATTATCGGCGAAGAGCACTACAACACCGCACAACGCGTGAAGAATATCCTGCAGCGCTATAATGAACTGCAGGACATCATCGCCATTCTCGGCATGGAAGAACTGTCCGACGAAGACAAGCAGGTGGTACACCGCGCCCGCCGGGTGCAGCGCTTCCTGTCCCAGCCCTTCCACGTAGCCGAGCAGTTTACTGGTATCCCAGGGCTGCTGGTACCTATCGAGGAGACCATCCGCGGCTTCAACATGATCATCGACGGAGAAGTGGATCAGTACCCGGAAGCTGCCTTCAACCTCAAGGGGTCTATCGATGACGTGATCGAGGAAGGCGAGAAGATGCTGAAGGAAGTAGAAGGAAATTAAAATCTGTCAGAGGCGGGCGGGCCGTACAGCCTTCCCGCTCCTCCTGTCCCTGCAGAGTGGATCGGAATATAAAAATGAACGGAAATGAACATTAGCGTTCTTACACCGGATAAAGAGATTTTCAAGGGGCCGATTACTTCAGTTAAAGTGCCTGGTACACAAGGGGAATTCCAAGTGTTAAAAAACCACGCCCCTATCGTTTCTTCATTGGAAAGCGGCCGCGTCAGCATAAGGGCAGGCAGCGGAGAGTACCGGTACTTCGATGAAGAGTCCGGCAAGGTAGAAACCAATCTGGAGCCCAACCGGGAAGTGCAATTCACCATTTTAGGAGGTTTTATCGAAGTACTGGGCGATGAGATTTCCCTCTTGGTGACCGGCGTACAGATGTAAGAAAGCATAACAGCTGCAAGCGGTAGCTCACCGTCCGTTGCCTCCGCTTGGTCAGCCTTTTCGAAAGGGTGTTGCTCTGGGCAGGGCAACACCCTTTTTATGTTTCACGCACAGAAGCAGCGGTGGTTCAACGTTAATGTCAAGGCCACCTGATCGACTGCCATAAAAAAAGCGGCTTTATGCAAATTGTGATTCCACTGAGCGAACTGTTGCGTCGCGGCGAAGTGCAACAGGTGCTCCACCGGGGCAGCAGCGCCCGCAGCTATGTACGGCCCTTGCAAGTTGTGCTCTACGGCCTGGGATTCGGAGAGGAGTTGAAATGGGAGAGGTACCTGGCCGATGGCGACTACGGGCCTAGTACAGCGCGAGCTGTGCGGGCCTTTATGGCTCCTCACCAAGCCAGTGGCGATGGCGAAACCGTGGAGCCCGAGCTGCTGCGCCTGATGCTGCTGTACTACCGATGCCTGCCCGCGCTTCGGGCTTTCATTACAGCAAAGCAAAACCAGCGATTGCAAGATACCTACAGGCCAGTCGGCAATCGCTGGGACGATTACCAGAAGCTGCGCTGGGCGGCACGCCTGCCCGCCACTGAGGCGCCTCCGACCGAAGAAGAGGCAGCCCAACTGCTGCAAGCCTTTCATACGCGGCTTGGGCGCGACTGGGAAAATGCATGGTATGAAACCGATGGCATTGATCCCGAAGAAGCGCCGCAGGTCTACAAGCCATGGTGGGGCGCCCATAGAGTGTCCAACCGCCTGGTAAAAGGCAAGTTCCCGTCGAAAAACAATGGGTACTACCTGTTCGGAGAGGAAGAGCCGCAGGCTTTCCTTTCATTGTACCGCTCGGAATTCGAAGCCCGGGGGCTTAGCGACTCTCTTGTCCGGATTATGCTTCCCGTATCCGCTAATGAAGGCCGTTTGGATGCCATCAATAGCTACGACAACGCCTTTTTCACCTTCGGCATGTTTCAGTGGACCTTAGGCGTAGAGGACTATAAAGGAGAGCTGCCAGCGCTGCTGCAGCGTATTCAGCAGGAATATCCCGATGCCTTTGAATATTACTACGGCCGGTACGGAATAGAAGTGGATGCTGTGCCCGGCCACTGGGGCTATCTACTGCTGAATGGCCAGCGGGTCAATCTGCCTTCGGAAAAAGCTGCCTTCCGCAGCCTCCTCTGGGCGTTCCGGTTTTGGGTATCCGGGCTCGACCCTCGGGTGCAGTTCGTGCAGGTCCTGCACGCCATGGGGCGGCTGCATCAATTCAAGCATCATGTATCTTACCGCCCCCTAGGCCGCTTCTACATAGATGAGCTGATCACCTCAGAGTACGGCATGTGCTTGCTGCTGGACCATCATGTCAACCGCCCGGGCCATCTGATGAACTACAGCATCGGCCGCATGGATATCCTGGGGCAGGCCATGCGGGATGCCGGGCTGGAAAACAGCCTGGTAGCCAACTGGGGCGACGAAGAGGAGGCTCGCCTGATTGAAGCCTATCTGCAGCGACGCTACCAGTCTTCTATGACGCACAGCCGGAGCCGGGCGCGGCGGATACGCGAAGCCATGGAACGGGGAGAGCTGAGTGCCCGGCGGCATTCCTTCTATATGGGCGAATCCAATCTCGAGCACGTGTAGCAATAGGGAGTGTAAAGTGTAAGGCAGTTTTAGTGTTTTTTTTTCATCCCTGTTGCATTTGTGTGCTAAAAGCCTTAATCTTGCAACACTATTGCAAGTAATAAAATACAACCTATCATGCATTACCTGAAGAATCCCTGGATTTTACTCTTCGCGCTGAGCGCGCTGACCTTTACCGCCTGCGACAACGATGACGAGGACGATCACGACCACATGCACGGCGATAATGAGATCACCATTAATATTCTGGAACCAGGCAACGATGAAGTAGTGGCCGACGCTTCGGATGTACACGTTCATATTGAAGTAGAAGCGACAGATGAGACCCACGACATAGACATCGTTCTACACCCGGACGGAGATGTGGATGATAAAATCATCTCAACAGATTTCCACGAGCACGAACAGAAGGTAGTTTTTGAGCAAGATGTCGACCTGTCCTCTTACGCTCCAGGCACAAAGTTCCACCTCGAAGTGGAAGCTTGTAAAGATCACGACTGTGAAGACCGCGAATTCGCAGATGTGGAATTTTCTATTCCTTAAACAGCTTGTCGGTAGCATTTTGCTACTGAATTAATTTTCGCAAGAAGATGCCTGGTGTTGTCCGCAGCGCCAGGTTTTTTTATTATTTCAAGCGCGCTGAAAGCGGCACTTTTAGGCTCAGCACTAAGTTGCGGCCCTGCTCCGGGACATTGATCAACCGGTAGCGGCTCAAGTGGTTGAGGTAGAAAGTGTCGAAGGCGTTTTGCAACTGTACATTGAGCTGCAGCGGTTGGCTGGCGTACCAATTGATCCGCAAGCCGAGGGCAGCGCCCCATATCTGATAAGCGGGGGTAGGCCGCTCCGAGCGGTCGATGCGGTACTGTCCTTCGGCAGCGAAGGCGTACTGATGGTTCCCTTCCAGATAAACAGACTCAAGCCAGCGCCCCTTTCCCGTTAGGGTATACCGCAGGTTGGTTTGTACAGTAGGCTGGGGCGTAAAGGGCAGCGCCAGACTGGTACGGAGGTTATAGCTTTGGACAAGGTCTGCCGTTTGCGATAAGCGAAAATGAGGCAGGAAATCCCAGTCGTACTGGAACTCAAAGCCGGTGTATATGGCATCATCCTGCCGGTATTGAAAAATCTGCCCTGATTCCGGCAAGGGCGAGAACCGGGCTGGAAAAGTAGGGCCGAGGTAAATGTAGTTGTCGAAGTAGTTGAAGTAAGCCGCGAAGGTGCCGCGAAAGTTGGGCTTTTGCCAATCCAAGCTGATGTCGAATTGGTAGCCGTGCTCGCTCTTCAGGCCGGGCGTGCCTACTTCGTGCCGAAAAGTGCCGTGGTGGATGCCATTGGATACGGTCTCGGCGGGGTAGGGCACCCGAAAGCTTTTGCCGATATTCAGTTTGAGTTGGGTGTTGCCATCCCATAGGGGAAAAGCGCTGCCTGCGGAAGCCGACCAGTTGAAAAATTCCGGCGTAGTAGCGGGGGCAATCAGCGAATCGGTGATGTTCTCGTTGCTGTCCCAAACCCACTGCCGGAAAAACTCTGTATCGTTGGTAGCGTAGTCGATGCGGAGCCCTGCGTTCAGTAGCAAGCCGCTGGCAAATTGCTTTTCCGCCAGGCTGAACAGCCCCGCCCGGAAGGTGCGGAAGTTGGGCAACAGGAATTCAAAGCCCGCCCGCCGGTTGCGCTGCCACTGCACATTGCCGCCGTACACCTGCCGCCAGCCGGTATCGTCTTCCCGTTCGTAGTGCAAATTGGCGCTGTAGGTTTGCAGCTCGAACTGCAGCGCCAGGGTATTGCCAGGGTCGATCTGAGAACTGGGTATGCTATGGAATTCAGGAAATGAGAACTCCTGCCGCAAATTGCGCTGGTAGCCCAGATTAAGGTTGATGTGCCCCTTTTCCAGCAGGAAATCCTGATGGATGGATAGGCGGTCGTGCTGTACTTCCTGTTTGGGTATGTCAATGTCGCGGGAATTGCCGTCGTCTTCTAAGGCATACGAGCGGGGGATGCCCACCGCGCCAGAGAACAGCCCGGCTTCCAAGCTGTACCGGCTGGCCAGGATACGGGTAACGCCCCAGGGCCGGTTGAGCCCGGCGGTGATTTTGAAATTCCGTTCTTGCCCAGCGGTGTTCTTCAGCTGCCCGTCGAAAATCGGCAGGGTGAAAGAATTGTACGTAAACTGCTCAGCGGGCACCCGGTAGTCGGCAAAATCCTGCTGGCTGTAGCGGCCCATCATGAAAAAGCCGCCGCGGTTGAAGCCGAGCTTGGCGGAGCCGCCCCAGTGGGCGTTGTTGGTTTTGTGAACGCTTAGTACGCTGCCGACAATAGTGTTTTCCGGCGGTATGCGGCCGGGCAGGATGTTGATTACGCCGCCTAGGCCATCGGAGCCGTACTGCAGAGAAGCCGGGCCCTTGATGATCTCAACCCGCTCTACGCCAAATTGATCGATTTCCAGGCCGTGGTCTGCACCCCATTGATGCCCCTCCTGCTTTACGCCCTGCTGATTGACGATGATGCGGTTGGAGGACAGCCCGCGGATGACTGGCTTGGCGATGCCAACCCCTACATTAATAGCGCTGAGCCCCGGTAATTTGTCAATGGATTGAGCGAAGGTGCCTTGCAGGTTTTCTTCTATGACCTTGCCAGTAAAGTGTTCTGTGGCTAGGGCACCCTCCTGCTTGGCGTGTTCTTCGGTAACGACTACTGTCTCCAGCAGCTCCTTGCTTTCCAACAGCACTATGGGGTTCAGCTGCAGAGGGGCATCGTTCAGCTCTATACTTTTCTGCTGCGTTTGATACCCAATGTAGCTGATGCGCAAACGATAATTGCCTTTGGGCAATTGGGGAAAGGCAAAGGCGCCTTCTTCGTCGGTGATCCGCACCAAGCTATCCGGCAAGAGCTGAACCGTTGCGCCGGCCAGGGCATTACCACCGGCATCTACGACGGTGCCGCTTACCTGGGCGAAAGCGTTGAGGCTAAAGATGAGGCTGCCGAGCAGTAGTAAAAGTCTCTTTCGGGTCATTTCGCAAAAGTAACAAAGCCTTTTGCAACAAAGTTGCAATTTCTACACTTTTGTGAGTAGTACAACTTTTAAAAAGCGATACCATGAAAAAGACACTTATATTCCTTGTGCTCTTGCCTTTGTTCCTCATCGGTTGCGGAGAAGACGGAGGCGTAGACCTCGATACTCCTAGCATGCAAATTTTAAGCTTGACCCCGGCTCCCAGCCCGGCGGAGATCTGCGGCAGTACGGAAGATACGGTCTTCACCCTGCGTGGCGGTGAGTTGCTGCAAGCCGAGCTATTGTTTACGGATGACCGGGCTTTGTCGCAGTATAAAATTGATATCCATAATAATTTCGATTGCCACGGCCACGGCGGGGCGGCTGCACCGGGGGTAGCCGTGCCAGACATCACGGGCCAAACGGAAGACTGGACCGTACTGCAGCTGGAGGAGCTTTCGGGCACAGAAGAGGCGGTGACCCTCACGCTGCAAGCCCCCGAAAATGTAACCGCCGGCGCTTACCACTTTCAGGTGCAGGTGCTTGACGAATCTGGCAACGACAACCCATTAGCAAACTTTTACAGCATCCGCGCTTACCATCCGGCAGATGAGACACCGCCTGTGCTCAGCCTTGCCGAACCCGCTTCTGATGGCTTCTCTGTTGCTAAAGGCAGTACCCTACGCTTCAAAGGGGAAGTTACCGACAACTACTCCCTGAGCGAGGGCGGAAACGGCATTGTCTTCTTGAGCTACACCGATCTCAGTTCGGGCAACACCTTCACCTCGGACACTTTTGTGACTTTCGGCGAGGGGATTGACAAGAGCTACGCCTTCGATTTGGAATTTACGGTGCCCGGCACCCTTACCGCAGGCAATTACCGCTTTCAGGTCAACGCCTACGATGGCGTGCGCAATGTAGCAATGCCGATCAGTTTGGCGGTAGAAGTAACGGACTGAGGCGAAAGCTTGCCAAAGTGTTAAACTTTCAGTTTTCATTGAAAGTTTCAATAATTACCTCCATCTTATGAGTAAAATGAATAGCATGAAAGGTGGCTGGCAATTATTGGACTGTGGTATTCAAGGTCTTTTGCTGAGCGTGGGGCTCATTTCGGTGGTCAGGTTGTCGCTGGAGGGCAACGGTTGGGATGGCGTCTTTTTACCGCTCATTATCATGGCAATCCCTCTAGGCGCTTGGCAGGTGCTGAGCGCAGTGGTAAAAGGCATTGCGGGGCCTTCTTTGCTGCACGGAGTATATGTAATAACAGCGCTCGCTTATTGCTTCTTGTTACAGTTCGGGTTGCAACTGATGGAAAACTTCAATGTTTTAATTGGCGGGCGTATGCCTTATCAGGTATACTGGATATTAGCTTTGCCTCCAGCCATCGGCGCGCTTTGGTACTTTATGCAGTCTGTCAGGGATTGGGAAGCTGCAAAAATGGACGAACAAACATGATCAGCAAGACACGTATGAAGGCCGATCTCACGGCACAATCTATTTTACTCACCCTAGTGGTGATTCTCCTGTTGGCTGGACAATACTGGCCCTGGGCAGTTGCTGCCTTTTCTATGCTGGCGCTTTGGCAGGTGGGCAGTGCGCTAGAGCTGGTGCTGGGCTATCAGTATCGGGAGCGCAATATCTTTCTATGGGTATTTGCCCTGCTGCTGCTGGCGCTTCCCTTCAAATTATGGCTGGTGGGCCTGTGGTCGCTTTTTCTATTGGGGGTATTCGCCTCCGCTTATTTCTGGGCTACGCTGCGGGACACCGTGATCGTACTGCGCCGGCCGCGTTCCTTCTGGGACATAAAATAAATTTTTGTTTTGAAAACTTGACTTAAAAAACAAAAGCGCCTATATTTGAGTAAAAGACGCTTTCCCAGCTTCTTGATTGGAAAGGTCTTCTGTTGTACCACCCTGCAAAACCAAAGAAAATGAAAGAAGAACTCTTGCATTACGCATGGCGTATGCGCCGTTTCCATCACCGCCATTTACTAACTACAGACGGACAGCCGGTAGAAATCCTCAGGCCCGGGCAGCACAACATCCACGCAGGCCCTGACTTTTTGGATGCCCGGCTGCGCATCGGGGACACCCTCTGGGCAGGCAATGTCGAGATGCACCTGCGGTCCTCGGATTGGCTGCAGCACCGGCATCAGGACGACCCCGCCTACGATAACGTCATCCTGCACGTCGTTTTCGAAGACGATCGGCCAATCGCCCGGGGATCGGGGGGGCTTATCCCCTGCCTGGAAATGAAGGGCCGCATATCGCGCCGGCTGGCAGCGCACTACCAGCGGCTGATGCAGAATGAAGCTTGGGTACCTTGTGCCTCGGCGCTTTCCTCGGTCAGCCAATTGACTCGCAACCTCTGGCTGGACCGATTGGCGGCGGAGCGGCTCGAGCAGAAATCCGATCTGATCACCCGGCAGCTTCACCACAACCAACACGACTGGGAAGCAACCTTCTACCAATCGCTGGCCCGCAGCTTCGGCAGCAAAGTCAATGGAGAGCCAATGGAGATGCTGGCCCGGCAGACGCCCTTGCTGCTGCTGAAAAAGTACCGGCACAGCCTGTTTCAAATGGAGGCGCTGCTCTTCGGGCAGTCGGGCTTACTGGAACAACAAGCCTGGGAAGAGGAATACCCGCGCCGCTTGTTGCAGGAGTACCGCTTCCTGCAGCGAAAGCACGGCTTGGCGCCAATGCCGGTCCAAGCCTGGAAGTTCCTCCGCCTGCGCCCCGCCAATTTCCCGACCATCCGGATTGCCCAGCTGGCTGCCCTGGTTCATCAAACGGATAGCCTCTTCAGCAAGGTGCTGGCCGCCCGGGATGTCAAAGAACTGGAGCATTTGTTGGATGTGAAACTATCGAATTACTGGTGGGATCACTACACTTTTGGCAAAGCTTCGGTGCGGCAGGCTAAAGCCCTGGGCAAAAGCAGCGTACAATTGCTGATCATCAACACCATAGCACCTTTTACCTTTTTGTACGGGCGGCATAAAAAAGACAGCCGCTTGCAGGAAAGAGCTATGGAGTTGCTGGAGGCTCTGCCGCCGGAGGCCAATTCGGTCATCCGCCGCTGGAAAAGCCTGGGCATGGATGCAAAGTCAGCCTACCAAACCCAAGCGCTGCTGCAATTGAAGTCAGAATACTGCGACCCCCGGCGCTGTCTGCAGTGCGCTATCGGCAACGCTATTCTCAAGGATCAGGACCGGGCTGAGGAACCTTTCGCCGACGAAGTGCTCGGCGAGGCCTGGGCTGCGGACTGGTCGCGCCTGCTGGTAGGGGAAGAAGCTATGGTGGCCTGAGACAGCTCGAGCTTTAGGAGGAGCTCCGGCGGCGCCGGTACCGCTCCAATCCCCAGCTCATGGCAACAGCCACAACCAAAGCTGGAAGCAGGTTCTCCAGATTGACTTGCCCTAGCTCCAGCAGGCGGATGCCTATAGCGATGATCAGGGCTCCGCCTACTGCGCTCAGCTGCCCGATGATGATGGGGGTAAAGAAGCGTTGCACCTGCCGGGCCAAAAGGGTGATGCCGCCCTGCAGCAACAGCATGGGGAAAATGGAAAACAAAACCCCAATCCCGTAGGTGGCGGCAAAGGCGATGGAGGATATGCCGTCTAAGGTGGATTTGATCATCAACAGCTCTCGATGGCCGCGCAGGCCTTCTTCGATCGCGCCGACTATGGTCATGGAGCCCACGCAGTAGAGCAGAAAGGCGGTAATCAGCCCTTCGGTGAACCGGCTGTCTTCCACCTGTGCCCAGGATTTCAGTTGTTCGCTGAGTTGCTCCAGCACTTCAGACAGGTGGAGCAATTCTCCGGTTACGCCGCCCAGGATGAGGCTGAAGATGAAAACCAACAGATGCCCGTCCGGTATCTGAAGCGCCATTTTAGTGCCGAGCACCAGCGTGCCCAGTCCGATAGCCTGGAAAATGATGGTCTTGATTTCCGGTGGGAAAAGCTGCTGTAGCCAAAGGCCGAGCAAGCTGCCCGCAATAACGGCTCCCATATTGATAAAGGTGCCAATGGGCCAATGGGTCTGTTTCATGCGGGAGCGATTTCCAGTTTGGGCAATAGCTGTGCTGCTTGCTCCAGGGCAGGCAGTTTGCCGACGTCCAGCCAAAAACCGCGGTCGTGCCGGTAGCCGTGCAGCTCCGCCGACTTGGCAGCCTCCAGGTAGACTTCGATAATGGAAAAGACATCAGCATCCCGGGGCAGGTAATCAAAAATAGCGGGTTGCAGCACTTGGATGCCGCTGAAAGCCAGCGGAGTTAATACCTCTGCCTGCCGGCTGATGCGGCTTGCGCCGGTTTTCGCGTTTTGCCAGCCGCAGAGCCGCTGATGCTGGTCGAAAAGCAGATAGCGGGAGGTAGCGCGCTGCCTCACAGCCAGGGTAGCTAGGGAGCCGCTTTCCAGATGGAATGCACGCATGGCGGACAGGTCAATATCCGACAGTACATCTGTGTTGTAGAGCAGGAAAGGCGCATCATCAAAAAAAGCTGCCGCCTTTTTTAGGCCGCCTCCGGTGTCCAATAACTTTTCCCGTTCATCGGAGAAGGTGATCCTGGCCCCAAAATGTTGCTTTTTATCCAGGAAGTCGATAATCTGTTGGCCAAAGTGGTGAATATTGACCAGGAAGTCGTCGTATCCAAAGTGCTTGAGCCGGCGGATGGCAATTTCTAGCAGCGGGAGGCCTCCCACCTCTACTAGCGCCTTGGGTTTATTATTGGTGACAGGCCGTAGCCGGGTGCCCAGGCCCGCAGCAAAGATCATAGCTTTCATAGGCACAAGATAGAAAATCCTTACTTTTGCAGCCTATGATACAACGTAAGCTGGCACAAATCCTATTAGCACCTTTTGCTCTTTTGTACGGGATGGGCATCAGCCTGCGCAACGCCTTTTACGACAGGGGCGTGCTGAAGGGGGTGGAGTTCAATCTGCCGCTGATTTCGGTGGGCAACCTCTCCGTAGGTGGCGCCGGGAAAACGCCGCATATCGAATACCTCATCCGTCTGCTCAAGGATTACCTGGAGGTAGCGACGCTGAGCCGGGGCTACCGGCGCAAGACCAAGGGATACCTGGAGGTGAAACCTGAAATGGATGCCAAGCAGGTGGGGGACGAGCCCCTGCAGTTCAAACGCAAATTCCCAGAAGCCATGGTGACCGTATCCGAGAGCCGGACCTTCGCCATTCCTAAGATGGTCATGGACCGGCCGGATATTAAGGTGGTCTTGCTGGACGATGCTTTTCAGCACCGTTCGGTAAAGCCTGGCCTCAATATTCTGCTTACCGAGTACAGCCACCCTTTCACCAGGGATTACCTGCTGCCTTCCGGCCGGTTGCGGGAGTGGCGCTCCGCCTACGAAAGGGCGGACATCATCATCGTGAGCAAATGCCCTCCGGTGTTGGAGGAAGCCGATCGGGAAGCTATGCGTAAGGAGATCAACCCGCTGCCTCATCAAAAGCTCTACTTCTCCTATTACGAGTACGGGCAGCCCTACTTCATCCTGAATCCGCGCTACCGTTTGCAGTTCAATAAAAACATGCAGGCGCTGCTCATTTCTG
Organism: uncultured Phaeodactylibacter sp.; assembly: GCA_964397205.1. Classification (GTDB taxonomy): domain Bacteria; phylum Bacteroidota; class Bacteroidia; order Chitinophagales; family Saprospiraceae; genus Phaeodactylibacter. The sequence goes on along the minus strand of CAYNIT010000053.1, from coordinate 7,113 downwards.
CAATTGCCCGCACCGATTACCTGCTCAGCTACCTGGAGCAACAGGTGAGCAGCATCAAGGCCATGGAGTTTGAAGACCATCATTACTTTACCAATTACGACCTGGGCCAGTTGGAAGCCAACTTCGAACGCATGGAGGACGACAAAAAGGTTATTCTGACCACTGAAAAGGATGCCATGCGGCTGCAGCTTCACCATGCCTACATTAAAGAAAAGCAATTGCCTATTTTTGCGGTGCCGGTCCGGGTGCAATTCCACGGAGGGGAGGGGCCGCAGTTCGACGAAGATGTGCGTCAGTTCCTGCTCAACTTTAAAGTATAAATGAACCCACTGCTCGTATTCATTTACCGTTTCCTGAAGCTGCTGACCAAAGTGTCGCTGCGGATTTATTACCCCAAGGCGACCATGATCAACTTACACTACTTGAAGTACCGGGGTGCGAGTATCCTGGTCTCCAACCACCCCAACACCCTGGTCGACCCGCTCAACGCAGCAGCCAGAGTGCCCAAAATAGTCCACTTCCTGGCGATGGTCCGTTTGTTCCAGACCCCCTTCGGAAACTGGCTCTTCAGCACTTTCTTCTGTATTCCGATTGAGCGCCCGCAGGACACCCAGGGCAAACCCATCAACAATAAAGCCGCTTTCGCTAAAAGCAACGCGTTTCTGGCTTCCGGAGGCTGCCTGTACGTTGCTCCGGAGGGCGACAGTGAAATGGAGCGCCGGGTGCGGCCGTTCAAAACCGGGACCGCCCGTATTGCGCTGGGTGCGGAAGCCGCTCAGGATTTCCAGTTGGGGTTGCGGATCCTTCCGGTCGGGCTCAGTTATGATGCGCCCGGCCAGTTTCGGAGCCGCATGTACGTCTACGCCGGCAAACCAATCGAAGTGCGCGACTACGCCGATGCTTACAGAAAGGGCTCAACGGCAGCGGCGCGCCAACTGACGAAGGACCTAGAAGCAAAGGTGCGCAGCCAAGCTATTGATACCTTGAATGTAGAGGAGGACCGCGCCGTTCTCCGAATGGAATGTTTGTTGCGAAACAGCGCCCCCCTGCCCGGCGAAGCCCACTTCCACCGGACCAAGCAGCTGATAGCCCGTTACCGGGAGTGGGAGCAGGATGCTCCCGGGGAGCGTTCCGCCTTCGACAGCCGCCTACAGGCATACTTCGAGCAGCTGGATGCGCTGCGCTCCTCTGACCGCTCGGTTGCCCGGCCTCTGCGCTACTACGGGCTGCACATTATTGGTTTGTCGTTCTTGGTGCCGGTATTTCTCTACGGATGGCTCAACAATCTCCTGCCAGCGGGTATTCCTTATTGGACAGAAAAGCGCCTTAATCTCTACCCTGGCTACAGAGCAACGGTACGTATACTGACGGGCTTGCTGAGCTTCCCGGTTTTTTATGCTTTGCAAACGGCATTGGTGAGCCTATGGGCCATCAGCCCTTGGGCCTGGATTTATTTGCTCAGCTTGCCGCTAGCTGGCTGGCTGGCCTGGCAGTACCAGAGCTGGTGGCGCAGGGTTCGGGCTTTCCTGCAAGTGCGCAATAAGATAGAGCTCAGCAAGTTAGAAAAAGAGCGGGCCTGGCTGCTGGAGCAGATCAATTCGATACTCAGTAGGTGAAATATACCGGGGCAGATTATCTTTGCGTGATCTGTACCCCTGATGCTTTCCTGCCGTATAACGATTGTATAATACCGGAGGGATCGTCCTTCGGAAGGCGGCGGGTCGATAAACGTCTAAACAGCAAATCGTGAAGAACAACATTATCAATATCCTGAAATTCCTGCTCTTCCTCAGCATCGGGCTGGGCATTCTATATTTGGTTTACCAAAGCCAGAATGCAGCTTTTCAGGAGGAGTGTGATTTGAAGGGCATCCCTGAGGAAGACTGCAGTTTGCTGCAGAAGGTGATCAGCGACTTTCGGGGGGCGAACTACTTCTGGATCGGAATGGTGTTGGTGGCCTTCACCATCAGCAACATCAGCCGTTCTATCCGCTGGAGTATGCTTATTCGCCCGCTGGGGTACCGCCCGCGTTTCATCAACGCGTTTCTGACTACCGTGCTGGGCTATTTCGCGAATTTGGGCTTGCCGCGCATGGGCGAGGTGGTCCGGGGAGCCTCCTTGGCACAGTACGAAAGGATACCGGTGGAGAAAGTGATGGGTACAATTGTGGTAGACCGTGTCATTGATGTGATGAGTATACTCTTGGTGACGGGGCTCGCTTTTTTGCTGGAGTTCGACACCATCTGGCAGTTTATCAATGAAAAAGCCGACTTGGGCCGGCTTGCCAACCTGGGCAACTTGATGCTGCTAGCGGGGGCGGTGGGCTTGGTTTTGCTGAGCATTCTCTATTTGTTCCGCAAGCCACTGGCTAAGACCAAGGTTTATCACAAAATCCGCAACCTCATCCTGGGGTTCTGGGAGGGCATCAAAACGGTGCGGAAGCTGGACCGCCCCTGGGTGTTTGTGTTCCACAGCATCAACATCTGGTTCATGTACTACGCCATGACCTACCTTTGTTTTTTCGCTTTCGCCCCTACGGCGGGGCTTTCTCCACTGGCCGCGCTGATCGTATTCGTTTTTGGAGGTTGGGGGGTTGTGGTGCCTTCACCAGGCGGCATGGGTACCTACCATTTTCTGGCGCAGACAGCGCTGGCTATGTACGGTATCAGCGGAGACGACGGCTTTTCTTGGGCGAACATCTCCTTCTTCTCCATACAGTTGGGCTGTAATGTGCTGGTAGGCCTGCTGGCGCTCCTTTTCCTGCCGATCATCAACCGCGACTACCATCCCTCCAACCCCCGCCCTGTGGTGGATACCATGAGCGTTCAACCCTGACTTTTATGCTGGATGCCATCAAAGCCAAGATCCAATCCTGGGGGGAAGCCGCCGAGCAGGTCAAGCGCTGGCAAGAAGCCGGCGATAAGGTGGTTTTCACCAATGGCTGCTTTGACTTGCTGCACTACGGGCACCTTTGCTACCTGGCGCAGGCGAGGGAATTGGGGCAGCGGCTGGCCCTTGGCCTGAACGCGGCTGATTCCGTGCGCCGCCTTAAGGGCCCCCACCGGCCCATTAAGGATGAAGCCACCCGGCAGTTGCAGATGGCTTCCCTGCAGTGCGTTGATTTGGTGGTCCTTTTCGAACAGGATACCCCGCTGGAGTTGTTGCAAAGGTTGCTGCCTGATGTGCTCGTGAAAGGCGGCGACTACGCTCCGGAGGATATCGTGGGGGCAGACGTAGTACAGCAACATGGTGGAGAAGTGCGCGTTTTGCCTTATATTCAGGGATATTCCACGACTTCCATCGAGGAAAAAATCAGAAACCAGACCTTATGAAAATACGAGAAGTCTTGCAGTATTTGGAAAGCTTGGCCCCTCCTGTTTACCAGGCCAGCTACGACAACGCTGGGCTGATCACAGGAGATGCCGAGCAGGAGGTGAAAGGAGTACTGTGCTGCCTGGACTCTACCGAGGCGGTAGTAGAAGAAGCAGTGGAGAAAGGCTGCAACCTCATTTTGGCTCATCATCCGATCGTTTTCAAAGGGCTGAAGCGCATCACCGGGCGCAACTATGTGGAGCGGGTTGTCATCCAAGCCATCAAGCACGACATTGCCATCTACGCCATACACACCAATCTCGACAGCGTTTACCACAAAGGCGTGAACGCTAAAATTTGCGAAAAACTAGGGCTGCGGCAGACCGAGATCCTCGCACCTGCCCAGAGCTTGAAAAAGCTGAGCGTTTTCCTGCCGCCTGCCAAGAGCGACGAGGTCCGTCAGGCCTTGTTTGCTGCCGGCGCCGGGACTATGGGGCAGAAGCAGGCTTTGAGCTACGCCTCCCTGGGGGTAGGCACCAATGCGGGCGATACCGGCGCTGAAGTCAAGCTGGAGGTGTTTTTCCCCACCGCGCTGCAGGGGCAAGTACTGAGCGCTCTGCACCGCAGCGCTGGTTCAACTGAATTGCCCTACGAACTCATGCCGGTAGAAAATGCCCATCCATTGGTGGGAAGCGGCATGATCGGCACCTTGCCCAAGGCTGTCAAAGAAGAAACCTTCCTGCAGCAACTGAAGAAATCCATGCAGGTGAATGTGGTGCGGCATACGGCTTTGCTGGGCAAGAACATCAAAACAGTGGCCGTTTGCGGCGGTGCAGGGGGATTCTTGCTGGGAGCTGCCAAGGGCAGGAAAGCCGATATTTTCATCACTTCTGACTACAAGTACCACGAGTTTTTTGATGCTGACGGGCAGATTGTCATCGCCGATATCGGGCACTACGAAAGCGAGCAATTTACAATTGAACTGTTGCAGGAAATTATTTCCGAAAAATTTAGTAATTTTGCGGCTTATTCTACCGAGATTGTAACCAATCCCGTACATTACTTGTAAGAATAGTAGCGGGCAAAGCCTGAGGTTTTCGATAAGTGCTAACCGCGAGGCACATTCGAAGGGCTGGCGTTTCACCGCAATCGAGGTAGACATCAATCGTTTGAACACATAAATTCAGCTGATACAATGGCAGAACCCACCGTAGCCGAAAAGCTCAAAGCCCTGTACGACCTTCAGTCGGTAGATTCCAAAATTGACGAGATTGAGATCCTGAAGGGAGAACTGCCCATAGAGGTAAGCGATCTGGAAGACGAAATTGCCGGGCTGGAAACGCGCATCAATAAACTGAACAATCAGATAGAGGACCTGGATGCTGAAATCAATCAGCACAAAGGCAAGATCAAGGAATCGGAAGCGCTGATCGAGCGCTACAATACGCAGCTCGACAACGTAAAGAACAACCGCGAGTACGATGCCCTGATGAAAGAGCTGGAGATGCAAAACCTGGAGATTCAGCTGCTGGAGAAGAAGATCAAAATGGCGGATAAAGAGAAAGAGGCGAAGGCCGAAAAGCTGGAGGCTACCCGCAAACGGCTCGACGATAAGCAGGGCGACCTTGAGGATAAGAAAGTGGAGCTGGAGAAAATCATCAAAAAAACAGAAAAGGAAGAAGAAAAGCTGCGCAAGGAATCCGAAAAGGCCCGCAAGAAGATTGAGGACAGGCTGCTGCGCGCCTACGACAAGACCCGCCGCACCTACCGCAACGGGCTGGCAGTGGTGACCGTGGAGCGCAACGCCTGCGGCGGCTGTTTCAATATGATTCCGCCTCAGCTGCAGCTGGAAATTTCTATGCGCAAGAAAATCATCGCCTGCGAGCACTGCGGCCGTATTTTAGTGGATGATTTTATAGCCGATGAAGAGAAGGAAGCGGAAAAGGCCTGATCGGGCTTTTGACCGCAAATCACGAAGCCTCGGCAGCGGAACTTGGTTCCTCGCCGGGGCTTTGCTATTTTGTGGGGGATTTACCCGCTATCCTTCTGGACCAAGTGAGCATTGTTTTGATCGCTCCCGAAAACCCTAGCTGCGAATTATGCACAAAACTTGTTTCCTCCTATCTCTGATTGGCTTGCTGCTGGGCAGCCCGTCTCAGGCTAAAAACAACGCCAAGTACTTCCGCTTCAGCCCGGATGCCCGCAGCGCTTACGAAAAGGTGACGCAGCTGCGCTTCGGCGAAGCCTACGTCCTCCTCGCCCAAATCCGCCTGAACGATCCCGACAACCTCATCGTGCACCACATTGAGAATTACATCGACTTTTTCACCCTTTACATCGACGAGGAGGAAGAAGCGTACGAACGCCTGAAGGAAAAACGCGACCGGCGGCTGGAAAAGATCAAGAAGAACGGCGATCCTGCTTCGCCCTACTATCTGTTTGTGCAGGCCGACATCCGGCTGCAGTGGGCGCTGGCGCGGCTGCGCTTTGAGGATTACCTGGGGGCTTTTACGGAAGTGAGCAAAGCCCATCGCCTGCTCAAGCGCAACGAAGTGCTCTTCCCGGACTTCATGCCCAATAAGAAGGACCTGGGCATTCTCCACGCTATGGTAGGGACGATACCGGACAGTTACAAGTGGGGCGTTAAATTGCTGAGCGGCCTGGAAGGCACGATCGAGGAGGGGCGGCGCGAGATTGAACAGGTGCTGGCCTACGCCCGAGCGCATGAGGACTTTATTTTCGAAAAAGAGACCGCCGTGCTGTACGCCTTCCTGCTGCTGCACCTGGAAAACGAAGGGACGGCTGCTTGGCGCGCCATCTCTGATGCCGGGCTGCAGCCTCAGCGCAACCCCCTGCACTGCTTCGTGATGGCCAACATCGCCATGCGCACCGGGCGAAACGACGCTGCCCTAGCATTGCTGCGGCAGCGCCCCCGGGGCAGCGCCTACCACCGCTTCCCCTACCTGGAATACATGCTGGGCCTGGCGAAGCTGCGCCGGCTCGATACCGACGCTACTCCGCATTTCGAAGCCTACCTGAAAGCCTACAACGGCCGCAACTTCATAAAGGAAGCTTACCAAAAGCTGGGCTGGCAGGCTTTAATAAATGGCGACCGCGCGGCTTACTTTTCCTATATGGAGCAGTGCATCCTGAAAGGGGAGGACAAGGCGGGGGGCGATCAGCATGCGCTGGAGGAGGCTACCTCGGGCAAAGTACCCAACCTCAGCCTGCTTAAAGCCCGCCTGCTGTTCGACGGCGGTTACTACCACAAAGGATACCAACTGCTGATGCGGCAGTCTGCCCACCGATTTCAGGGCGAGCATCAGCTGGAATACTACTACCGGCTCGGCCGCTTGCTGCACGGCATGGAGCGCTATCAGGAGGCGCTGCAGCGCTACCGCACCACCATCGAGAAGGGGGCGGAAAGCCCACGCTTCTTCGCCTGCAATGCGGCTCTGCAAATGGGCATCATCTATGAGGAGCTGGGGCAAAGGAAGCAGGCCCGCCGAGCCTACGAACGTTGCCTGGACCTCAAACCAGAGGAATACCGCCTGGGGCTGCACCAAAAGGCAAAGTCTGGCCTAGCGCGGTTGGAGTAGGTGCTGCACCCGCCTATGCTGTCCGCTCCGTTGCTGCGCTGGGCCACATCCTGCGCGGCCGGCTGACCATCAACATCATTTCTTCCAATATGTCGGGCGAAGAGCTGGAATCCGCCGCCCGCTATCAGCGCTCCCGGGAGGTCATTGAAATCCTGAAGCAGTGCTGGACGCAGGACCATATCGACTTCAAAGGCGAGTTTTA
>CAYNIT010000052.1:0-20750 GCA_964397205.1 uncultured Phaeodactylibacter sp. | reverse complement strand
CATGATACTGAGCAGCCGCGATAGTTCAGAAGATCGGGTGAAATGCCTTAAGCTGGGGGCGGAAGACTACCTGATGAAACCCTTTAACCCGGAGGAGCTCTTGATCAGAATCGAGAAAACCTTACAATAAGACAAATGCACTCTACAAATATGCACCACACCAATAAGTACCGGCTACTGTACGTAGGAGACGACCCCGATGTCCCGCGCACCTTTTTAACCTTCAAGGAGGAAGAGGTGGCAATCGAAGCCGTAGCCAATCTGCTGGAAGCTTCCCAATGGTTGCAGCAACATCCACTCCCTGATGCCATCATCTGCGAATACCACCTTCCGGGCCGCAACGGCATCGGCTTTTACCAACACTTCACCCAGCAATTCGACCCCAACCATAGCGTGCCCTTCCTTTTGGTGGCTGAAGAACGGCGGCCGGAAACCGTACAAGCGGCGCTGCAGCAGCAACTCGACGACTTCTACGCCAAACCGCTGAAGGCCAGTCGAATCCTGCGCCGCATCCGCTTTTTGCAGCAGTTCAAGCCCAAAATGAAAACAGCTTCTCAAAACCAGCACGAAGCACCAGCAATCTACCGCATCGGTTGGCTTAAGCGAAGCTTCGACATCGCTGTAGCCAGCACGGCTTTACTGGTATTGTCGCCCCTCTTGCTGCTGACCGTCATTGCCATCCGTTTGGAATCCAAAGGCAAGGTTTACTACATCTCAAAGCGCGTAGGTACAGGCTACCGGGTGTTCAACTTCCTAAAACTGCGCTCTATGTACCCGGATGCCGACAAGCGGCTGAGGGAATTCCAGCATTTGAACCAGTACCAACCTGAAGAGCAAGCGCCGGAACAGGAAGAAGCGCTAGCGGAGGGGCAAAGCCAATATCACCAAAGACCCCAAGGCAGCACCACCTTGTACGGCGACCACATACAAGTAGAAGAACGAGCCCATCTCGCGTCCAGGAAACAAGAGCAGGAAAAGGCCTTTGTCAAGCTCGACAACGACCCCCGCATCACAAAAGTAGGCCATATCATCCGCAAGCTGAGCATTGATGAGCTGCCGCAGCTGATCAATGTGCTGCGGGGCGACATGTCCATCGTCGGCAACCGCCCCCTGCCGCTCTACGAAGCGGAGCTGCTGACGACCGACGAGTGGACGCAGCGCTTCAACGGGCCAGCGGGCATCACCGGGCTCTGGCAAGTAGAAGCCCGGGGCCGCAGCTCCAAAATGTCGCCCGAGGAGCGCAAAGCCCTCGACAACCGCTACGTGGAAATCGCCAACAGCAAGTACGCTTTCTGGAAAGACCTTTGGATCATTCTGCGCACCATTCCAGCCGTATTTCAAAAAGAAAATGTATGAATTCAGCCCAAGCCACCCTGCTTCTTTTTGCCTGTCTGTTATTGCCTGCCCTGGCCAGCGGACAGAGCAGCGACAGCTTCCTGGAACGCAGCCTGGAAGAGAACGACATCCGCCAGCGGCTGCCCTCTTTGGATAGCTTGATGCAAGCTGCCCTGCTGCATTCTCCACTCCTGAAGCAACAGGATGCAGCCCGGCGCATCGCCGAGCTGAGGATACAGAGCCAAAAACGCGACTGGATGCGGTACGTCGGGCTCAATTTTGGCTACAGCTACGGGCGGTTTGACATCATCAGCGCCAATACGGATGCAGCCGTGGGCGTAGCCGCAACGACCTCCGCTCAATCCCGCTACAACATCGGCTTTTACATCAGGGCGCCTCTGCAGGCTATCGCCAACCGCAACCTGCAAATACAGGTAGCCGAAGCAGAAGCGGAGCAGGTGCTCCGCGAACGGCAATCTGCTGAGATCGAGCTGCGCCAGCTGGTCATCGTACAGTACCAAAACCTGGTGAAAGCCCACCGTATGATGCTGCTGGCCAGCAACAGCCTGCAAAGCAACAAGCTGCTGCACAGCCGGGCAGAACGAGAGTACTTCGACGGCCAGATCAGCCTCTCCGATTACAGCCAGGTGCAGGACATGCTCAACAATTCCATCGAACTATTCGAAGACCGGAAAATAGAATTCACCACCGCCTACCTGATTTTGCAGGAAACCACCGGCCAGGAGCTAAATTTTTAACCGTTGAAATTTAACCTACTCTATTTTATCCGTTTGTTCCTGCGGCAGCTGCCCCTGCTCCTTCTCGTGCCGGTGCTGCTGGCGGGCCTGGTTTTTTACCTGACCCAAGACCAGCCCAGGGTGTATTACTCTACGGTAAAAATTTATACTGGCATCGCATCCGGCACCTCCATTGAGCTGAACAACAGCCGGGTGGACTACCGGGCGGCGAATACAGCTTTCGACAACCTCATCAATATTGTCGAGTCCCGCAGTACGCTTTCGGAAGTGGGGCTGCGGCTGTTCACCCATCACATAATGCTGAAGGAGCCAGACCCCATGATCATCGGGCCGGAAAAGTACCATGCCATCATGGATAGAGTCCCGGAGGAAGTGAAAGCACTCGTGGTGGAGGGCGACTACGAGCGCACATTGGCCAATTTCCGGGCTTATATGGCGCAGGGTACAGACAACTTTCTGCACGAACTCATCTACCTGCGGCATCCCGACTACAGCGTTTACCAAATAGGCAGTAAGATATGGGTAGAACGCCTCTCCAACAGCGATTTTATAGAGCTGGGCTACGAGTCGAACGATCCCGGCATCTGCCAAATGACGCTGCAGCTGCTGGTAGAGGTATTTACCCGGATCAATACCGAGCTGAAGATCAGCAGCTCGGATGATGTGCTGCAATATTTCCAAGCGAAGCTAGAGGAGGCTGCCGAGCAATTGCGAAAAGCAGAAGCGGCCATGCAGGACTTCAACAGCACTCACAACATCATCAACTACTACGAGCAGACCAGGCACATTGCCTCCCAGCGGGAGCAAACCGAATTGGCGTACCAGAATGTGCAGACCAACTACCACGGCGCCAAAGCCATCCTCCACAACTTGGAAAGCCGTCTCAGCCAACGGCAGCGGCAACGGCTCACCAGCCAGTCCGTACTGCAACTGCGCGATCAACTGGCTGCCACCAACTTCCGGCTGGCCATGCTGGAAACCAGCCCCGGGAAAGACTCTGTGAAGCGCGAAGAGGATGCCGAGAAGATTTTCCGCTTAAAAAAGCGCTCGGACAGCCTGCGGTACGAACTGGAAACAGTCGTAGACACCCTTTACCACAACGACATCGACCAAAACGGCCTGCCCTCCGCCAGCTTGCTGGATGACTGGCTGAATACCGTCATGGAAGTAGAGCGGCGGGAAGCCCAACTGGAAGTCTACCAGCAAAAGCGCCGGGATTTCGAAAAGCTGTACGCTACTTTCTCTCCCCTCGGAGCAGAAATGAAACGGCTGGAACGCAAAATTGACGTAGCCGAGCAGGAATACCTAAGTATACTGCACAGCCTGGGCTTGGCCAAGCTCAAGCAGCAGAACATCGAAATGAAATCCAACTACACCATCGCCGAACCCGCCTACTACCCTCTTATCCCTAAAGAAAGCAATAGGATGATACTTGTAGCAGCGGCCGCCGTAATGGGGTTTGCCCTGACGGCCTTCGCCATTCTGCTGCTGGAGTTCTTGGATACCAACATTAAAACGGCTGCCCGGGCAGAGAAAAAAATCGGGCTGCCCGTCACCGCTATTTTCCCCAAGCTGCTCCAGCGCAGCCGCCGCATCGACATGGACTACCTGGAAAGCCGGGCTACGGATGCCATCCTGCTGAACGTCGCCTTCGCCGAACGGGAAAAGGAGGCTAAGCCAGATAAAACCTCCGTCAATTTCCTTATTTCCACACAGCCCAACGACGGCAAAAGCTTTATAGCCCACCGCCTGCTCAGCAAGTTGACCGACATGGGGTACCGGGCGCTCTACTTAAACTACAGGGGGGAGCAGGAGCGCCAAGCAGCTGCAGCCGAAACACCTTACGATTATTATACCTATACCGCTGACCGGCAGCTCTATAGTAAGGCTCACCTCTCCGAGCTGAACGAGGCGCTGGAGCCGGAGCATTTGCAGCAGTACGACTTCATCTTCGTGGAGGTGCCGCCCATCATATCGAAGTCCTTCCCGGTTAAGCTGTTTCACGAAGCCGACCACATCTACCTCCTCGTCCGGGCCAACCGCTCCTGGAGCGAAGCCGACCGCAATGCCCTGGCCACCTTTCGGGAAATTGCGCCTGAACCGGCCCCCAGCATCCTCCTCAATGGCGTGGAGATACTGGAGATGGAAAGCGTGCTGGGCGACCTGCCCCGCCGCCGGAGCTGGCTGCGCCGATTTGTCAAAAACGTGATCCGCCTGCGGTTCTTCTCAAAACGACAACTATGAAGCTCCTGTACCTCATCAAAAGAGTGCTCTTTGAGAAGAACATGGCTGCTTTGATCAGCAACGTTTCGGCGGCAGCAGCTGGCCTAGCCAGCTTCATGCTGCTCGCCCGGCAGCTCGACAAAGCTTCTTTTGGCGATTGGGTACTGTACATGGCGTTGGCATCCTTCATCGACTTGCTGCGGTTCGGGCTGACCAAGACTTCGGCGGTGCGCTTGCTATCCGGAGCCGGGCCGGCACAGCAGCGTGCTATCCTGGGCACGAGCTTTCGGGTAAATCTATGGCTGCTCGGGGCTGTAGCTGTGGCCTGCTGGCCCTTGGCGCTTTGGGCGCAGCAGTCAGGGACGAGCATCAGCCGCGGCTACCTGCTGTTCCTGCAGTGGTATCCCATCCTGGCGCTGGTGAATATGAATTGGAACAACGCGATTTCCCTCTTGCAGGCGGAGCAGCAATTTCGGCGCATGATGTACGTGCGCCTCGCCGCAGTCGGCAGTTTCATGCTTTTTCTCTTCCTCAATGGCTCGTTCTTGCACTGGGGGCTAATGGGCATACTCTACGCCCACCTGGGCTGCAACCTACTGTCAAGCCTCTGGACGGCTTTCGCCAAATGGGACGGCATGGCGTACCTCAGGCGGGCTACTAAGAGCTTGCAAAGGGAGCTGATCGATTTCGGGAAATATTCTATGGGCACCCTCGTCGGCTCCAGCCTGCTCAAAAGCGCCGACACCTTCATCATCGGCCTCAGCCCAATACTTGGTTCTACAGCAGTAGCCATTTACGCCATTCCGCTCAAGCTAACCGACCTGCTGGGCGTTCCCCTGCGCAGCTTTGCTATGACCGCCTACCCCCGCATGGCCAAAAGCCACCATAACGAAAACGACGAGGGCATCCGCCTTGCCTTCTATGGCTATACCGGAGCAGTGACCCTGCTCTTTTTGCCTGTGGCGGCGCTCTGCTTCGTCCTGGCAGAGCCGCTGGTGCTATTGTTAGGCGGCAGCAACTACGCTGACAGCCTGCCACAGCTCACCCTGATTTTCCGGATTTTCACTTTCTACACTTTGCTCCTGCCGGTCGACAAGTTCTCGGGTGTAGCGCTAGACAGCATCAACCGGCCCAGCATCAATTTGAAAAAGGTCATTGTGATGACAGCAGCCAACCTTGCCATCGACCTGATCGGCGTTTTCGCATTTCAATCGTTGGAGGTAGTCGCCCTTGGCACCATTTTATTCACTCTAATTGGCATCGGCATCGGTATGCGGGAGCTGAAAAAGCAGCTGCAGGTGCAGCCCCGCTACATTTGGACGGAAGGGCTGGCTTTTTTTAAGAACCTCAAAAGCTTTCTGGCCGTATGAGCAGCGAAACATACAAAAGGCCGAGCGGGGCAAACCTGCTGCGCAAGCCACTGCCTGTACTGGCGCTGCTGAGTATACAGCTTGTCATGGCCTACGGCATCGCCACTAATGGATTAACGGTTGGCATCATGGGAATTGGGTTGCCGATCGGGCTCTCTTTCGTATTGGCAATACTGCTGTACCCGCAAATCGGATTCTACGCCCTGTTTATACAATCCTTTGTCATTCTGGGCCTGAGCCGCTACTTGCCAGCATCCTGGGGGCTGACCGTCGACGGGCTGCTGTTGCTTATGTACGCCTCCTTGTTTTTCAAATCCTTCAAGCGAGAGGTACCCTGGGAAAAGGCGAAGAATGACCTGAGCCTGCTGGCGGTAGTTTGGTACAGCTACATCCTCTTCCAAATCGTCAACCCGGAAGCAGCGAGCCGGATAGCCTGGTTCTACGGTATGCGGGGGCTGGGGCTGTACATGCTGCTGATCATACCGCTCGTCTTCCTCCTATTCGACAAGCGGCGGCACCTGAATGCCTTCTTCCTGATTTGGGGGGTGATGTCTTTGCTGGGCACGCTGAAAGGGGCGCAGCAGCTCCTTTTTGGCGTCGACCCCTGGGAACAAGCTTGGCTGAATGCGGGAGCCGCGGAGACGCATGTATTGTTCGGCAAGCTGCGGGTCTTTTCTTTCTACTCCGATGCCGGGCAGTTTGGGGCTTCGCAGGCGCATACTGGGGTAGTCTTTGGCATTTTGGCGCTTTCGCAAAAGCCCCGGTTTTGGCTGCGGGCCTTCTACATCACGGTAGCCCTGGCTGGCTTTTACGGCATGTTCATTTCCGGCACCCGGGGGGCTATTGCGGTCCCCATCGTGGGCGGGGCGCTGTATTTTTTATTGAGGAAGAACGTGTACGTCATGGTAGCGGGTGCCGTACTAGGCGCCCTCTTCATCGGCTTTTTCAAGTTCACCACCATCGGCAATAACGTAGACCAAATCCGGCGCATGCGCACGGCTTTTGACCCACAGGATCCTTCCTTGCAGGTGCGCCTGGAAAATCAACGGAGGTTCCGGCACTACCTGGCTACCCGGCCCATAGGTGGAGGAGTGGGCTCTACGGGCGGCTTGGGCAGGGAGTTCAGCCCTAACACCTTCCTGGCTCAGACCCCAACGGATAGCTGGTACGTCATGATCTGGGCGGAGCTGGGCATTGTGGGGCTGATTTTGCACTTGTTCCTGCTCTTCTACATACTGGTCAAGGCTTGCTATTTGGCCATGTTTAAAATCAGAGACGACTGGATACGCACTGCGACTACCGCGATGGCCTGCGGCATGTTTGGCATCATGGCCGCCTCCTACGGCAATGCTATACTGGGGCAGTTTCCTACAGCCGTACTCATCTACACGAGCATGGCCTTTATGTTCCTATCGCCCAAGATGGATACGGCCGAAAGCAAAACCGATACAACTGAGCATTAAACCCCAATAAGACATGTATGCACAACCCCTTGTTTCTATCATTACCATCAACTACAACGAATCAGCCGTAACGCTGGAGTTGCTGGCATCCCTGCGGTGCCTGACTTACCCTGCCGTGGAGGTTATCGTAGTGGACAACGCCTCCCCCAATGATCAGCCGGGCCGGATCAAGGAGGCCTACCCGGAGGTACACCTGATCAAAAGCCCGGAAAACCTAGGCTTCGCAGGCGGCAACAACCTCGGCATCGAGGCCGCAAAAGGAGCATTCCTCTTTTTCCTCAACAACGATACAGAAGTGCCGCCGGGCGTTCTGGAACCCCTGGTGGAAACCCTGCAGCGGCAGCCGGAGGTTGGCATCGTCAGCCCGAAGATCAAGTTCCACTGGGACCCCAAGCTGGTGCAGTACGCCGGCTTCACCCCCATGAACCCTTGGACCATACGCAACCACAGCATCGGCTACCGGCAGCCCGACAGCCCGCTCTTCGATACCCCTGGGCCTACAGCTTCCATCCACGGCGCTGCTATGATGGCCCCCCGCCGCATCATCGAAGAAGTGGGCAGGATGCCCGAGGGCTATTTCCTCTACTACGAAGAGCACGACTGGGCAGCGATGATCCGGCGGGCGGGATACCAGGCCTACTACCAGCCGGCTTCCTACATCCTGCACAAGGAGTCGATCTCCACGGGCAGGAACAGCCCCTTCAAGACCTATTACCTTACCCGCAACCGCGTGCTGTACGCGCGGCGCAACTTCAGCGGCTTACACTTGCTGTCCAGCCTGCTGTACCTCTGCCTGGTTTCCATCCCCAAAAATACCCTTTCGTTTCTGCTGCAACGGCAGTGGGAACACCTCTCCGCCTACTGGCGGGGCATTACCTGGAACCTCAGCCACTCGGCTATTGCCCAAACCTAAACACAGCCAACTATGACCTACTTGTTTTACCTCATCGCCGCAACAGAATGGATCTTCCTGCTTTACTTCGGGTTCGCAGCCTTGTACCTCTTTATTTTTGCCCTCGCCAGTTGGTTCCCCCATCGGCCTGCAAAACCCAAACGCCCAAGTTCGCGGAAAATCGCCGTGCTCATCCCTGGCTATAAGGAGGATGCCGTAATCGTGGAAACCGCTAAGCATGCCCTGCAGCAGGACTACCCCAGCGATCGGTACGAGGTAGTCGTCATCGCTGATTCCTTCCAGCCAGAAACCCTAACGGCACTCCGGCAACTTCCCCTCCGCCTGGTGGAAGTATCCTTTGAAAAAAGCACCAAAGCCAAGGCTCTGAATCGAGCCATGGCCGTTATTGGCGATGGTTACGATATCGCCCTGGTGCTCGATGCCGACAACCTGATGGAGCACAATTTCCTGTCTACCATTAACGAGGCATTCGATCGGGGCTGCCAGATCGTACAGGGGCACCGCACTGCTAAAAACCTGAATACCTCCTTTGCCATATTGGATGCTGTGAGCGAGGAAATCAACAATCAGGTTTTCCGAAAAGGCCATCGGGCCCTTGGCTTGTCGTCCGCCCTGATCGGCTCGGGCATGGCTTTTGAATACGCCTTGTTCAAGACTACCATGGCGAATGTCGATGCAGTAGGCGGGTTTGACAAAGAGCTGGAGCTGAAGCTGCTGCGCGAAGGGCAATGCATCGAGTACCTGCCGGATGCTATCGTATTAGATGAGAAAGTGCAAAAGCCCGAAGTTTTCACCAAACAGCGGCGGCGCTGGCTCTCGGCGCAACTCATCAGCTTCCGGCACTACGCCTGGCCCGGGCTGAAGGGGCTGTTGCGGGGCAATATCGATTTTGCTGATAAGATCTACCAGATGATAGCGCCCCCCCGTGTTATGCTGCTGGGCATAGTCACCTTATTCGGCGCGGCCTATTTCGCATTCAGCTGGTTATGGCCGGAAGCAGCCTGGCTTGCTTTGTCCTTCCGGGAATGGCGCTGGCCCCTGCTGCTGACGTATCTGGGCGTGTTGCTGGCCATCCCCCGCAAGTTCTACAATCTCAATACCCTCAAGGCCTTGTTCATCCTTCCGCATGCCTTTGCGCTGATGTTTCAGTTGCTCTTCCGACTCAAGGGAGCGAATGAGCAATTCATCCACACCGAGCATGGCACCATCGAAGACAAAAACTCTACCCCATGAGAATTGGCATAGAAGGGCAACGGTTATTCCGGCCCAAAAAACACGGTATGGATATGGTCGCGCTGGAGCTGATCAAAAACCTTCAGGAGATCGACCAAGACAACGAATACATCATTTTTGTAAAACCCGACGCGGACGACGGCTGCATACCCGATGCGCCCAACTTCAAGATAGTAGAATACTCTGTGCCCGGTGGTTATCCGGTATGGGAACAATGGGCCCTGCCGCGGGCTGCCCGGCGGGAGCGTTGCGACCTCCTCCACTGCACGAGCAATACCGCGCCTCTGCGCTGCTCAGTACCGCTCGTAATTACGCTGCACGATATCATCTACATGGAAAAGCTCAGCCTGTTTCAGCAGGGCAGCACCTGGTACCAGCGCCTGGGCAACCTCTATCGCCGCTTCGTCCTGCCACCGGTGCTGCGGCGGAGCGAGCGGGCCATCACCGTTTCCCATTTTGAAAAGGACCGCATCAACGCCTTTTTCGGGCTGGAGCCAGGCAAGCTCACTACGGTGTACAATGGCGTTAGCCCCCATTTTCAAAAAGCCACGGATCCGGATGCCTTGCTGCACGCCCGCGAAACCTACGGCCTGCCTGAGCGCTTCTTCTTCTTCTTGGGCAATACCGCCCCCAAGAAGAATACACCTGGTGTGCTGAAAGCTTTCGCCGATTTCAACGCCCGACGGGATACGCCCTACTACCTCGTCATGCTCGACTACGAAGAAACCAAGCTACAGCAGATCTTGCACGATATCGGGCACCCTCATCTGCGGCAGCATATCCACCTGACCGGTTACGTGCCCAATGCGGAACTTCCCGCTATCATCAGCCAGGCCGAGCTCTTCCTCTACCCCTCCCTGCGAGAAAGCTTCGGAATCCCCATCCTGGAGGGCATGGCCTGCGGCGTACCGGTCATCACCTCCAATACCTCCTCCATGCCAGAAGTAGCCGGGGGCGATGCCCTGCTCGTAGACCCTCACCAACCGGCCGAAATCACCGCCGCCATGGAACGGCTGCTCGAAGACGACGCGCTGTACCAATCGCTCTGTGAACGCGGCCCCAAGCGGGCAGCGCAGTTCTCCTGGCGCGCTATGGCAGAGCAGGTACTGGCCATTTACGAAAGCATTCATCAGCAAACGGCGCGCGTGTGAGAAAGGAAACGCCCATTGTGCCCAAACCGGCGCATGAGAACCATTTACTGCGGCGGAAAGGGTGTACGCAAACGGTCCGCCAGGATGATCGTCTCTTGTCCCAACTGGGCTTTTAGCAATATGCGAAACCGCTCGGTATTCCCGGGAATTTCGACGGACACCGCGGGCCCTTCTCCCATTTTTGCAAAACGATACCCCCGCTGCTGTTCATCCTTCCGCAGCAAAAACCACTTCAATTGCAGCTGCTCCTGCAGGCTGCTGTCGGCCAAATGCCAGGCGCCATTCTTATGATAAAGGGCGCGGTAGGTGGCTACGTTCTCAGGATACAGCACCCGGGCGGGCTTAAGGATATCCAGAGATTGCACCCCGCCGGCCGCGGTCGACAGCTTCTGCCGCCCTACTGCCTCGGAGAGCGGCAAGTCCGGATGGTGCCGTTCGATCCATCGCAAAATAGCCGAATCCTTTACCAAACGAAACCGGTAGGCCGGCCAGTTTTGCAAAGCTAAAACGGAGCCGACAGCCACCAAAAACACCAACGGAAATGCCGTTTTGCGGATAAGCGAGAAGACACGGTGGTTGAACAGCCAAACCGCCCGCCGGGCTTGCCGGAGCCGCCAGTCCACCCGCCGGAGCCGGGTACTGTTGTCGATTACCCGCCGCCAGCTCTGTTGCCGGCTAGCCAGTACGGTAAAACTGAGAATCAGAACATTAGCCAGGGCCAGGCTGCCCATCATGTAATAATACACATTGGGGTGCCAGTACAGCCCGTAGGCTAAAGCCGATAGAGACAGTGCCATAACCAGCAGGTTAGGGATGTTTAGCGGCCAGTTGTTGGCCTCCTTGTCGTCTTTCGGAGTAGGGTCATAGGGCACTTTCCGGCGCAGCAGGGCAAATACAAAGCCCAGCAGGTGTATCCACCAGGTGCCGATCAGCAACAGCCCTCCGACGAGGTGGAAACCGCGCTCCCGCTCTTCCATCAGCCAGTTTTGCGAGTAGTGGCGCACCGCCAGAGAACTCACAAAGAGGGGCATGCCGATGAGGAGGAACTGCACCAAATCCATCCGCATGGGCATATACCCGGAAAGCAAAGCGATGATGGGAATGCTGAAGTTGAGCAAATACGCCAGGCTGATCAGGTAGAAGCCGGGCAATACCCCATAGTGCAACCGTTGCCGCCAGCTCAGGTTCCAGAATATACGCCGGTAGGTGGTCAGCAGCAATTCGAAGACGCCCCGGGACCATTTTAGCTGTTGTTTGTAGTAGGCGGAAAGCGTGGAGGGCACCAAGCCGCGTGCCAGGACCTTGGGCACGTAGACTGATTTCCAGCCCTTGGCGTGCAGCTTCATGGCCGTGTGCATATCTTCTGCTAATCCAGCCGCGTGGCCGCCAATGGATTCCAGGGCTTTGCGCCGAAAGGTGCAGTTAGCGCCGATGGCTTGCACCGTACCGTAACGGTTCATGCACATCATCATCGGCCCGTAGAATTGAAAGGTCTGCTGTGCAGCTCCTTTGGAAATCAAACTCTCGTGTATGTTCTCGTACGCCTGTACAGTCTGCACGTACCCCATGCGCTCATCCTGGAAGTAGGGCACAATTTCGTCCAGGAAGTCCGGGCTCGGCACATGGTCGGGGTCCAGGATGAGGCAGATTTCACCATCGGATTGTTGCAGGGCGTTGTTGATGTTGCCCGCTTTGGCATCGATGCGGTTATTGCGGGTAACGTGCCGCACGCCCAGCTCCCGGCACAGCTCAATAAGATAAGGGTCATTGGCTTCATCGCAGAGATAAGTGGTGTGGGGATACCGGATTTGTTGAATAGCACGCAGGGTATTTTCGATCATCTCGTAGGGTTCCCCTGGGCAAAAGGTCGTAAAGACATCCACCGTAAAAGTACGGGCCTGCTGCGGTTTGGCGGGCATGGCAATATGGTAATAGTGGTACCACTCGTGCAGCACTTTGAGGCAGAGCACCAGTAGGGCGAACATCAGCGCCCAGTAGAGGGGCGGATAACCGATGTGCTCCGGCTGCAGCAGCTGGTACCATAGGAAAACCATGCTGGCGCTGCCGATGAGCAACATCAGCCGGATGTTGAGTTGATGTTTTGCGGTAGGTTTGGGTATCATTTCAAAATCGTTTTACCGGACTACGTAAAAGGGAATGTTGACGGTAGTCACTGCTCCCTCCGGATAGGAGAGGTAAGCGAACAAACGGTACGGCCCTTCTTCCCTGGGAGCGCGGAATTTCAGGGCGTTGGAGTCTTGCTGCAACAGCAACTTTGGGTATTTGCGGATAGCAGGCACTGTATCTAACTCCAGGGAGAACCAATCCTCCGCGCGCAGCACCCAGTTGACCTGGAGCGGCTTTTTTACGGTTTGCCGCAGCTGGAGTCGGGCTTGCTGCACGGCTCCCGCCTTTAGCAGCGGGCTATCCTGCCCGCCTTGCTCATTGATCAGCACATAACGGAGTGGGGGAACTCGATAGGGGATGGGCTCGTCCTGCCAGAGCTGCGCAAAGCCGTAGTACAGCTCGGTGGGCCGGCCCTGCGCCGTGAAGGCATTGAACCAAGTATCCGTCGCCTCTTGCTTGTGGCCCCAGTAGAACATCAGGCTGCCCAGAAAGCGGGGGTCATCCAGCGGCATGGCTGTCCGGTAGCGCTTCTGCAATTGTTCTGCTTTCTTTCGGCCACTGTGCTCGAGCGGCGCTTGCCAGGCGGTCTTCGACTCTTCCCAGTAGCCGTTAATGCCCCACTCACTGACGATGTAGGGGCCGTCCCACATCCACTCAAAGGCGTCGAGTTCCTCCTCCAAGCTGGTCAACATCCCGAAGGTGTTGATGGCCAGCAAGTCTAATCCGGGCACTTTCCATTGCAGGTTGGTTACCGGCCGGCGGTTGAAATTGGTCAGCGCAGTGGCTACCGGATGGTTGCGGTCCTCTTGCTTGATCATGGACAGGCAGTCGTTGTAAGCGCGGTAGAAGGGCCTGTAATTGGGTTTGTAGGGAAAGTCTAGCTCATTGCCGAGCATCCACATCAGCAGGGCGGGGTGGTCTTTGTAGCGGCGTACCGTACGGCGGTGGGCCCGGTATAGGGATTTTACCGCTTCTTCATCCCGGTAAAAATCCAGGAAGCGGCTCTCGGGCATTGGCAGGTCAGCGATGACGGCAATGCCGTACTGCTCTGCCGTATCGAGCACTGCCTGCAAATTCAGCGTGTCGTACACCCGCAGGCAATTGCCGCCCGCCCGGCGCAATTCTGGGATATAGGCCTGGCCAGAGGCCCCCCGGATGAAGAAGGGCTTCCCATGGCGCAACAAGTTGTAATGGCCATCTGGAGATTGGACGATTCGTACTGTCGCTTCGGGATTCGGGTCGGCGGGAGGGCTGCCACAGCCGACGAGCAGGCATAGGAACCCACAGAGGAGTGAGTTGATTTTGTGCACGGCATATTTGTTTAAATGAAGCTGTTCGGTTGTGCTTACCGAAATACATTACAAAATTAAGAAAATAGTAATATCTATGCCCAAATGTTTATGGCTATTTTCAGCGCTTTTCTTATTTTTAGGAAATTAAAATACGAAGCAGCGAGAAGCCCGCACAGCCTAACGCTGCTGCCACCCTCCGGGGTGGTTGCTTATAAACAAATATGCCATGACACTCCTCGAAATCCTGTTCTGGGCTTCCCTAGCCCTGGTATTCTACACTTACATTGGGTACGGTATACTGCTCTACGCTTTCATCCGCCTGCGGCGGCTGCTTGGCCTAAGGCGAGATTACCAAGGCAATGAAGACTACGAGCCCGAAATCACGCTATTCGTAGCCGCCTACAATGAGAAGGATTATGTAGCCGACAAAATCACCAATGCCCGCACCCTGAATTACCCTTATAAAAAAGTACGGCAGGTATGGGTTACCGATGGCTCCGATGACGGCAGCCCGGAGCTGCTCAGGCGGTACCCGGATGTCGAAGTGCACCATCAGCCCGAGCGGCGCGGCAAGATAGCAGCCATGAACCGCGGCATGGCATTTGTACAAACGCCTATTGTCGTTTTTTCCGATGCCAATACGGAACTCGGAGCAGATTCCCTGCGGGAAATCGTCCGATTATTCCAGGACCCCCGGGTGGGTTGTGTATCCGGCGAAAAACGCATCCGGCCCAAAGAAGCGGATGCAGCAGCCGGAGCGGGCGAGGGCTTGTACTGGCGGTATGAATCCACGCTCAAAAAATGGGATGCCGAGCTGTATTCCGTAGTCGGCGCTGCGGGAGAACTCTTCGCCATTCGCACCGAACTCTGGCAGGAGGTAGAAAAAGACACGCTGCTCGACGACTTCATCATCTCCCTGCGGGTGGCCATGCAGGGCTACACCATTCAGTATACGCCGGATGCCTACGCCATTGAGACGGCTTCCGCCAACGTCAAAGAGGAGCTGAAGCGGAAGGTACGCATATCGGCGGGCGGTATTCAGTCGGTCCTGCGGCTCTGGCCCCTGCTGAATGTATTCCGCTACGGCAGGCTTTCTTTTCAGTACATTTCTCACCGCGTACTGCGCTGGACACTGACGCCCTTCCTGCTGTTGCTGCTATTTCCGCTCAACCTGTCCTTGGCCCTGGACGAGGGTTTGTTTTCCGGGCAGTTGTACAGCCTGTTGTTCTGGGGGCAAGTAGCATTCTACCTGGCCGCTCTGCTTGGCTGGTTTTTAGAAAACCAGCAGTTGAAAGTGAAGGCGCTTTTTGTCCCCTACTACTTCTTCATCATGAACTTGTCCGTATTCCTGGGCCTGAGGCGCTACCTGAGCGGGCAGCAGTCGGTGAATTGGGACCGGGCGGCACGGGGATAAACGGCCCTATCCATACTGCTTTTTGCCTGTCACAGAAGCTCATCCTTTTTTAGGTTATAGCGTGACACGCTAGCTACTTTGGCGTTGCACAAATACTCAAAACAAATATGCACAGCGCTACATTTAGCTTTCTAATCTCCGCTCTTTTTATTCCCATTTTGGGAATGGCGGCCCAGTACACCATCGATGAGCAGAGCCCGGTCTACTTCAAGCCGGATTACTTCAGCCCGGCGCCGGGAGCAGGCGATACGATATTCGTTTCTGCAGATCGGACCAAAGCCCTGATATTTAAAGACTTTTCGGGCGGCGCGGGGCAGCCGCTTGTCATCATCAATCAAAGAGGGCAGGTAGCCATCAATACCAGCAGCTACAGTTGCGCCATTGACTTCCGGGATTGCCACCATATCCAACTGAGCGGAGCAGGGGAAGCTTCCCACTTCTACGGCTTCCGCTTGCGGGCATCCAATTGTGGTGTCGCCTTTTCGGGACTTTCTTCCCACTGTGAGATTGCCTTTGCTGAAATTGACCACGACGGCTTCTTCGGCATCGTAGCCAAAAAGGACTACAAGGGCAATCCCCCCTCCCCTACCCCCACTTTTGAGCACTTAATCATCCACGACTGCCTCATAAAAAATGTCACAGAAGGCATGTACATCGGGGAGACCAAAACGCCCGGCATGGAGTTCCATCATGTCCGGATTTTCAACAATATCGTCTACGCCACCGGGCGGGAGTCCATTCAAATTTCCAACGCCACTGAAGATGTGGCGGTATACAACAACCTGCTTTGGAAAGCGGGCCGGGATGGAGCTGGCATGCACGGCAACAACTTGCAGATCGGCGACAACACCGTCGGGCGTTTTTACAACAACTTATTGATCGATGCGCAAGAGCACGGCATCATCCTGATGGGCTCCGGCGATGTGGACATTTACAACAACTACCTGGCCGAGAACAAGGGCATATACATCGACGAGCGCAGCGTAACCATAGCGGATGCCCCCCTGCTCATCCGCAACAATTTCTTTTCCCAGATGAAGCGCCCAGCCTGCATCATCAACCGCAACGAGCCCAATCCCCTCCGCATCCACGATAACCAATGGCAAGGCGCATCCGAATTCCTGTCTGACAAATCCGATGCTCCAGAGAATACCGAGGCATGGAACAACCCGCCGGCCAGCTTTGCTCCCCTACCCGCCCTCCATTTGAGCGCCCCCTTTGAGCTCCCGCAGGACGCAGCCGCCGATTTCCAGGGCATGGGGCCGCAGCCCGGGCTCTCCTTCGAACTCAACGAGCGCCCGGAACTCAATGAAATAAAAGACCAAATAATCGATTGGGAGACGGAAGACACTATTGCCCTCTGGGCGCCAGTGTCGGATGGTGATTCCGTGCTTTTCCAATACGACACGCTACCCGCCTTCGCCAGCTTTCAGCTGCGGGGCAATGGAGAAGCCTGGCTGATACTGCAGCCGGCAGTTTCAGATGAGGGGGTATACGAGCTTGCCATTACGGCTGCGGACGCTTCCCATCAGGACAAGTCCCGCCTGCGATTTACCCTGGCTGTCCGCGATCCGGACAACAGCGCGCCTCAACTGCAGCTCAACAGCAATTGGATGCTCGAAAACCTGAGAACACACGACCTCCCGATTCCCTGTACAGATCCCGAAGGCCATGAAGTGCAGATTACTGCTGAGGGACTGCCCAGCTTCGCCCGGCTGCGGGTGGACAATTCCGCCTACCGGCTGCAGCTGAAGCCGCTGTTCCATCAGGCCGGCACCTACACCCTTTTCCTGTACGCAGCTGATGCATTCGGTGGCCATGACACCTTAGCAGTCCATATGACCATCACGCAGCGGGCGCTGAATCCCGGAGACCCCGTACTGCGGGTCAACTGCGGCGGCCCGGCTTTGGCAGACAGTTTGCTCGACTGGCAGGATGCCTACCATCAGGTGACACCCTACGAGCTGACGCCCAACCACCGCACCGGGCCCCATAGCTGGTCGGGAGACAATACCACCGGCGCGCCGGACGATCTCTTCGGCCCCTTCGCCCGGGAGCAGCCCTGGGGCGATCAGGAAATGTACTGGTCGGTGCCCTGCCCCGCCGGCAACTACCGGGTCAATCTGTACTTTGCAGAGCGGCAGCGCGACATCGACAAATACGGTGCGGTGGCCTTTGACATTTACCTGAATGGCGAACGCGTGGCGGATGGCCTCAACATTTACGAAGAAGCCGGCCTGGCGGCTCTTAAAAAGAGCTTCGGCATCAGCCTGCAAGAAGCCGGGCATATCGACCTGGAATTCGTGGGGGAACATTTCAAGCCTAAGATCAATGGCCTGGAAGTGCTGTACATGGGCTCCGGCAGCTCCGGCGCTGTGGCTATGATGGAACAGCCAACGGCAGCTGCCGAAGCAAAAGCAAACCGCGCCCCGCAGCCGGCAGGACGGCATACCCTGAAGCAAGCCGAAGCTACGAGGATGAAGGTATACCCCAATCCGGCGGTGGACCACCTGCAGGTTGAATTTGCAGCCCCCGCTGAAGGCAGCTCCTTCGATTTGACCATCGTAGACGCACAAGGGCAGCCGGTGCATCAGGAGCAGATACAGGCCGCCGGCGATACTTCAACCACACTATCCCTCAACCGGTCTGGCCTGCCGGCAGGCTTTTACAGCTTGCAGTTGCTCGGGGAGGGGAAGCCTGAGGTAGCAGCGGTAGTGCTGCAGTGATCGCCCTTGAACCTGCCGGCTGCTTGGATATGCCGGGAATGGAGGTAGCCTATCCTTTCTCAGAACGTCCGGCTGTAACCGAAAAATAGAAGCTTATCCCCCTGCATGCATAAACACAAAATGAAATGCTCAAACAGCGCAATATACTTTGTATTTCCAATCCGTCCTGGGAAGGCGATTACACCACGACTATCGTGGAGTTGATGGCCGTAGCAGCCGAGCAACACCGGGTACTGTACGTAGACTATCCATTCACCCTCAAAGACCTTTTGTTCACCTTTCTGGGCAAAGCAAAGGCACCCTGGAAGCGCATGCTCGGCCTGAAGCCGCGGCTGCGCACCATCGACTTATCCGAGCATCATTCGGTACAGGTCCTGACCCCTCCTACCGTTTTGTCCATCAATTTCCTGAAGGAGGGATGGCTCTACCGCCGGCTGTTGAGGCTCAATTCGGCCATTGTAGCCCGCTCTATAGAAAAAGCGCTTGCCGAACTGGGTATGCAACAGGATTTAATCGTCATCGATGCTTTCAATCCCGCGATGGGGTTATACAACATCGGCAGGTTCAACGAGCGCTTACACCTCTACCACTGCTACGATGAGATAGGCGCCGCCAAATGGGTGGGAACCCACGGAGCTGAGTTGGAAGCGGAATACATGCCCCGGGTAGACGGCATCGTATGCACGAGCCGGGGGTTGTACCATGCGAAGAAGCTTTACAACGAGAACACTTATTTGGTGCCGAATGGAGTGGATTTCGAGCGCTTTCACCGAGGTTTCAACGACAACATCAGCGCGGAGAAAAAAATCATCGGTTACGTCGGTTCGATCGACGACCGGCTGGATTATGTGCTGCTGCAAAAGTTATTCCGGGAATATCCGGATTGGGAATTCCACTTCGCAGGGCGCTGCAATTACGGCCGGGGCTACAGCCTGCTCCGGCAGTTTGCTAATGTAAGATTGCTGGGTGCCATGCCGCCACAGCAATTGCCGCAGGTTCTGGCGACTTTTCACGCCGGTTTGATCCCTTTTGTAGAGAACGGTTTCACCCGGGGCGTCTATCCGCTCAAAATCAACGAGTACCTTGCTGCTGGTATTCCCGTGATCTTAACGAAATTCAGCGACCTGTCAGAATTCGGCTCGATTGCTTCGATTTGCGAGAGCCACGAAGCATTCTCCCACGCGCTCAGGAGAGAGGTGCAGGAAGACAGCCTGCAGCGCCGCCGGGAAAGGGTGGAAATTGCCCGAGCCAATTCCTGGCCGGGCAGATGGCAGCAGATAGAAAAGGTGGCCGAGCAAATTGAGGCCAAGCAGCAACTGGCCGGTGTGCCGCAAAAATGATCCACTCTCCCTTCATCCGAAAGCTTGTACTAGCTGCTAAACAATAACTGCAAAATAATAAACACCCCATGGATAAGAGCCTTCCCACTTTCCTGATCATTGGCGCCGGCAAATCGGGCACCACGGCACTCCACAACTACTGCGATCAGCATCCTGAGGTCTTCATGACCCGCATCAAAGAGACCAACTTTTTTGAATTGGAGGGTCAAAAAATCTACTTTTCCCAAGAGGAAGACCCGCGGCAGTTCCACCACTACCCTCAATCCATCAACAACTTAGAAGATTACAAAGCACTTTTTCAAGCTGCGGATGGGAGCGAGAAAGCTCGGGGCGAAACCTCGCCCATGTACCTGTACGGCAAAAAAGCCCCCTGGAACATCAAAGCGTACGTGCCCAATGCCAGGCTTATTGCCATACTGCGGCAACCCACCGACCGGCTGTATTCCCGCTTTCTGCACTTGTGCCGGGACGGGGATCAGCCTACCGATGATTTTCGGGATGCGCTGGACAGGAGTACCATCTGGTGGCAGCGCAACGACTTGGTCAAGGAAGGGTTTTATTACACCCACTTGAAACGCTATTTCGAGCTGTTCGAGCGCAGTCAGATCAAGGTCTTCCTCTACGAAGACCTGCGCCAGGACGCCGCTAAGCTGATGCAAGAGCTGTTTGCCTTCATTGGTGCCGACCCTGCCTTCCGCCCGAGCCTGGAAACGGAATACAATGTATCCGGCATACCGAAAAACAAAGTATTGGACAAGCTGATTGGCTCCAATTCCATCCTCATCAAAACTGCCAAAACGGTAGCCCCTGCTGTGGTCGCCCAGCTGAAGCGTTCCCCCGCCGCCCAAAAAAAGCTGACCGACCTGAGAAAGAAAAACCTAGACCGATCCCCCCCTTCCCCAGACATCCGCCGGCGATTCTTAGATGAGGTATACGGCAAAGAGATTGAACAACTAGCGAAGCTGCTCGGCCGGGACTTATCGCACTGGATGCGGTAGGCCTAAGCGCCGCTTTCATCGGCAGCGGCAAGGCCATAGAGTTTGCCTTTTTCAAAGCCTTTATACAAGGCATTCACTCCGTGGGGGAGAACAAGGAAATGGAGCTGAAGCTGCTGCGCCGGGGAGAACGGATCTGCTACGCTCCCGATGCGCTGATTTACGATGAGAAAACGCAGGAGGGCGGCAATTTTCAGAACCAGCGCAAACGGTGGCTGGGCGCGCAGTTCTTGTTTCTTAAGGCACATTTCAAGCCGGCACTTAGGGCGCGGCTCAGAGAAGAGAATGTAGACTACTTCGATAAGATGCTGCAAATGATGCTTTTCCCGCGTTTGCTGTTGTTGGGGAGCTTGTTGGCTTAGGGGTCGCGCAATAACAAGTTACCTAGAGTAGGCGAAGTTATTTTGTGC
>CAYNIT010000051.1:0-21009 GCA_964397205.1 uncultured Phaeodactylibacter sp. | reverse complement strand
CTTAGTTCCAAATAAAGATAGCGATTTACCAGCAACGCTCAAAGGGGGGGAGCTATCTTCGGTACCCCAGTGCAGCTTCCAGCCGTTCCAGGGGCATATACCCCCGCGCCAGCACTGTATATTTACCATCCTGCTCCAGGAAAAGGGTGGGGAAGCCGGCAACGCCCATAGCACCGGCACGCCGGAATTCCGTCCGTGCCATTTGCAGGCTTTCCTTTTGCTTCATCTGAGAAACGAAGGCATCTGCATCCAGGCCAAACTCAGCAGCCAGTTTGCCGTAAGCATCGTAATTGGCGGGCTCAATGCCATCGTAGTAGATCGCTTTTTGCAGGCGGGCAGCAAAGGGTACCGCTTTCTCCGGTTGGTACTGCTTGAAGACAGCCAATGCGACAGCCGGGGGAATGGAAGTGAAAACCGCTGAGCCATCTTCCAAAATGCCTTCCAGGAAGCCATCTCCGAACTTAAGGCCGGTAGCGCGTTCTACTTCTTTGTACGCCTGGCTGATGTAGCCGGCCACCTCGCCGATGGGGCCAATGCGCTCCCCAGTGACCATACCGCCGGATAAGACTTCAAATTCAAGTTCTTCCTGATGCTTTTCCCACAGTTCGCTGATGACCGGAGAAAAACCATAGCACCATCCGCATAGGGCATCGTAGACGTATATTATTTTCATCTTTCTGGATTGTGCGTTCAAAGCTAGCCCTGACAAAAAGCCAGGAGGACGAGTAGATACTTCATCCCGAATGTTTGAGCATTAAATACAGCAGCGCGGAACAAGGTTGTTCCGGTTGTCCCTAACAAAAAGGTAAGTTAGCGCTTCACAATTTTCTCCGTCAGCCTCTTGCCACTTGCGCTTTGCGCCTGAAGGAAGTAAACGCCCTCCGGAAGAGCGCTGAGGTCCAGCTGCAGGCTGCCGGACTGCTGCGTATGGCGTTGTAGCGTTCTGCCGGAGGCGGCATGCAGGCGCACCAGCCATTCACCGTCTGGCGGGAGTTGCAGCTGCAGCAGGCCGGAACTGGGGTTGGGCCAGGCTTTTAATTGGCTAGCCTTCAAGGCTGGTGTATCGGTATCCACGCTGGTTTCCAATTGGAAATCCCAAATGCCTCTGCCGTAGGTGCCGAAGCGGGCTATCCGTTGATCATCTAGATACTCCACTGACCAGTAGGTCTGCACCGGAGCACAGTTGCCGGCAAGGTCAAACCAGCGCCCTTCCGGCACAATATAAACGTAAGGGCCAGCCTCGGTAGCGGCAAAGTACAGGCTCTCTTCCCGGTTGGCAGCCAGGTCGTATACCAGGGTAGGAGGCAAGCCCTCCGAAATATCTTCAAAGTTTTCCCCGCCGTCTGTGCTCAAGAATACGGGCGGATTGGAATAGCCGCTGCCAGCCAGCAAAACGCGTTCGGGATTGATATCGGAAGCTAGTATTGCTTGCCCGTAGAGATAATGCCCCTCGGGGATGAAGTTGATGGATTGTGACCAGTTGGAGCCGCCATCCTTGGAATAGAAAAAGCGGCCGTTGGTGGTAGCGGCGTACCAGTAATTAGGAGCTGCCTGGGAAGCATCCATGGCCGAAAGTTTTCCGCCACTAGAGGCTTCCGCAAAATTAAAGGGGTTTTGGCTGGGAGAAATACCACCGTTCTGCCAATCCAGCCGGATGAGGTGAGAGCCCATGCCGCCGTTGATGTTGCCGCCGGCCATAAATATGGCATTGTCCGTTGGTTGGGGGCTTTCCATCAGGGGGGGTAGCCAGACGGATTCTTCTTCGGAATTTAACTGGTAAGAGGCCGTGAGATAGCCCAGCTGCGGAGCGTCGTAATAACTTACCCAGCCACCGGGATACACAGACCACAGGTGCTTCCCCTGGTTGCTGAATACCAGATGGCCATAATCGCCGGATATGAGCTGCTCGAAGGCAGCGATGCCGGGATCGGAACTGCGCTGCAGCCCCTGGTCCTGAGAGCCGGCGTAGACAATAGCAGGATCATCAGGGTCGGTTCTTACGCTGTAGTACTGGCTGACGTTGAGGCTGGACAAGCCGATGTTCTGCGTAGTTTCCAGCTGATCGTAGGAAACGGACAGCCCCCCGTGGTTGCTGATGAGCAAGAATGGCGTGCCGTCGGCCATTTCAAATTCGCTGAAGTGCATCATGTCGGCGTGCAGGCTGCCTTCTACGTCGCTGTAGTAATCCTGCCAGTTATTGACCTTTTCCCAGCTCTGTCCGCCGTTCAGGCTGCGGTAGCACTCCACCTCCCCCATGAAGAGGTGGTTGGGATTGGAGGGGCTGGTATAGATGCCGACTTGCCAGGGGCGGGCGGGCAGGCTGCCGCGCAGTTCCCAATTGAGCCCATTATCCTTGGAGCGCATAACATTCCAGACGCCTTCCTGCGGGCTGGTGTAGGCATACAGCAGCAGGGAGTCGTTGTGGTAGCAGCCGCTCAGGTTGGCGCGGGCATTGCCGAAGTTGAGGTTGGTGCCTTCGTTGACCCACTGCAGTTGTCCGGTAAGGGGGTTGGTTTTGTAGATTCTTCCTTCATTATCGTTGCTTTTCTCGACCAGCAGCATGCGGTGGTAGTGATGGGGCGTTGTCAATTTCAGGCGGTCGAAATTGTGGGTATTGAAAGTACTGACGGGCTGGTAGTGCTCTCCCTTGTCTACGGAGCGGTACAGCTTAATGTCTTCCCAGTAGGAAGGCTTAGCCAGCACAAAAATAGTGGACACGCTATCATCCACCATAACCGGCGAATGAATGTCGCCCCAGCGGTCCTCGTGTACGATGCCCTCCGCCGCCTGCCAGCTGTAGCCATCGTCTTCAGAATAGTGCGGCAAGCGGCTGGTGAAAGCAATCATCCGCCTTCCCGTCGGTGTGGGGATGAAGCGAAGGAGCCCCGGCGTAAACCGCAAGTCCTGATTGACCACTTCCCACTCTTGGTCCCAGAGGTGCCCCTTCCAGAGAGAGCCGCCCGCCGATATCAGCCAGATATCGTTGGTCTCAGGATCGTATTCCGTATCGAATACACTGCCCGCCTGATTGCTGCTGCCCCGCTCTGCCCATTTCCCATTGACCATTCCTTCCGCTAAACTGGCTGTGCCGCAGCCGGAGCGCAGGAGCCGCTGCGCTGCCCGCCGCCGGTGTTTCTCCATCTGGGTCTGGTATTCCATTTGGCGCCAGTCGGTGCCTGGAGCTGCCCGGTGCAGGCTTTCGAGCCAGCGTTCCCGTTCATCGCTATGCCCGTCTTCCTCGCCATCGTGGATCAGCGTCCTGCCTTTGGTGGGCTGGGGCTGCAGTGTGGGGCGATCAGAAATGATGCTGTAGGAGACTGCCCCAACAATTAGGGCGGTGACTAGCAAGATTGGTAGTTTCCTTCTCATCTTTAGCGGAGTTTAGTTATGCATATTTCGGTTGGGAAAACCGTAAAGCGCGGTGTTTAAACATAGGGAGGCTGTGTTTTGTCTTCGATAGAGCATTAAAGATAATCACTTTGACGTATAATTTGCAAAGAAATGCGGTTAGGATTGGCTTCGCCATTGTACTGCTACTGCTATTGGCCCCCACATTGGCCAAGTCTCAATCGGCAGATACGCTGCTGTCGCGGCCGGCGGATTCCGTACTGGTAGTCGCGGCTCGCCTGCCCACGCCCCAAGCCCGGCTGCCCTACAGCCTCAGCCAGTTGTCGAAGCAAGTGCTGCAGCGAGGGCGGCAGCAATGGTCGATGGCAGAGCCGCTGAACCGCCTGCCGGGTTTGTTGGTCCTCAACCCCAACAACTTTGCTCAGGACCTGCGCCTTTCGGTCCGGGGCTTCGGAGCGCGGGCTGCCTTCGGCATACGCGGCCTGCGCTTGATGGTAGAGGGTTTGCCGGAAAGCACGCCGGATGGGCAGGGGCAGGTGGATAACCTAGATGCAGGCTTGCTGGAAAAAGTAGAACTGCTCCGCGGGCCGGCCTCCAGCCTGTACGGCAATGCGGCTGGCGGCGTGCTGCGGTTCAAAACGGAAGACCCGCCACTGCAGGCTTTTGCCGAGGGGCGTGCCAGTGGTGGCAGCTTTGGTTTTCAGCGCTATCAAGTCAAAACGGGTGCCGCTGCTGGCCCTTACGCCTGGCTCGTTTACGGCAGCCACACTCAAGCGGAGGGCTACCGGGCTAACAGCCGCATGCGCTCTACTTTGTTCAATGGCAAGGTGCAAAGGTCCTTGCCGCGGGCCGGCAAACTCAGTTTGCTGCTCAACTTTGTCCGTTCGCCACAAGCGCAGGACCCCGGCGGGCTGACCGATTCGCTGGCGCAGGCGGCACCCGCAGCCGCTTGGGCCGGCAATGAACGCTTCGAGGCAGGCGAGCAGCTCTGGCAGGGGCGAGCTGGCTTGCGCTGGGAACAGCCCCTGGGGGCAGGAAAACACCTGGAAGCTACAGCATTTTACCTGCGGCGCGATTTTGAGAACCGGCTACCGTTTGAGTCGGGCGGAGCGGTGAAGCTACAGCGCGATTTCTACGGGGGGCGGTTTCAGTACCGTTGGCGTAGCCGCCTCGGCGGACGGCCCTACCGCTCAGCCCTAGGCCTTAGTGTCGAACGGCAGGAGGATGGCCGCCGGCGGTTCGACAACCTGAGCGGCCAACGGGGGCAGGAGGTGTTCGATCAGTTGGAGGTATTCTCGGCTTTGGGCAGCTTCTGGCTGCAGGAATGGTCGCCCTTCGATGGCTTCTGGCTGAATGCCGGGTTGCGGCTCGACTTCAATCAGCTAGAAGCCCGCGACTTCTTCCAACAGGATGGGGATGACTCTGGCCAGCGCCGCTATCAGACCTGGAGCCCCTCTTTGGGCAGCAGCTTTCAGTGGGCCGAAGGGCAATTCATATACGGTAATTACA
This sequence comes from uncultured Phaeodactylibacter sp., assembly GCA_964397205.1. Lineage (GTDB taxonomy): Bacteria > Bacteroidota > Bacteroidia > Chitinophagales > Saprospiraceae > Phaeodactylibacter. The sequence continues at coordinate 16,152 of CAYNIT010000051.1, read as the reverse complement.
GCTTCAGCTTTGAGACGCCGGCGCTGAGCGAGCTTTCTGCTAACCCGGGTGGCAGCGGCGGTTTCAATCCTAATCTGGAGCCGCAGCGGGCGTATAATTTTGAAGTGGGGGCGAAGGGTAAAGCTGCGGCCTCCCTCCGTTACCAGTTGTCCTTTTTCTACATTCGCCTGCAGTCGGAATTGCTGCCCTACGAACTGCCCGCTCAGCCGGGGCGGTTGTTTTACCGCAATGCCGGCCGCTCGCGCCGCCTCGGGCTGGAAACGGCTTTGGAGTGGCAGCCGGAAAACCGCTGGTCTGCCTTTATCACCTACACCTACGGGCACTATACGTATCTAGCCTACGAACGCGGCGGGGAGGACTTTTCCGGCAAACGGCTGCCCGGGATACCCCCGCATCGGGGAGTAGCCGAGCTTGCTTACCAATTTGGTATTGGCGGATTGGCGGTTGTAGAGGCCCGCTACTTAGACGACTTATTCGCCGATGACGCTAACCAGGTAAAAGCCGATGGCTTTTTGGACTTACAATTGCGCGTGTCCCAAAAGTGGAGTTGGAGGACGGGAGTTTTGGAAGTATTTGGGGGCATCAACAATCTGTTGAATGCCCGCTACAGCAACAACGTCCGCATCAATGCCTTTGGCGGCCGTTACTTCGAGCCGGCGCCGGGCAGAAACATCTACGGCGGGTTTCGGTACCGGTGGAAGGAGCCGGGTTAAAGCACGATTGCCTGTAGGATGGTATTGAAAATAGCCAACAGAATAGCCAGAAGGAAGGCAGACTTAAAGGTCTCGATGGCAAATCCTTTCAGGAAGTGCGCGGCGAGCAGCAGCAGGGCGGCATCCACTACGAAGCTGAACAGGCCAAGCGTTAGGTAGCGCAGGGGAGTGGTCAGGAAATCAAGCAGGTTGCCCAGCGTAGCGTTGAGTACCGACAGCAGCAGGGCGATCACCAACGCGCGGATGAAATCCTCAATTGCTACCCCTTTCAACAATCGGGCACCGATCATAAGGGCAACGGCATTGAGCAGTATCTTGAGCAGCCATTGGGTGCCCCAAAGGCTGGCTTCTAAAAGCAGGCTATCCATTACTGGCAGTTTTCCAATTGCTGCCGCAGGTCTTCAATAGCCTGGTCGCGTTGTTTCAGTTGTTTTTTTAGCTTTTCGATTTCCGCCCGGAGGGCTTCCTCGTCCCGCTTTTCCGGCGCTGCTTTCTCTGCCTCAGCTTCCGGCGGCGCTGCCGTAGTCTCGGCTTTGGGCGCTGCCGGAGCAGTTTTCTCTTCAGATTTGGTTTCCATGCCGGTCCACTGCTTGAAATTAGCGATGGGGTCTTCTCCGTTGATGTAAGAAGCCCCAGCAAAAGCCAACGGGATGATGATAACCATAGCCAGCAGGAAGCGGGCAAAAGGGGTAACTTTTCTTCTTGGCATAACGCTATATTGTTTTATAAAGCTAAAATAAGGGTTTTCTAAAGGTGGCGTCCATTTATTTCTACCTAAGCCATCAGATAACAGATCAATTTCAGCCAGCCGGGCTTTTAGCTTCTGAAATATTGGCAGCAGCCTGCATAAAATGATATTTTTGCCAACAAAGCAATACCATGCCAGAAGCCTACATTTACGATGCCCTGCGCACCCCCCGCGGCAAGGGCAAACGCGGTGGCGCGTTGCACGAGGTCAAGCCGGTGGATTTGTTGTCCGCCTGCCTGGATAGCCTGCGTCAGCGCCATAGCCTGAGCCCTGCAGAAGTGGAAGATACCATTATTGGCTGTGTGACGCCGGTAGATGATCAGGGCTACAACATCGCCCAAGCTGCCCTGCTGCAGGCTGGCTGGGGGCAAAGCGCGGGGAGCATGCAGATCAACCGCTACTGCGCCTCGGGCCTGGAAGCCGTTAACCTGGCAGCTACGAAAGTCCGTTCGGGATGGGGGCAGCTCGCACTAGCCGGTGGCGTAGAGAGCATGAGCCGGGTGCCGATGGCTACCGATGGCGGCGCTCTGATGTACGATCCCGCTTTGATCACTGGTGTGCCTTATCTTCCGCAGGGCGTTTCCGCTGATCTCATCGCTACCCTGGAGGGATTTAGCCGGGAAGCTGTAGATGCATACGCCTATCAGTCCCAACAACGGGCCAGGCACGCCATGCAGGCGGGCTACTTCGACCGTTCCCTCATAGCTATTTACGACCGCAATGGTTTGCCAATACTACAGCAAGACGAGCATCCCCGCCCCGAGGCCAGCCTGGAACAGCTAAGCCAATTGCCGGCTGTGTTCAAGCGTATTGGCCAGGAGGGCTTTGATGCTATGGCGCTGCAAAAGTACCCGGAGCTGCAGGGGTTGCAGCACGTTCATACCGCCGGCAACTCCTCGGGTATCGTAGACGGAGCTGCTCTGGTACTGGTGGGCGGGTACAAAAAGGGGCAAGCTCTTGGGCTGAAACCCCGGGCTAAAATCCTGTCCATCGCTAATGTTTCGGTTGACCCGACGATTATGCTTACGGGCCCGGCACCCGCCTCCCGCAAGGCCCTGCAGCGGGCAGGGATGGCGGTGAAGGACATTGACCTCTGGGAGTGCAACGAAGCATTTGCGGCCGTGGTCCTGAAATTTCAGCGCGAACTCGAATTAGACGATGCAGTGCTGAATGTCAATGGCGGTGCTATTGCCTTCGGGCACCCTCTAGGCGCTACCGGCGCTATGCTGTTGGGGACGCTGCTCGACGAACTGGAGCGGCAGGATAAGAATACAGGCTGTGTAACGCTGTGCGTCGGCGGCGGTATGGGGGTGGCTACCATCGTAGAACGGGTGTAGGGGCAGCGCAATAGCATAGTCGCTTTGGCACGATAGCTGAGCGCTGCACAGTACAGGCCAATAAATCAAAAAGCAATGATCAAGTACAAAAAAGACACCAACCATATCGTCACGCTCACGCTGGACATGAAAGGGCGCAGCAAGAATGTCATCAATCACGAAATCAGTTCAGCTTTTGCACCGGTCATAGCGCATTTGCAGGAAGAGAAAGAGAAGGGGGTCTTGCGCGGCTTGATCATCACATCGGCCAAGAAGCGCTTTCTGGAAGGAGGCGATTTGGAATACCTGTTTCAAAGTGAAGACGCTGGGGAGATTTTTCAGCTGGCGGAGCGCTTCAAAGGCGTGCTGCGCGCATTGGAGAGCCCGGGGGTGCCGGTAGTTGCCGCCCTGAACGGCACGGCGCTCGGGGCGGGGTTCGAGCTGGCCCTGGCCTGCCACCACAGGGTGGCGCTGAAGAGCTCGGCGGCCCGCTTTGGTTTTCCGGAGACGGAGCTGGGCCTTATCCCGAGCGGTGGCGGCATTACCCGCTTGATGTGGCTGCTCGGGTTGGGAGATGCATACAAGGTGTTGTCCTCTGGTAAGCGCTACAATCCGAATGAAGCCTGGCAGCTGGGCCTGGTGGACGAGTTAGCGGATACTCCCCGCGAAATGCTGGAGAAGGCTAAATACTGGATCCTGCACACGGAAGAAGGCTGCCGCCCCTGGGACCGTGCGGGCAGCGCTATTCCGGCTGGCACGGCGCGGGACTTACCGGTGGCCAACCGCATCCGCTACCTGTCTGCGGCTCTGGGAGCCTCGGGCGTGGAGGCGCATCCCGCTCGGCAGGCCATACTCAGCATTCTGTATGAAGGCTCTAAGGTGGACTTTGCGACTTCCTGCCGGATTGAGAGCCGCCACTTTACCAGTTTGCTAAGGAGCCAGGTTTGCAAAAATCAAATCAAAGCCTTTTGGTTTGACCGCAACTACATTCGAGAGGGAGGCAACCGCCCTAAAGGGTTTGGCAAATTCCGCCCCCGCAAGGTGGGCATCATCGGTGCGGGCCGGATGGGTTCGGGCATCGCCTACGCTTGTTTGGAGCACGGCATGGAGGTCGTCCTTAAGGATGTTTCCAAGCCCATTGCCGAGCGGGGCCTGAGCCACGTTAAAAGCCGGCTGGACGTGATGGTGGAGCGGGGGAATAAGCAGCCCGAAGAACGCTCGAGAATGCTCCAGCATATTCAGACCACCGAAGCTTCCTCCGATTTTAAAGACTGTGATTTGGTGATTGAGGCGGTCTTCGAAAACCGCATGGTCAAGCAGAAGGTCATGCGGGAAGCAGAAGAATTTATGGATGAGTACAGTTTATTTGGCAGCAATACAGTTTCTATTCCTATAACCCGCCTGGCGGAAGGGTCCATTCGGCCCAGCCACTACTTGGGGCTGCATTTCTTCTCCCCGGCCGAAGAGGTGCCGCTGGTAGAAATTGTACGGGGTGCGCAGACTTCGGACGAGAGCGTCGCCCGTGCCTTTGATTTTGTGCGGGCCATCCGGAAAATACCGATTGTGGTGAAGGACGATTGGGGCTTTTTCGCAGGGCGGGTGCAGAATACTTACATACTGGAGGGGATCACTATGCTGCAGGAGGGCTACCCGCCGGCGCTGATCGAGAACCTTGGCAAGCAGGCGGGCATGCCGAGGGGCGCCCTTGCGCTGGCTGATGCCCTGGGGCTGAATATGGTATTGAAATACGAAAACCAGGCGGCGGAGCACTACGGCGCTAAATACGTACAGCATCCGGCGGTAGCGGTGCTGAAGGCTATGCTAGAAGAACAACAGCGGCCGGGCCGGCAAAAACGGGCTGGTTTCTACGATTACGCTGGTGAAGAGCGCCGCAGGCTTTGGCCGGGTCTAGAAGAAGCCTTTCCGCCGGGCGATACGGCAGCGGATCAGGAGGAATTGAAAGAGCGCTTTCTGTTCGCTCAGGTACTGGAGGCGGTGTGGTGCATGCAGGAAAAAGTCATACGGTCGGTGGCGGCGGCCAATCTGGGCAGCATCTACGGCTGGGGTTTTCCGGCTTTTAAAGGGGGCGTTTTACAGTATATTCACGACTATGGCCTAGATGCTTTTATAGCGCGCTGCAGTGTCTTCAAACAGCGCTACGGGCAACGCTTTCGGGTGCCTAGCCAATTGCGCGCTATACTTGAGCGATGAATCTGAACGACTGCCCTGTTACAATAAGGCATCCGAATATAGTTTGAGGGATGCCCCATTTCAGGGGGCAGCTGTTTGTTTTTGCACATTTTTCCAAAAAAGATTCGGCAACTTGAACCTTTTTTGCTTTCCTTTGTCTTACTGATTAGTTTTCGATAACCAACGCATTAGTAAACCACTTTGGAATCCTTTGATTACATCATCGCCGGTGCAGGTGCAGCTGGTTTGAGCCTGGCTTACCGAATTGCACGCAGCTCGCTTCAGCCCAAGAAGGTGCTGCTGCTGGATGTCGACCCGAAAGAGAGCAATGACCGGACCTGGTGCTTTTGGTCGGAGCAGCCTATGCTTTTTGATGATATCGTGTGCAAGGAGTGGGCGGACTTAGGCTTCTGGGAAGAGGGTAGGCGCAGCGGCGGGGATATATCCCCGGCAACCTACAAGATGATCCGGGGGCTGGATTTTTATCGTAAAGCCAAAAGCGCTCTGGCAAAGCAGCCCGCTTTCGAATGGCGGGAGGAGCGGGTTGTTCGATACGAAGAGCACGGCAGCGGAGCGTGTGTGGTTACCGATCAGGGTAAGTACTGGGCACCGGTGGTGTTCAACAGTTGCCTGTTGCCTCCAAGCCCTTCGAAGAAAGAAGAAACTCATTTTCTGTGGCAGCATTTTACAGGCTGGTGGATCAAAACGGAAGAGGATTATTTCAATCCCGATAAAGGTGTTTTGATGGATTTCCGAACGCCGCAGTACGGCAGCGCGCGTTTCTTTTACCTTTTGCCGCTCAACAAGCGGGAAGCTTTAGTAGAGTATACGATTTTCTCCCCCGAGCGTTTGGAAGCGCACCACTACCGCGATGCATTGCGGCAGTACTTGCAGGGACAATGGGGGCTCGGCAGTTACCGCCTGCAGGAGGAAGAGGGAGGCGCTATACCGATGACGGATCGGAAAATGCCTGCCTATTGGAGCCCACATGTCCTCAATATCGGTACGATGGGCGGCGCGGTGAAACCTACGACGGGTTACGCCTTTTTGAATATTCAGCGGCAGACGCGTCAGCTCGTTGCGCAAATGGAAGCAGGAGCGAAGCTGAACCCTGCTTTGCATACGCCTGCCAGGTTTCGCTTTTACGATCGCCTGCTCTTGAACATACTGCAGTACTTTGGGGAAGAAGGCAAAAACATTTTCTGCCGGTTATTCCGGTACAACCGCATAAGGCATATACTGCACTTCTTAGAAGAAGGCACGCGTATCGGGCAGGAGGCTCGGCTGTTCGCCACCTTGCCGATTGTTACCTTCCTAAGGGCAGTTTACCGCGTCTACTTAGTGGGAGGGTTGCGCCGGGTGATCAAAAAACTTTATATTGGAAAAGAAAAACATCCTGCATCTCCCGCTGTTTTAGGGTACGGTTGTAGGATATCGGCTTTCACTAAGAGAGAAAAACGAAAAGTACTATGACAGCCCGCTACCCTTTACTCTACCGCTCGGTACAGGGCATCGCGATAGCAGCGGTCCTTTCCTGTCTGTTCTTGCCTGGCCTTATGCAGCAGGGGCAGCTGGTCGTTGCTGTAGTGCTTATTTTATTAATCGGGATACCCCATGGGGCGACCGACTACCTTATATTCCAGCATCTTTCACGGCCTCTCTGGGGCAGCAAGCAGATGGCTCGGTTTTACCTTACCTACTTAAGCCTTATGGCCGGGTATGCCCTTCTTTGGTACCTTGCTCCGGTCATGGCGCTCGCACTGTTCTTGTTAATTTCAATATACCACTTCGGGCAATCCAATTGGAACTACGCCCGCTTCCCAAGCCGCCGCAGTGCGGCTGTAGCCTATCTGCTATGGGGAAGTTTCGTGCTCTTGACCCCGATTGTCTGGCAGCTTGACCAAGCTGCACCAATTATCGAAAGCATCGTTGGGGTAGAAATCCCTTTCCTACCCAAGCCGTGGCGCGAAGCTTTCTGCATTGCCTTATTTGCTGCCAACTTATGGTTGACTGTTTACTATTATCTGCAGCAGCGCATTGGCCACAGGGCTTTTTTGAACGAACTCTTGAATTTCTTCGTTCTGGCTCTGCTTTTCGTCAATGCGCCGCTACTGCTGGCTTTCACGCTTTATTTTGTGGGCTGGCACTCACTGAGCTCAATGATGGACCAAATCCGCTTTTTCCAGCACAGACTGGAAAAGTACGCTGTAAAGGATTATGTGAAAAATGCGTTGCCGCTTAGCCTGGCGGCAATCGCGAGCTTAGGCCTTCTGGCATTGGTACAAGCTAACATGGCACTGCCGTTGAACATTGGAATGGTTTTCGTATTCATTTCGGTAATAACGCTGCCGCATATGCTATTGATTGATCAGCTGTACCAAGAACAGAAGGAAAGGAGTGCGAGGCCACCGGCAAGTAGCTCGCTGGAAATCAACAGTTAACAAAATGTGTTTGAGAAGGTTTTAAAATTTTCTGAAATTCTTAAACCATTTTTTTGACTCGCTGTTTCCCCCATGTCGTTAACAGTTCTTTAACAATAATTTTGAATTGATATGGACGCATTAGTAAACATTCAACCGATGCTGCTCGCGCAGCTCAAGTCCGGTGACTACGTAGGTTTTACCTTCTTCATCGGCTCCATGGCTATGGCAGCTGCCACAGTCTTCTTTTTCTTCCAGTTCAGCCAAGTTAAGGGTAAATGGAGAGACTCCATGTTGGTGTCTGGCCTGATTACTTTTATCGCGGCTGTTCACTACTTCTACATGCGTGATTTCTGGGCGACCAACCAGGCTTCTCCCACGGAGTAGCCTGATTACTTTTATCGCGGCTGTTCACTACTTCTACATGCGTGATTTCTGGGCGACCAACCAGGCTTCTCCCACGGAGTTCCGCTACATTGACTGGATCCTTACGGTACCCTTGATGTGCGTTGAGTTCTACCTGATTCTGCGCGCATTTGGTGCTAAAGTAGGCCTGCTATGGAAGATGATCTTCTACTCTGTAGTCATGCTGGTAGCTGGCTACCTGGGTGAGACTGTATTCCGCGATCAGTCTCCGCTCTGGGGTTTCATCTCCACGATCGGCTACGCCGGTATCCTGTATGAGGTATGGTTCGGCTCTGCAAAGAAGCTGTCTTCTAACTCCGACGATCCTACCCTGCAGAAAGCATTTAGTGCGCTGGCATGGTTCGTCTTTGTAGGCTGGGCCATCTACCCGATTGGTTACATGACCATCGATACCGGCTGGCTGGCTGGCGTAATTCCGGGCAAGGCTATGGACATCATCTACAACATTGGTGATGCTGTGAACAAGATCGGCTTTGGCCTGGTCATCTACACCCTGGCTATCTCCAAGACCAAGGAGATGGAAGAAGTAGGAGCAGGAGCTGGCAAGGTGACAACCAACGCTTAAACGACAAGAGACAAGAAAGCAATTTGGGTGGAAGCCTTTCGGGGCTTCCATCCTTTTGCCCTTTCCAACGGGCGGTGGTTCAATGCCTTCGTTGCCTGCTTTTAAGCTTGCTCGCAAAAAAAATTGTGCCCAGGATTAGCTTTCCCAGGCACAGATTCTCAAATTGCATTAGTAAACTAAGGCGCAATAGTAAACTTTTTCACGGAAGGTACCGGCTATTCCTGCCACTTTCACATTTTGGTAGGATTTTCACCACAATCCATTAGCGCCTGAAAAGAATCGTTAGGGGCGCAGCGCCATCCGAGTTTTGGTGCTGCCCCCTTTGTTTTTTGGGGGGGCAATAGTTCCTTTTGATTTTGACCTGTCTGTGATATGCCTGCCGCCGTACGCCAAAACAAAGGCAGGGCTGCACTGTTATTCCAGCACACTTAAATAACGACCGCTTTCGAACCCAACAAAAGAACATGTCCAACGCAATTTTTTGGTTCCGCAATGATTTGAGGCTCAGGGACAATCCTGGGCTGCGAGCAGCTCTGGAGGAAAATTCCTCTGTCCTTCCGGTGTACATACTTGATCAGCGGCTGCTCTCTGCTGATCGCTGGGGATTTCAGCGGCTGGGTCCTTATCGCGCCAGATTTTTATTGGAGAGCTTGGCAGATTTGCAGGAGGACCTACGAGAAAAAGGCAGCGAATTGCTTTTTAAGGTAGGGGTTCCAGAGGAAGTGCTTCCCGAGTTGGCTCAGCAGTACCAATGCAATGCAGTGTACGCCTCTAAGGAATACACCCACGAAGAGCAACAAACTGAAGAAAGGATCTCGTCGGACTTGCCCCTGCACCTTTACCACAGTGCACTGTTGGTAGCACCTGATCAAGTGCCTTTCAAGGTCAATCAAGTACCGGATGTCTATACCCAATTTCGCAAAAAGGTAGAGAAGTACGCGCTGGTACCCGAGCCGCTTGATCCGCCCGAGCAGATAGACACCGTTGCTTTTCAGCCTACTTCTTTGCCCAGCCCTGAAAAGCTGGGCTACGAGCTGCCAGAACTGGATGAACGGGCAGTGCTGCAGTACAAGGGCGGCGCTTTGTACGCTTTTCAGCGCTTGGACCACTACCTGTGGGATACAGACGCGCTGGCTACTTACAAGGAAACCCGCAACGGCTTGATTGGGGCGGATTATTCCTCAAAATTCTCCGCTTGGCTGGCCAATGGTTCTATTTCACCCCGCTCCATTTACCACGAGGTAGAAGTTTACGAAGCGGAGCGCGAAAAAAACAAATCCACCTACTGGATGAAATTTGAACTGCTGTGGCGAGAGTACTTCAAGTATGTAGCCATGCGTTATGGGCGCGGCATTTTCCTGAAAGGAGGGATTCAGAATAAAGCAGTAGATTGGAAAGACAGCCCCAAGGCTATGCGCAAATGGATGACCGGTACCACTGGGGATGATTTCGTAGATGCCAACATGCGAGAACTGTTGTACACTGGCTACATGAGCAACCGTGGCCGGCAAAATGTCGCTTCTTACTTAGTGCATCAGCTGAAGCAAGACTGGCGTAAAGGAGCGGCTTGGTTTGAATCGCTCCTGATTGATTACGATGTGGCTAGCAACTACGGCAACTGGATGTACGCTGGCGGAGTTGGCAATGACCCGCGCGACCGGGTCTTCAACACTAAGAAGCAAGCCAAAAACTACGACAAAGACGGCGCGTACCGGCAACTTTGGCTGCAGGAGGAGCGCGATCCGGCAGCCTTTCTGGAACGGTATCTGCAGCCCGCAGAGGTGAAGTAACCAAAGTATGATTCACCCGCCATAATACTCGACAAGGGGCTAAACTTCTATAGTTAGCGACTCGTTATTTATTAGTGCGCTTCGGCAGAAGCGCCAGAAAACCATAAACTGTAAAAACAATCGATTATGAGTGTAGAGCAGAAACAATTGACCCACGAGAAGGTCGACGTTAATATTGGTATCGAGACATCAAACCGCGGTCAAGTGGCAGAAGCGCTCAAAAAGCTGTTGGCGGATGAGCACTTGCTGTACATCAAGCTGCGCAATTACCACTGGAATGTCACCGGTATTCACTTTCAGCAGCTGCACGCTTTCTTTGAAGAGCAGTACGATGAGCTGGAAGATCATATCGACAACATAGCGGAACGCATCCGCAGTATCGGCTACTTTACAAGCGGAAGCATGAAAGAGTTTCAGCAGTATGCCCGCCTGGAAGAGACCGGGCACTTCAACGGGGATGCTCAGAAGATGCTGGAGAACCTGTTGGCAGACCACGAAGCCATCATTCAATTCTTGCGCCACGATCAGGATATGGTGATGGAGGAATGCAACGATGCTGGCACCCAAGACTTCTTGATTGCGCTGATGGAGGAGCATGAGAAAATGGCTTGGATGGTGCGTTCTCACCTGGCCTAATTCGGTCCATCTTGTTGCCAAAACGAAAAAGAAGCGGGCTGCCTCGGTAATCGGGGCAGCCCGCTCTTGTTTTGCATCGATTGTTTGGGGCGCTATGTCGTTACTTGATCTCTAACTTAAACTTGACCGGAAGGTTGAAGAGGACTTTAACCGGCCGTCCTCTCTGTTTACCAGGCGACCAAGACTTCGGCAGGTCGTTCATCATCTTTACGACTCGCAGAGCTTCTGCTCCGCACCCGCCGCCGATGTCGCGCACTACTTCCGCATCGCTGATATGGCCGTCTTCGTTGACTACGAAGCTTACGACTACCGTGCCTTCGATGTTATTGTCGCGAGCGAGGGACGGGTACTCGATGTTTTCGTAGATGAACTTCAGCATCTTCTGGTTGGCGCACATGCGCTTTTCTTCTTTGCTGGCGACCATGTCTTCACATCCTGGGAAGCGAGGCATTTCCTCTACCACTTTGAAAATCTCTTCTACTTCCGGCTCAGGGGGAGGTGGTGGAGGCGGCGGAGGCGGCGGTGCTTCATTATCATCATCGCTTTCGCGGAATACTGGTGCATCTATGTACGTATCTTCGTTGACGGACTGGTCGACAAACTCTATGTCGTCCTCTTCATCCATCAGCTCTACCTCTGATACTGCTTCAATAGCGGGGGGAGGAGGCGGAGGAGGCGGAGGAGGCGGAGGTGCGGCGGTACGCGGTTTCTCTACCTCTATGTCAAAGTCCGTGGCCAGGGCATCTTCTGGGATGACAACCTCTCTGTCGTATATCGTCCAGCTGAAAGCAGCGATGATAAGGACGAGCACGGCGATCAAGCTGACCCGCAGGAAAAGTGGGCTGTAACTAAGGACGTTAACTTCTGGGTACTTGTTGCGGGCTCTGAGTTTGTAGCCACGCTCTTCTTTCCGCGCGCGGTCCGATAACTTAGACCTTCCTATGCGGTTGAAGTAAAATCTGCCCAAGAGTATGAGGGCGATTAACACGAGTACCCCCACTCCTAAGCCTGTTATCAATGTTGTGCCTGTGATTGCGAAATTAGGATTCATGAGTGAGGATTTTTACCCAATGGGCGTTTAACAATTTTTTCTCTTTTCATTCACAAGGTGCTGGTATTTAGGCCCAAACCGAATGACGAATGCCAGGAGGGAATGTGATTTTTATCAGTACGCTTGTGAATGGGGGGCTGGCGGGCAGGTTACGGATCCGGCGCTGGCCTTACGGCTCGGGTGCCGGAGCTGCCATAATCCGAAATTTTCATTAGATTTTGGGGTCCATTGGCATCATAGCCTAAACCAGAATGCTGGCTTTCACCGACAAGCCTGCTTACAAAATACCGATATCATGAAGCTCAGCTCCTTTATGCTCCTTCTTTCCGTTTATTTTCTCCTCAGCGCTTGCCAGTCAGAGGGATCGGGGCGGCAGCCTTCCGAGCCAGGTGCCAAGCTGCCAAGCAAAGGGCCGCGCGGGCATACCGGGGCTGATTGGGCTGCGCCTGTTGCGCATTTTCCCGGGGTATTGGCGGTGGGAGGGCGCTTCAGCCTAGGCGCATCAGCTGGACAGGATTACGTAAGCGAGCTGCGGAAAAGATTGCCGGCAGACTTTCCCCTTCGCAACGCTGCCATCAAGGGGGAGGCTCTGGGCGCGCTGCTGCAGCGGCTGCCCCATCTACTGGCGCAGCAGCCGAGGGTGATTGTTCTGGAGCTGGGAGAAGAAGATGAACGCCAGGCAACTGCTGCCTCTGCCTTCGAGCGGGACCTTAAACGGCTTGCGGATGCCTTGTCAGGCCAGCGGGTAATCGTGCTGTGCACAGCAGTACAGGCGCGTTTCAGAACGCTCGTCCACCAATTTGCCAGGGCTCAGCCTGCTATGGCACTGGACGTCGATCCGCGGAGTTCAGGCGCGGAAGCAATAGTTGCCGAGCTTGAGCCCCTATTATTGCGCGCCGCAGCACAATAAAGACTGATATTGTAAAGCATTGGGCAAACTCTGCGATTGTGCCAAACTCTTCTCCCCAGCCGTGAACATGAATGCCCGCCCGCCGTTTCCATTCCCGAAACGACGATAATTCTCCACTAAATTAAAAGCAAAATTCTATGAAAAAGTCGATGATCTGGCTCTCAAGCCTTCTTCTTTTTGGTACTGTTACGCTCTTCACTTCTTGTGACGACGACGATGACGATGCCATGGAATCGACAACGATTGTTTCTTTTGCTCAGGACAGCGAAGATTACACCCTGCTCGCAGATGCCGTAGTGGCTGCGGACCTCCAAGGGGTACTCGGCAGCCCAGGCTCTTACACTGTTTTTGCCCCTGATAACGATGCTTTCGAGGCGCTGCTCGCATCCAATAACGATTGGAACTCAATAGACGATATTCCGACCGATGTGCTGACCGCTGTACTGACCAATCACGTACTGCCGGCCAGCCTCACTGCTGAAAACCTGCAAACTGCCTACTATAGCACCTTGAGTGAGAGTGGTTTCGGCGATGCTGCTATCGATATTTACGTATCTACAGATGGTGGCGTAACGCTGAACGGCGGCCCGGTGGTAGAGTTGCCTGACCAGGAGGTAAGCAATGGTGTTATCCACGGCATTGATGCCGTAATCAACCTGCCTACTGTGGTGACCTTTGCAACGACCAATCCTAACCTGACTTCTCTGGTAGCGGCGCTGACACGGGAAGATTTGAGCACCGATTTTGTCGCTGCGCTGAGCGGCGAGGGGCCATTCACCGTATTCGCTCCTACGAATGCAGCTTTCCAGAGCTTGCTCGATTCCAACGATGACTGGAATACGCTGAACGATATTCCGGTCGCTACTTTGGAAGCTGTACTGAGCTACCACGTTGTTTCGGGTACCAATGCCCGGAGCGAAGGTCTTACAGACGGTATGAGTGTAAGCACGCTCGGTGGAGGTACCATCAGCCTGAATGTAGGAGATGCAATTACTATCGAGGACAACAACGCCGATACGGATGACGCCGAGGTCGTCTTGGCAGACATTCAGTCCTCCAACGGCGTAGTGCACGTGATTGATCAGGTGCTCTTGCCGTAGTGCAATGAAATGACGAATTGGGAAGAATACAACCGCTGTGGGAACTGCCCGCAGCGGTTTTCTTTTTTAGGCGAAAGCCCTTTCCTGTTCCAGCTGCTGAAACGCTTCCCAGGCCGCCTCGGCCAGCTTATCCGTCAGCTTTTCAATGTAGTAGCTGCCCGCTCCGGGATCCACCACCTGATGCAAGTGGCTCTCCATCTTGAGCAGATGCTGCAGGTTGCGGGCAATGCGGAGATGGGAAGAAGCATACCCTTCCTGCTTTATGTGATCAGCCGGCAGTACATAAAGCCGGTCGCAGCCACCGATGACGGCGGACATCGCCTGGGTGCCGGCGCGTATGATATTGGTGTTGATGTGCTCATCCTGGGTCTCCCGGGCGAAGTGCACAGAAAGGAAAGCTGAACGGTGCTCGGCACCGTAGCCTTTCATAACGTTGGCCCACAGCAAGCGCAATGCCCGCAGCTTGGCAATTTCCACGAAGTAACTCTTGCTGATGGCAATGCCAAACTGCAGATGCTGATTCGCGACTTCCGGCGGTATGCCAGCCTCCTGTAAGCGGTGTAGGTACTCGCTGCCCTTGGCTACGGCCATGGCCAGCTCCGTGACGGTCTTCTCCGCTCCTCCATGGAAGGTCCGCGCGTTGACCTGTAGGGGGCGGATGCCCGGCCATTGCTTTTGGCAGGTTCTTATCATCCCCGCCAAGTCGGCAATTGGCGGCTCGCTCCAATCCAGCAGCGGGTCAAAGTCAATGGAGCCAGTGGTTTGCTGCGGATCGGCGCTTTGTGATGTAAGCCAGCCTGTGAAGAGGGAAAAGAGCTGGCCGGGCTGCTTGTTGGCGTAGTATTCTCCAAAATTAAGCGAAACCATATTGGGGGCTACCCCTGCAAGCAGTGCTGAGAGCTCTTCGGCGGTAGCGGGGTGGTAGAGCCGGAGCAGCGGTGCTTGCGTGCCCCCGTTCAGGCCTTCCATCAATTGCTGGTTGGCTTTCTTGGGCTCGTGTACGTCGATGTACTCTCCAATTTCCCAATCGTTGCTGTCCCTATCTCCCCGGATAGCCCGGTATTTCTCCGGCAGGTCCTCCGGATGGTAGAAGGGCTCAAGTTTAATCTGCTCGTTGAGTTGCCATTGCAAGTCTTCGAGGGGCCTACCTTTAAGGTCTTGCTCTACCTTAGCCAGCCAGGTGGCTTTGTCGATGGGAGGGAAGTCATTGAAAAGTTCTGCTTGCTTTTTCATCGGGGCACTGGTTTTGGAGGCAGAAAAGTAACACTATTCCCCAAAATAAAAAAGCAGAGAGCCATTGCTCTCTGCTGTAAAAGTCCTGTAATAAGAAACCCTTTACAAACCTACTAGGGGAGCAGCGCGCAGCCGCTCCGCTGGCAGGTGGTTAAGGCGCCAGCCCGTTGCGGGATAAGCCCGACAGAGGGGCATCCGGGTAACCATAAGGGTAATGCCCACCTCCTTTATCGGTGATTACTTCTTCATCCAGCAGCGTGCCATCCGGCCAATCTGCCGGAATCTGATCGGCCTGCTGCGGAGGCGAAATGTCCAAGCCTTCCGTTGGGCAAGCCCCCTTAACTTTGATGACCTGTGTGGCTTTATGGGCATTGCCGCCGCAGAGGTCGCGCACTGTCCAGTGCCGGTAGATGATGCAAAAACCGTCTTCAAACAGCATCTCATCTTCCCAGCTCGATTGAAAGCTGCAGGTTTCCTGATTCAGCACGAGCTGATCGTAAGTCGTTTCCAGAAACCCATCCTGATCCAATACCGGGAAGCCGGTAGCCTCAGGCGCGGTGCTTTCGAGCGTGGCATCCAGAGATGGCCCACGCCCATTCAGGTCGGCGGGAAATAGGATTTGGGTGAAATCCGGTTTTTCCACAGCGATATACTGCTGGAAATAGCCCTCTTGCTGCCCGTCATCACCGTAGGCTTTCCACCGCCGGGCAATTACGCCCATGGCGTTGCTGAAGAAGCGGAAATTCTTGAGGAGGATTGTGAAGCCTTGTTCGCCTGCGGAAGCCTCGAGCCGCAGCTCATCTCCCGCCTGTAGGGCAGGGGAGGAGAAGCCATTGGCCTGTGTGCTGGCAGCCAGCGCATCCACTGGCTGGTCATTTATGTAAATGGTAAAATGTTTGTTGTAAAAAGGGGAGCCCCCAATATAACTCCAATCAAACGAAATGAACCCTTCAGCTGGAAGGACAATCCCGAAGGATGCCTCGCTTTCAGGAACAAGCGTGATCGAAGCACTATTAGCCCCTTCAACTAATACTGAATTGGGAGCTCCGGTGAC
>CAYNIT010000050.1:0-21090 GCA_964397205.1 uncultured Phaeodactylibacter sp. | reverse complement strand
GCCCTGTACCCGGCCGATGATGAATTTAGGGCATTTGCGCATGGCGTTGATTACATTGGCGAAGCCCATGAAAAAGCGCTTGCCCGTATCGAAGTCTTGGATAGCGATCAGCTCGTCGAAGCTAGCGCCGGCGCAGAAGGTGCGGTCCCCGCCACTGCGCAGGATAATGACTTTGATGGCATCGTCCTGCCCCGCCTCAGTAATGGTCTGCGCCAACTGCGACAGCAGCCGGCCGGGCAGCGAATTGTGGGAGGGATGCTCAAAGCTTACAGTGGCAATGCCCTGCTCATCAGTGTCGATGGAAACCGACCCTAATTTGGTCCTATCGGCTATGTTAGAAGACTGTTTTTCACGAATGAATGTTCGTTAGCAAAGGTAGGGAAATCAGAGCGGGGAGAAGAATGGTATGGCAAACTCAAGCCCGCTCCTCCAGGCCAAGACCCGCTGGCGCAGCGAACAAGCTCTACAGCTGTGGCCTTTTACCATAAAACCCTTGAGCCTCACGCTAGCCATTCTTTCTTTCCTTGGCCTCGCTGCCATCATCGCCACTGCCGGCACCATGCTTACCCGCACCGGCGACCAAATTGCTGACCTAACTGGATTGGGCGAAGCGCTCATCGGGGGCGTGCTGCTCGGAGGCATCTCTTCCATCTCCGGCATCATGACTTCGGTGACGGCCGCTTGGGACGGCCATGCGGACTTGGCATTCAGCAACGCCGTAGGCGGTATTGCTGCGCAGACCACCTTCCTAGCCGTAGCCGACTTGACCTACCGCCGGGCCAACTTGGAGCATGCCTCGGCTTCCCTTTCCAACCTCATGCAGGGCATTCTGCTGATCCTTATGCTGGCCTTTGTGCTTTTTTCCATCTCGGCACCGGAGATCCAGATCTGGCACGTACACCTCAGCTCCCTGCTGTTGCTGCTGGCTTATCTGCTGGGTACCCGGCTCATCGCCCGCGCCCAAGAGCAGCCAATGTGGCGGCCGATCAACACCAAGGAAACCGTGCGGGACGAACCCGAGGACGAGGAAAACATGGAAGCCGCCTGGCGCATTTACGCCAAATTCATCTTGTCCGCCCTTATCGTAGGCACCGCCGGTTTTTTCGTTGCCAAAGTAGCCGTCATCATCTCTGCCAAGAGTGGCCTTACTCAGTCGTTTGTCGGGGCGCTGTTCACGTCTGTGGCTACCTCTTTGCCGGAGCTGGTCATCGCCATATCAGCGGTGCGGCAGCGGGCTTTAACACTCGCCGTTGCCAATATCATCGGAGGCAATAGCTTTGATGTGCTGTTTCTGGCCTTTGCAGATATGGCGTACCAGGAAGGATCCATTTATCATGCAGTCGGCCAGGAACAGAGCTTTATCTTATCCCTGAGCATCATCCTGTCGGGCATCCTGCTGATGGGGATGCTGCACCGGCAGAAGGAGGGCATTGCCAAAGCGGGCTGGGAAAGCCTCACCATCCTGGGGCTGTTTTTCATCGGTTACGTCCTGCTCTACTCGATGTAGCTCAATCGTTCAGTTGGCTGGTCCAGATGGTTACCGCTTGCTCCCCGTAGTTGACCACCACCGGTAAATCTGCGTGGGTCACGGCATTGGCGAGCACGCCGGCATTATCGAAGCCCTTGAACAGATAAAGCTCCAGCCGTTCTTCCCAATTAGGGTAAAAGTTGAGGTACTGCTCGGTGACCTCCCGCACTTGATCGAAGGCGAACCAGTTATCAGCATCAAATTGGTAAAACCAAAAAGCGAAGGCGTAAGCGCCGTAGTGCGGGTCTTTGAAATGCTCCACGTAGCTCCTTTTCAGCAGCTCTCCCGCCAGTTCCGCCGCCGTGCTGTTGCCAAAACGTTCCGTACCGAACTGCACGACCTGCTTGGCTACAAAATCGACGAACCGGCAGCGCGTCTCCACCGTCTCATCAAAAGCTTCCGAGTTGGGGAAAGTAGCCGAAAAGCTGTCGAGTTGCCAGTTGCCGGGCAGCACCTCCTCCGCCATTTGTTCTTGGAAAAATTCGGCGGCTGAGACATCCAGCACATCGCGCATGTTTTGCAGCTCCTGTGGACTGAACTCGGTGAGTTCTTCTACCTGTTTCATATCCCGGAAAACATGATCCGGCAATTCGTTGCGGCGGCTCATGAGGCCTTCCACGGTCTTGGGCCGAAGGTCACCGCCGATCCGGTTGTTGGAGCGCCGCACGAGCGCAGCAACTTCGTCAGCGCGTCTAGCTCGGTTGAGCATCTGCAGCAAGCGCTGATTGAGGGCTTCTTCTTTCTGACTCATAGTATTCCAGTAGGGATTTGGCCACTAAGATAAAAAACCGGAAAAGCTTTCCGAGGCATTTGATGAGAAAAGAAAGCCTCAGGGCAGCCTGGCTGCCGACCACTTTTTGATCTGCTTCTGATAGGCAAACAAACGGAGGAAGGCGCGAGCCGCTTCGGAATGGCTCCAGTACGGCACTCCTTGCCTGCGGTTGGCGCGGGCGGTACGGTAGATGATGCGCCAGTGCCGGGCAATATCGCGTAAAGCAGCCCAGTACGTTCCGCGCTGCGGGTCGTAGATATGGGTGGGCTCCGAGCATACGCCATTGATTTCAATGATTTTAAAATGCCGGCCTTGTTGCAAATCCTCCAGGCTGCGGCACTTCAAATCAAAGCGCCCGTAGTAGAACCCGTCGACCTGCCGCGCGATCCGGTCAAAGGCTTGGCACAGCGCATCGGTAATCAAATGATTGCTGTTGATGAAGCGGGTGCCCTTGGCGTGGTTGCCGACGATGCCCAGCCCCACGCGTTCACCAACCGCCGGTACGGCTGACAATAGCCCGGCTTGCTCTTCCCGGATGCGCGGCAGCTGCAACAGCGCCCTCGGCTTGCTTCGGATGAGCGTTTCAACCGTAGATTTCCCATCGCCGGTCACAGACAGAAACGCTTTGGTGGTCAGAGAAGTGATGCGCCCCCGGCTTTCTCCCGGGAAACGCTGGTACAGCACCCCTACCTCTTCCGGCAGATCGATGTACTCCTGCAGGATAAAATCGGTGGGGTAGCGCTTGAGGTACTGCAGCAGAGCAGCTTCCCCTTCGATTTTGCGGACCAGCAACCCGCGGAAGCCCAAGTCAGGTTTTGCGATAAGCGGAAAGGCCAGCCCGGCTTGCTTGCGCCTTTGCTGAATATCAGAAGCCGCCGAACCAGCAGGGATTAAAGCCGCTTTGGGGCGGAAAGCCTCTGGCGTTTTGAGTATGGTTTCAAATTTGGACTCCAGCCCCATGCCCCCGGAGTGAATGCCAGGGTTAGCAGCCGACCAAAAACAAAGATGGCGGGCGCGCAGCATCAACCACAGCAGGTACGGCACAATGGGGTAGTAAAAAGCCTTTGCGGGCCAGTACTCCCAATGCCGCCATTTGATCCAGTTTGCGGAGCGTTTATCGGGCTTCACAGGCAATCTCAATTTTGCGTTGCTTAGACTGCTCCCGCAGCAGATCGTGGTACTGCATGTCGATCTCGCCGTAGACCCGCTCAATGCTAGTAATGCTGACAGTACGCACTTTATCATCGCGGTTCATCACCACATCGTTCCAGGCGTCGCCCTCCCCGGCGGTGCGGTGCCAGCGCAAGATGCTTTCCCGGGAATAAGCCTTTTGCTCTTGCAGCCAGTCTTCAAACCACTGCTCGCGCTTTTGCCGGATGGGAGGCGGATAGAGCGGAGCGGAAGACCATACGTGGGGCTGCGTTGGATCGAAGTAGCGCGGGTGCAGCTGGCTTTGGTCCCATCGCAGATCCAGAATTTGTCCGCTTTCGAATATTAGCATGGTAAAGGCTTCCATCCCCTCGAATGCATACTGATCCAGAAACTGCTCGAAGGAAGGGTATTTAAAAAAATCCAAGGCCATCAACCCCCGGCTGCGGCGGTAAGGCGGGCGGCGGTCATGCGGCTTAAAAGCGCCGTTGAGCAAGCAAATGACCCGGCCGGCATCAGAAGCCACTACCCAAGTCCCGCCCGCAGCTTCATCGCGGGGGAAAATCAATCTTTGCCCGTTGACTCGCTGGGCAGAAATGTGCTCTGGAGATCGGCGAGGAGCTTCATCCCGATTAGTGGTCAGCCAATAGGCTTGCTCTCCGCGCGGGAGGTATGTCACAGTACACATAATCAATCGTAATGAATCAGAACTTCTTGCTTTTCCTTTCGGCTGAGGTCCGGCACTTGAGCATCATCCGCTGGATAGCCCACCGGGATGAGCAAAAACGGCCGCTCGTTCTCCGGGCGTTTCAGTATGCGCTGCAGGAAATTCATGGGGCTGGGCGTGTGGGTCAGGGCCGCCAGTCCTGCATTGTGAATGCCCGCCAGAAGAAATCCTGCGGCTAAACCGACGGACTCATTGACGTAGTAGTTTTTACGGCGCTTGCCATCCTCCAGCTCGTAGGCTTTTTTAAAAATAACGATCAGGTAAGGTGCCGTCTCTAGGAAAGGCTTGTGCCAATCGGTGCCGAATGCCTTCAGGTCGTCCAGCCATTCATCCGACATACGCCCGTTGTAATTTTCGTATTCCTCCTGCTCGGCAGCCTCCCGGATGTCGCGCTTCAGCCCCGGATTGGATACCAGGCAGAAAGTCCAGGGTTGTTTGTGCGCACCAGAAGGAGCCGTGGAAGCTGCCATGATGATATGCTCCAACACCTCGTAGGGCACTGGTTTATCAGAAAATTCCCGCACAGTACGCCGCCGGTTCATGAAATTGTAAAAATCCCGGCTGCGGTGCAGCATCTCTGCTTTGGGATAACGTACCCCTTTGTATCGGGTGAATTGCGTTTCTTGTTCCGCCATAATTCAGTTGGTTCTGAACAGCAAAGGTAGGAATTGTACACGTCAGATGGCAATGATCTTTGCCTCCTCGGGCTACTCTGCCGGCTGCTGCCAACCAGTCAATGAAAAATCCATGTCACAAAACAAGCTTATCCTGCATTTATCATATAAAAAATCCTCCTATCTTGCAAGCGTCTTAAGGTGATAACACCTTTCAGAACAGTTGACATTGAACAGGATATCGCAAAAAGCGACCATGCGGCTTCACCGCTGATTTTTAGAGCGGAGTCGCTCGCTTTATTCGTCAGTTCCTATCCCAAAGACTTCCCTGATACGACAAAGCCAGAACTTCCCGGCAGTCAACAACTCAAACACTACTGAATAGGGCACCGTTTTCCGCAGCGAGCCGAACAGCTGTGCGGAAAATCAGTAGCGTACTACCCGTGAACAGTGAGTGTGTTGACCGCCCAGGACAGGC
Organism: uncultured Phaeodactylibacter sp.; assembly: GCA_964397205.1. Classification (GTDB taxonomy): domain Bacteria; phylum Bacteroidota; class Bacteroidia; order Chitinophagales; family Saprospiraceae; genus Phaeodactylibacter. Next base: position 15,822 of record CAYNIT010000050.1, on the reverse strand, counting down.
TTTATAAGCCTGCCTGGTGCAGGTCGACTTCCGCCTGCTGGCTTTCGGGTGCGATAAGGAAGAGCTGCTATCTATATTTCCAAGCCCGCTTCCCCCCACGGGCGGCCACTTCAATTTTCTTGGAATAATAGCGAAAGGCCGGTCGGCTCGGAGCCGATCAGGGCTCGGTTGATCGGCCTGCTTTGTCTCCAAGACTTACGGAGAGGTACAAGGCATCTACCCACCTTGTAATATTGCTAACCCAAACAACTAACTCTCCGCGGGGGTAAGCCAGCTCATGGCTTGCCCCTTTTTTATGCGCGCTCAATGATGGCAGCGTACCCCTGCCCTACTCCCACGCACATGGTCACAAGCGCGTAGCGTTTGCTTTGTTTTTGAAGTTCCAGTGCTGCCGTATGCAAAATACGCGTTCCTGTCATCCCCAACGGATGCCCGATGGCAATAGCTCCACCGTTGGGATTGATCCGAGGGTCATCATCCGCCAGGCCGAGCGTACGGGTGCAGGCCAGCACCTGCGCCGCGAAGGCTTCATTGATTTCGATGATGTCCATATCTTCCAGGCGGAGCCCAGCTTTTTCCAAAGCCCGGCGGGATGCGCCAACCGGCCCAATCCCCATGATGCGGGGCTCTACGCCGACTACAGCGGAGCTGATGATGCGCGCCATCGGCTGCAAGCTGTATTGCTGCACTGCCGCTTCGGAAGCTACCAGCATGGCAGCAGCACCGTCGTTGAGGCCGGAGGCATTGCCGGCGGTGACCGTACCGCCTTCCGACTTTGGCTTAAAAGCAGTGCGCAGCTTAGCCAGTATTTCTACCGTAGTGCCAGGGCGTACGAATTCGTCCTGCTCGAAGGACAGAGGTGCCGATTTGCGGCGGGGTATTTCCACCGGTACAATTTCTTCTTGCAGCCGGCCCGACTCCTGAGCTGCACTGGCTTTCTGTTGCGACCAGGCAGCGAAGCGGTCCTGATCCTCCCGGCTGACTTGGTACTGCTGCGCTAAGTTTTCTGCTGTTTCCCCCATGCTGTGGGTGCCGAATACTTCCTGCATCTTTGGGTTGACGAAGCGCCAGCCGAAACTAGAGTCGTGCATTTGCGCATCTCTGCCATACGCTTTGGAAACCTTCGAAATAACCCAGGGCCCCCGCGTCATGTGCTCTACGCCTCCGACTATAAAAAGATCACCGTCCCCTGTCTTAATGGCCCGATTGGCGTGTATGGCCGCCGACATGCCCGAAGCGCACAATCGGTTGACGGTTTCACCGGGCACCGTGAAGGGCAAACCAGCTAACAACAATGCCATACGAGCTACATTGCGGTTGTCTTCTCCCGCCTGATTAGCGCAGCCTAGGATGACATCATCGTAAGCCTCTTTCGGGATATCCGCTTGTCTCTCCAATAGGCTGCTCAAGACATGAGCCGCCAAGTCATCCGTGCGCACCGGAGCAAGGGTGCCGGTGAATTTGCCGACCGCTGTCCGCACAGCATCTACGATGTAAGTTTCTTGCATATGGATTTATTTGGTTCTCTCATGGGAACGTTTGATGCGCGGGCTGGTTTTGCTGGAAACAGCGGAAGGGCCAAAGCATACAGGGGGCTGCCCGGCTGCAGGCAAAAACTTCCCTCGCCGAGCTGTGTTTAATTAGTGTACAAAAAACAATTACCCATGCGTTTTTCAATTTTTGCATCCTTCTTCCTGCTCAGCTTCCTTCTGATGGGCTGTGGCGGGTCGGCTTCCTCCGGAGAACAGGCGAGCGAAGAAAACCCTCAACAGGCTGAACAAGCAGCCTGGGACGAAATGATGGAAACCCACGATGCCGTTATGCCCAAAATGGCAGCACTCAACCGCACCGGCCGAGAGCTGAAAGCGGTGGCTGAAACCACAGAAGACAAAGCGGTAAAGGAAAACATCAATCAGACGGTAAAATCCCTGGAAGCGGCCAGCGAAAGCATGATGGTTTGGATGGGAGAGCTGCAAAAGCTTTCTGAATTGCGGGAAGACAAATCCCACGAAGAAATCATGGCCTACCTGAAGGAGGAAAAAGCCAACATCAGCCAGGTGAAAGAAGACATGGAAAAAAGCCTGAAAAACGGGCAAGAACTATTGGATGAACTACAAACCGAAACAGAGTAAAAGCATGAGATACTTGCTGACTGCACTCGCTGCACTGCTACTGACTGCCTGCGGCGAGCAAAAAGAAACCCCGGAGCCGCTGCCGTACCTCGGCAATCACGAAATCAACGGCTCGGACACGGTCTACCACCGCATTCCGGATTTCGCTTTCGTCAACCAGGACAGCAATACAGTGACCAACGAAACCTTCGAGGACAAAATCTACCTAGCAGATTTCTTTTTCATCTCCTGCCCTACCATTTGCCCCAAGGTTAAGAAACAAATGTTGCGCATTTACGATAAATACAAAAACGAGGACGAGCTGATGCTGCTGTCCCACACCATTGACCCCAAGCGGGACACAGTCGGGCGGCTGAAGCAATACGCCCAAAACCTAGGCGTAGACGATGGCAAGTGGCAGTTCGTCACTGGAGAACAAGACCGCATCTACGAAATTGCGGATGATTACATGAGCATCGCACGGGAAGACCCGGAGGCACCCGGTGGCTTCGACCACAGCGGCTGGATCCTGCTAATCGACAAAGAAGGGCACATCCGCTCCTTCGCCGATGGCACAGATCCTGAAAAGGTGGACCGGCTGCTCAAAGAAATAGACTGGCTTTTGGCCAACAGTTAGAACACAGCTATGACACTAACGCTTATGCAAGAGTGGAAAAAAATCAGCGAGAATTACACCTTCCGGGGTTGGCGCAATATGATTTCGCGCCGCTTCGAAATGCCAGATGGGCGCCACGCTGATTTTGATGTGATTGGCAGCGACACCTACGTCACCATTGCGGCCTTCACCATCAACCAGGAAGCAGTGCTCGCCCGGCAGTTCCGGCCCGGGCCGGAGTGCATACTCACCAGCTTCCCGCAGGGCTATGTAGACCCCACGGAGTCGCCGGAAGAGGCCTCCCGGCGCGAGCTGATGGAAGAAACTGGCTACGAGGCAGGGGAGGTCCATTTGCTGAAAGAGATAAGAACCGCCTATTCCACCGAACGCCACCTGTGCATGATCGCTACCGATTGCGTCAAAGTGGCTCAGCAAAATCTGGACGAAAACGAGTTCATTGACGTGTTCAGCCTTCCATTGCCGGCCTTCCGCCGCCTGCTGAGCAACACGGAGGATACCGCTTTCTCCAATGTGGATGCAGGCTACCTCGCCCTTGACTACATGGGCTGGCTGTAAAAACATTCGGCGGAACGCTGCTTTGGGTTGCAGCGTCCCGCCGAATGTACACCTCAATATCAAGCGCTGGGCTTCTACAGCCCCGATGCTTCTTTTACCGATCGGGCCGTGCGTAGTCCGACTCTTCTCCTTTCAAGTACTTATTAAACCACCCCAACATACGCAGGCTGTAGTCGAGTCGAGCCGAGGCATTGCGGTTGCCATGCCCTTCTCCCGGATAAAGCACAAGGCGGGCTGGTGTCTCCGTCCGGGTACGGATGTGCCGGTAGAGTTCGACTGACTGGCTGGGATCCACTCGGGTGTCGTCTTCTCCCGCCATGATGAGCAGGGGTGTCTTGGTCTGATCGGCGTAGTAAATAGGGCTACGCTCCAGGAAAAACTGGTAGTCCTCCCAAATGCGTTTGCGGGCGTGCACGAGGTACAGTTCTTCTGGTATATCAGTCGTACCCCATTTGGAAATGTTATCGCTGATCCCTACGAACATTACGCCGGCAGCAAAGCGGTCGGTATAGCGGGTCGCCATCCAGCCGGTGGCGTACCCTCCGTAGGAACCGCCGGTAACGCCTACTTTGTTCTCATCCACCGGATAATTGGCGATGATGTGGTCAACGCCATCTACAATATCGTCAAATTTCATTTCAGCCTCCGGGCGGAGCATTTGCGGTTCGCCGCCCTTAGCATCTACCACGAACAGCCTGCCCGCGATGGGGTCGTTGATCGTAGCCCCGGCGATCATCGCCAACAGCTTACTGTCCGGGCTCCAGGCAAAGTGCCCCAGTTTGCCGGCATGGCCCACTTCCCCTATTTCCTTCAGAGATTGAGCATCAACAATAGAAATCCGCTGCTTCATGTAATAATCATCGATGAGGGGGGTTGGCGCCGTAGAGACCGCCAGCCGATTACCGTCTGGGCTCCAGGCCAGGGCATGGAAATCGCCGGGGATGCGTATTTTTTGAGGCTCGCGCTCCTCCCATTCCATAACGTAGCCGATGGAGTAGGTGGGGTCTTCCTCGTAGACGATAGGTTCGTAAGGCAGTTGGCGTTCGGAGGAGCTTTCGGAGGCTTCTTGCGGCTCATCGGCAATGAACGCTAGATGGGTGCCATCGGCTGACCAGGCGTAATCCGTAATGCTGGTCTCAAACTCGTATAACTTCCTTGCTTCGCCTCCCATAAGCGACATTTCGTAGAGGCAAGTGTTAGCATCCCCTTCCATGCGCGCTAAAAAATTGATGGCATCAGCCCCCGGCCGGAAGCTTACCGCACGGGCGGAGGCCCGGGTCAGAAATGGGATGGAATGCTTGGTTTCCAAATTGTAAGCGTAAAGGTGGTAGCTGGCGGGCTTATTTTCCTTGTAGGGGTCAGCAGGCACCGCTCTGAGGTAAGCAACATGGTTGCCATCCTCAGAAATATCCGCCGAAATCACCGACTCCATCCGGGCAATATCCTCTGGGCTTATACCGGCCTGCGCCTGAACGGCAACCAGGCCAGACAGCAACAGCTATAGGGTAAATAGCGCTTTGATCTTCATACAAACTAGCGTTTTGATTCAACCTGAAAACAAGGAAACGCTGTTGCATGTTTTTTCCTGGCCGTGGGGGAACTTGCCCTACCGGCTTTCCTCCCTCACTGCTTGAAGAATGGGCGGGTAAACTGTTGCCCCCGGATGGTTACGCTCAGAAAGTACGCGCCCGACGGCAGATGCGCTACCGACAAAGTTTCTTGAGCTTGCCCGCCGATGCGCCGGCGCTCTGACATAAGGGCTCGCCCTAGTGGATCAAACACCCGAAGGGCTGCGTCTTCAATCCCCGGCAGATTGAACTGTAAATGGAGCGTTCCATCAGTGGGATTGGGAAAGAGCTGCAGGCGCTGATCGTCTTCCAGCTCTACTACATTGGCGGGAGGCGTGCTATCGGTTACGCGCAGCTCGTAGGCGGCGGCATCGCTGCAGCCCTTCGCCGTCTCCACAAGCAGATGGACCGTAAACAAGCCAGTGTCGGCGTAGGTGTGCACAGGGTTTTCGATAGAGCTCGTCTGCCCGTCTCCGAAGTCCCAGAACCAGCTTACGGCATCTTGAGCCATAGCCGTGAAATTGACCTGCCCGCTTTCCGTAGCCAGGTCGACGGTTTCAGCAGAGGCGAGAATGTCTACGCTCCCTGCCTCAGCAGATTGTGACGAAACGATGGTGACGGGTGTGCGGCCACAGAAATAGTCGTACTCAATTTCCCAATCGAAAAAGTAGCGATACTCTTGGGTACCGGTAGTCGAAGAGTCGATCCTTGCTACCTGCGGTACCGTGTAGGGGAATGCGCTGCTGCTCGCCTGATAGGCCAGCCCCGCTCCGGTAGAAAGTGTTAGTTCGTACCCTTGCCCGGCCGGAATTTGAAAATCGAGGGGTATGCGGTGGGTGCCCGAGCTCTGAAGCTGTACAATTTTGGTGAATCCCACATCGGGGCCGGAAAGCCGAATGATGCGGCCGCCCGCCTGGGAGGTATGTATCCGAACCGATTTAAGGCGAAAGGGATGAAGCGCTGTAAACGACAGCCCCTCCGCTTCCTTGCCCTCCGGCAATTGCTCTGCCTCTGTAAGGCCAGCCCCCAAGGCTGGCTTCGGGCGAAAAGCGGCATAAAACGTGGTATCCTGATCGAGAGCGGGTAAGAAGAACGTTTCGCCCTCCCCCAGAGGTGCTCCTCCCTCCGGCTCATCAAACCAGGCCACCGATGCCGGCCCCTCGTATAGACTGCGCAACAATGCTCCTCCTCCGCGGCAGAGCGGCGTAGCGTTAACCAGCTCGGCAGGTATTGGCTCATCGCTGAATATTTCCACTGTAGCTTTCTTCTGATTGTCCAGCCGGCGGGCATCAGCTTCGCCATTTACTTTGATGATATTTGCTACCAGTTCGTGCTCCCCCGTACTGTATTCCATTACCGGCAGTTCCAATGCAAGGCGCTCACCAGGCAGCAATTCGCCTTCCCACCGTAAGGTATCCTGTAAATCACCCAAGCGGAAAGCCAGGTCAAAAGCCTGAACGGGCTCGCTGCCGTTGTGCTCAACCAGTGCTTCAGCCCGGAGTTGGCCGCTGCAGCTCCGCTCCACTTGTTGCAATCGCAGCAGGCTGATGTCATTTTCGGATGCTACCGGCGGGACCGGTACATGGCCGAGGTCCAGCAGATGGTTATAAGCGGCCTGCAGATTGATCATGCCGCGGCCGAAGGCGTTGTCTTCACCGGGTGCTCCTAGATCGGTAGCGGAGTAAAACAGAGCCAACTTGAGCGTTTCGCCGTCCAGATAGGGAAAAGCTTCTTTCAGCAACAGCAGCGCGCCCGATACGTGCGGGGCTGCCATAGAAGTCCCGCTCTTTTGTGCATAGCGGCCATCCGGTGTACAGGATCGCACTTCCACGCCGGGGGCACTGACTTCGGGCTTGATCTGCAGGCTGCCCGTGCCCCCGCAGACGGTAGGCCCGCGGCTGGAAAAGTCTGCGATGTTTAGGGCGGGGCTCGTAGCATCAATAGCCCCGACTGAAAACATGCGCACCGTATCCCAATTTTCCATAGGCGGGTTGCCGATGGTAGCGGGATCCGGCCCTTCATTGCTGGCGGAAAAAACGACGGCTACGCCCATGGCGTAGAGGGCATCTACAATCGAACGGGTTACCGGATTGAAGCAATCCTCCAAAGCAGGATAGTCCCGGCTCCAGGAATTGTTGATAACATCCGGCTGGTCGTCGGTCGTAGCCGGATTGCCGTCCGGATCCGCTGCCCATTCGAAGATGCTGATGAAGTCCTCCGCATTGCCCTGGGCAGCGCCGCAATCGGCAAATTGAGCGGCGCTGCCCAACCACTGCGCGCCAAAGGCAGCGCCGATGGTGTCCTGTTGCAGAGGGTCCAAACCAATAATCGTGCCGCTCACGTGCGTACCGTGGCTATCGCAGTAGTACGGCCCGCCTGCGTTGGCCCAGGCTTGTTCCATAGGCACCTGATGGTAAGCAAAATTGTGCTGGATAGCGGGATGCTCAACATCATGCCCAGTATCCAGAATCAGGACCTTTTGGCCGTAGCCGGTATAGCCCATTTCCCACATAAATGGGGCTCCAATCCAGTCCAGCCCCGGTTCCCTACCGCCGGGTACGGGCGGAGCGGGGCAGCTTTCTACAGCATCCGGCACCTCAACCGCCCAATTGATGTCGATCCATTCCACCTCCGGCATTTCCGCCAGTGCTACAACAGCTTCCTTATTGGCATCGCAGAAGATCAGGTTGGCCACCCAGTAAGAGCGGATGCTCTCGGGCGCAATTCCTGGCAGGCGGCCCAATTCAGCCATTACCGCTGGCTGGGTCGCCGCAGCTTTTTGCCGCAGCGCTTTGATCATAGCTTCGCTGCGCTCCTGTAGGCTGTACCCCTGCCGGCGGAACTGCCGCTCTAGGGCCCGGGGCTCGAGTCGGTCTCTCAACAAAAGCTGAATGCGGTGCTGATGGGCGGGTGCCGTTTCCAGGGCAGCCGAAAGCTCTGCAGAAACCTTGGCGGGCCAGGTTTGAGCGTCGAGCCAGGAGGCTGAACTCAGCAGAATAGCGATAAACAGATACTTGCAAGACATAGGCATGATTAGGATTGAGCAACCCAAAGATAAGAATTATCGACGGACGGAGCGCTTCTCCTCGATGGCATTAATGACGATGGACAGACAAAGATCGAACTCTTTCTTCAGACGGCCTTCCCAGAAGCGCAGTACGGTCCAGCCTCTTTCCTGCAGCAAGCGGGTGTTTTGCCGGTCGCGCTGCATGTTGCGCTCGATTTTGGGAACCCAGTACGCCCGGTTGCTCTTGATGGTGTCCCGCTTTTCTGCCCAGCGGTAGCCGTGCCAGAATTCTCCGTCTACAAAAATGGCGAGCTTGTACTTTTTGATGGCGATGTCCGGGCTGCCCGGCAAGTCTTTCACGTTTTTGCGGTAACGGTACCCGCGCTGCCAGAGAGCCCGGCGCAGGCGTACCTCCGCTTTGGTATCCTTAGAGCGGATACGGCGCATGGTACGCGAACGCTGCGGCGTAGTATAGTGGCTTTGCGCTTCTTTGAAAGCCGGGACTTGTATTTTTTTATCCTTGGGCATCGCAGGGGCAGCTATGGCGTGGAATTTATAAAATATTAAACGAAGGTTTAGCGCCGCGTGTTGAGTTTTTTACAACAATCACAGTATGGAAAAACGCTTTTCGCTAGAAGACATCATGGAAATGGAGCGCTTCTTCCGGCGCGACTTTCTCAATACCGTATCCGGCTACCGGAGCTGTCAACTGATCGGCACACAGAACCATCGGCAAATCCCTAACCTGGGCTTATTCAATTCGGTGGCTCACATCGGGGCTAACCCTCCCCTGTTGGGTTTTGTACTGCGGCCCCTGACGGTCCCGCGGCACACCTACCACAACATCAAAGCGCAGCGCTGCTTCACCCTCAATCAAGTCGCCCAATCCTTCTACGAAAAAGCCCATCAGGCTTCCGCCAAATACGCCGAGGAGGTATCTGAATTCGAAGCCGTAGGCTTACAGCCACAGTATAGCGACGCTCATTCCGCCCCCTATGTCCTGGAAAGCCCCATCAAGCTGGGCTTAGAGCTGGAGGAAGAACACCACATCCAAGCCAATGGCACGCTTTTCATCGTCGGCAAGGTGGTGGAAATCCTGATCGACAGCCGCCTGCTGGCCGAAGATGGGCACGTACTGCTCGAGAAAGGCAAAATCGTCAGCGTAGCTGGCCTGGACAGCTACTACGCCCCCAAGCTGCTCTCGCGGCTGAGCTACGCCCGGCCCGGACAAGCGGCCACAAAACTGAAAACCTAAACGTCAAATCACAATCTATGCTACACACCTCCTTCATCGAACTCGACCAGGAAGCCCTCAACTGCAATATTGAATTCCTGAAAAGCATCGTACCCGATCAGACCCGCTTCTCGATGGTGGTCAAAGCCAATGCCTACGGCCACGGCATCGAAGAGCTGCTGCCGCTGATCGAAGACTGCGGGGTCAACCACTTTTCCGTTTTCAGCTTGGTAGAAGCCATGCGGGTACAGCAAGCCATGGGTTCAGACAGCGAGCTGATGATCCTGGGATTCATCGACGACGACTACCTGGAATGGGCTATTGAGGAAGAGGTGTCCTTCTTTGTCTTCACGATGGAACGCCTTTACGCCACCATATCAGAGGCGCGCCGGTTAAACAAGCCCGCCCGCATCCACATCGAGCTGGAGACAGGCATGCACCGTACTGGCTTCTGCGAAGATCAGCTGCCGGAAGTACTGCAAGCCCTGCAGGATAATGCCGAATATTTGCAAATCGAAGGGCTGTGCACCCACTACGCCGGCGCGGAAGATTTTGGCAATCGGGACCGGATAAAAGGGCAGATCGCTACCTTCAAGCGCCTGTGCGATCTGTTCGGGGAGCATGGCATCACCCCACGCTACCGCCATACTGCCTGCTCCGGCGCACTATTCAACTATCCCGAAGCGCTGATGGATATGGTGCGCATCGGCATCGCCTGCTATGGTTTCTGGCCCAACCAGGAGACCCGTATGAGCTATCTGCGGGAACGACAGATGGAGGCCGACCCCCTAAAGCGCATTCTTACCTGGAAGAGCAAGATACTGAGTGTCAATCAAGTGCCGGAGGGAGAGTATGTCAGCTATGGCAAAGCTTACCTGACTACCCGGCCGAGCAAGATTGCTACTGTACCAGTAGGCTACGGCTATGGCTTCAGCCGCGACCTTAGCAACAACGGGCATGTGCTCGTCGGCGGGCAGCGCGTCCCCGTCATCGGTTTCGTCAATATGAACATGGTGGTCATCGATGTGACCGAGGTGGAAGGGGTGAAAACCCACGACGAAGTGGTCCTGATCGGCCGGCAGGGCGACAAAATCATGACCGTCAGCTCCTTCAGCGACATGAACAACAGCCTGAACTACGAGCTGCTGACCCGCCTGCCCGGACATATTCCTAAGGTGCCGGTTCGCTCGGAGGCAGCAGCGGGCTTGGTATAGTGCGGCAAGCTTGTTGCGCTAAATGGATTCCAGTAGAGTTATGGGTTTGAGAAACCGCAAAAAACACCATTTCAGTGCCCACGTGCTGTGGCAGCGATCCTGCCAGCACATTGCACTTCGCCTACTCTTCCAGCTTAGTTAGTTCGTCTTCCAGCTTTTCGACATAGGCTTGCCAGGTAAAACCAGCCGACCAGCCCTGCACCGCTCGCTGCCGTTGTTTCCGTTCGGCATCAGGCAGGGTGTAAAGCTCCTCCAGCGCCCGCGCCAGCTCCGAAGCTTCATAAGCATTGTGGTAAAATGCCCATTTCCCGCCCACCTCCGGCAGGCTGGAATTGTCGGAGCAAACTACCAGACAACCACAGGCATAAGCCTCCAGTACAGGAAAGCCAAAGCCCTCATATTCTGAAGGGTACACCAGGCCGAGCGCGTGGCTGTATAGCTCAGACAAGGCATCGTCCGGCACAAAGCCCATCAGGCGGATATCGTCCCGGAAGGGGTGCTCCTCCAGCGCCCGAAAGAAAGGCTCCGACTTCCACCCCTGCTGACCGACGATCAGCAACAGCACCCGCTCCCTGACACTTTCCCGAAACTGCCGGTAGGCTTCCAGCAGCCTGGGCAGGTTCTTGCGCGGCTCGATGGTGCCCACAGAGAGCCAGTAGGGCTTTGTAATACCTTGCTTTTCCAAATAATGCCGCCGCTCAACTTGCCCCCGCTGCAGATGGTCTGCCCCCAGCAGGATGGTAGCCACTTTACCCTGCGTCAGCGGATAATGCTGGTGCAAATCGCGGGTAGTGCTCTGCGAATTGGACAGCACCAAGCTGGCCCGGCGCAGAATGCTAGGCAAGAACCAGCGCTGCAATTGCTGGCTGTGCCAATTGTGGTACTGCGGGAAGAGCATGGGCGTCAGGTCGTGGATCATCGTGATGCGCCGGATGCGCCCCGGCAAGTTAAAGGGGCCGAAATGAGCGGGCTCCAGTACGGCATCTACTCTGCGCCGGCTCAGCAGCCAGGGGACAGCAAAAAACAGGCGCAAAGCAGCCAGGCCCAAACCGAAACGGAAATTGGGCAGGACTAGCTGCTCCAAGCGCTGCAAACTGGCATCTCTTTGCTGCCGCAACAACAGGTACTCGTGCTGCCGGCTGTGCTGTTCCAGGGCTTTGACCAGCTCCCGCGTGTAGACGTGTACACCGCCCTTTTGGTTGTCTATGGGGTCAGCGATGATCGCTACTCTCATGGCGGATCACTTTTTCGTATACCAATAGCGTCTCAAAAGCCGCCCGCAGCCAGGAAAAACGCTGCGCGCGTTGCAGCGCCTTTTCCGCCAGCTCCCGTTGCAGGGCCTCCTCTTCCACGAGCCGGGCTATCTGTTGAGTAATGCTGCCTATATCTCTGGAGTCAGCGGGCAGGCCAGCATCGCCTACTACTTCTGCCATAGCGCTGTTGTTGCCATAGATGACCGGACTGCCGCACTGCATGGCCTCAAGCGGCGGCAGGCCAAAACCTTCGTAATGCGCTACGTAGCACATGGCCACTGCATTGGATATAAGCACCGGCAGCTCCTTCTCCTCCACGTAGCCGGTGAAGTGAATGCTGCCGGCGTAGGGGTGGCTGTCGTCCAGCATATCCTCTACTTTCCAGCCGCGCCGGCCGCAAATGACCAGCGCAAGCTGGCTGTCTGGCGCTTTGCGCTTGTACGCTAAAAAGGCAGCGATGGTATTTTTCAGATTTTTTCGCGGCTCTAGGGTAGACAAACTGATGAGGTACGGCTTATCCGGCAGGCCGTACTTTTCCCGAGCAGCTTTTAGCTGAACGGGGCCGCGTACCGCCTTAAACCAGCGCTTGTCGGCTGCTTCGTAAACGACGGTGGCTTTTTCCGGCGGAAAATCATACTCCCGGCAAAGGTCTCGCTTGGTGGATTTTGATACCGTAATGGCGTGAGCAGCCCGGTCCCGGACGAAGCGCATGCCGCGCTCTCCCAGTTTGGCATTGTCTTTTTCGTGAAAATCCGGGAAATACTTGTGGGTGAGGTCGTGTACCGTCACCACCGCCGGCGCTTTGAAACGGTTGGCGAAGTAGTAGTTTTGCGGCAGGGGGATATGGATGAGATCGTGGGCTTCTTCTGCCACCACATCCAGTTGGCGGAGCTTGCGCCAAGCTACGGCGGTACGCAGGTACCGGAGCCCGTCGCGGACGGGCATTTCCCGGTACAGGCGGCTCAGTGGCTCGTAGATGGCTTTCGGCAGCCAGAGCTTCAATCGCTGCTTGAACTGCAGGAGCAGGCGCTCGTAGCCGTAGACGCTGTCCGGAATGCCTTCGCGCCGGGTTTGCCCCCGCGTCTTGACCCGCTGTTGGTTGATGCGGCCCACTACCTCGGTCAGTGATACGATTTTGTCGCGCAGTAAAAAGTCGATCTGCCACTTGCCTGGCAGGCGCGACTGAAAGGCCAGCATGCCGAATATCAGTTCTTCCTGGTAGCGCTTGACCCCGTCCATCTGCTCAGCCAGGACCTTGTCGGCTTCCATCAGCACCCGGAGGGGCCGCGAGGGCTTGGGAAAAGGGGAGCTACCGTACCCCATTTGTTCCATGGTATCGCCGTGCATTTCCCAGAACAGCCGCTGCAGCTCGGGCGGCATTTCCTGTTGCCAGCTCCCAGCTTTGCCCCGGCGGAAGGCCCGGTCTTGGCGGCCGCGCTCGCCTCCGTACTTGGCTTGCCCGTGCTTGAGCTCCTCGAAGCTGGGCAGCCGGTCGGAGCGGGCGGGCGGCAGCTCCATGAGGGTACGCAACTTTTCGGTTTCCCGCAGAGGGTCTTCAATCAGGTCTTCGTAGCGGATGATAAGGTCGGCGGCTTTGCTCCACTGCCGGACATTTTCCGACCAGCCACCGAAGTCTGCATCTTCCCAGGCCAGGATGCTCTCCAGCAGGTTATTGTAAAAATCGCTGCCCGGGCGGGTGATGTCCTTTTTGTGGTGGGCCATGGAAACCAGGGCATCCCGGCCGTCCCTTACCAGATATACCTTTTTGATGCTGGCATCCTGCGGCGCCAGGTCAGCAGGCAATAGATGGGTCTTCACAAAGGGATAGGCCTGGTAGTTCTCGATAAGCGGGTACTGCGGATCGCGGTGGAAGGTACTGGACTCCAGGCCGTACACCTGATAGAGGATGTTGCGGAAAAAGGTATTGCCCGATCTTGGAAAAGAGGCCAGCCAGATCATGGGATTGCGTACGATTTTTTTGGGGAGCGAAAATACTATAATTCTCAGGAATAAGAACGGCCGGTTTTTCCAAGAGCTTGAATCAGCCTTGGCTTCCGCCTTTCTGAGCAGCCAGATGTGCCTGCAGGAACGCCTGCTTGCCGCCAAACCATTTGATGACTTGCTGTTGGTGCGGGCAGTCGGGTGCTCCGCTCAGGTAGGCATGGAAGGAGCTGTAGGGCCAATCCTCAGCATGGGTGGTAAAGGCATGCTTAATCGGGTTGCAGTGTATATAGGTGACTGCCCGGAGCAGATAGCCATCGTCCAGGACGATTTTCCGCTTTGTGTTTTGCTGCAACAGACTACCTCTTCTACTGTGGTATTTATTGAAAGCTTTGGCGTAACCGCTGAAAAAGTTATGAAACATACGGCGCACTATGAAGTGATACTGCTCCTCCTCTGGTATATGCGGGGGGATTACAGGCTTGCCGGCATCCGCTGTACGCTGAAGAATGAAGCGGTCTAGCTCTGCTTCTTCCTTGACGCGGATGAGCAAGTGGAAGTGATTCGGCATCAGGCAGTATGCGACAGTGTCGGCCACCCTTGAGGTTTTCTCCCGGTACTTCCGTAGGAAATACCGATAGTTTTCCGGTTCGCGAAAGATGTTTTCATCGCCGTTTGCGTGGTTGTAGATGTGGTAGAACTGGCCGGGTTCGAAGTGGATTTGTTTCATTGGGGTTTGGTGTTTGTTTGATTAAAAAATTCCCAGAACATGGTGATTTTAAAAACACCATGATCTGAAGTCCTTTTTATAAGTAGTCCCGCCGGCCCCCGAAATTCCATAAACCCAAGCCAAAAAAGTTGCCGTCAAATCCCGTTTTTTCCTTAGTCATAAATAGGTTAGCTTTGCAAGCTAAATTCAAATTCAACAGCCATGCTGAGGTATGTATACAGGTATCAGCGGTGGAGAGAGCGGCAAAAGAAGGCTGAGCTGGAGTTGATCTCCATTCACATCCCGAAGACCGCCGGCACCTCCTTCCGAAACACGCTCAAAGGCGTATACGGACAGGAAGCTGTCATCCGCCTGGATATTGAGCTGGAAGCGCCGGTGGTACGCATCAACGAGCAGCCATACCACAGCCGGCAGCTGCCCGCCTGGGCACGGGTGGCGCACGGCCATTTTTCCTTCCCCTTGCTGCGGCAGCACTTCGAACTGCCCCAAAGGGACATCCCCCTGATTACCTGGCTGCGGGATCCGGTAGAACGGGTGATTTCCAACTATTACTACCTCAGCAAGCGCCTGGCGGAGGAGCTGGACGAAGCTTCCAAGGGCCTGAACATCCTGCTGAAAATGGAACGCCGGCTTATGGAATACGCCCGCGACCCCAAGAGCCGCAACCGCATGTCGCGTTTCCTGCAAGGGGTGCCCCTGGAGGACTTCCACTTCGTCGGCATTCAAGACCACTACAGTGAGGACCTGGAGTACTTGTCCGAAAGCCTGGACTGGCCAAAATTTAAAGAATTCACCCACAACCGCACGGGAAAAGCCTATGATGAGGTAAGCCCAAAGCAAAAAGATGAAATCCGCGCCCTCAACGACGAGGATGTCCGCTTGTATGAGCGGGCCCTAGAGCTGCGTGAAAAACGGGTAGTGAAGTATGATTGAGTTGATTAGC
This sequence comes from uncultured Phaeodactylibacter sp., assembly GCA_964397205.1. Classification (GTDB taxonomy): domain Bacteria; phylum Bacteroidota; class Bacteroidia; order Chitinophagales; family Saprospiraceae; genus Phaeodactylibacter. The sequence continues at coordinate 629 of CAYNIT010000050.1, read as the reverse complement.
ATCCATGTCCCGAAAACGGGTGGGCAGAGCTTCTATCAGGTGCTAAAGCAAGTGTACGGCGACCGGCTGTCGATTTCTTACCGGCGTCGCGATTACGAGGCAGCAAAGAAAGAGTACCGGCGCTTTGAGGATAGCATCCCGGCGCAACTGCAGGTGCTGCACGGGCATTTGTACTACAAGGAGGTCAAGCGCCTGCACCGGCATACCAACGCCAAGGTGGTCTGCTGGCTGCGCGACCCGGTGGAGCGGGTGGTGTCGAATTACCATTACTTTAAACAACGGTTGGATCAGTCAGATGCTGACCCGGAGAATGCCCATCGCCGGGACGAGACGCTGCTGCAGTACGCCGGCCGTCGGGATGCGCGCAACCGCATGCACAAATTTCTCAAAGGCTTGCCGTTGGAAGACTTCTACTTCATCGGCCTGCTGGAAGATTATGAAGCGGACGTCAAGCGGCTGGGCCGGCTGCTGGGCTGGGGCAAAGTTGAACTGCCGCATGTCAATAAAGCCGAATCGCCAAAACCGGAACTGGACGAAGCGACGTTGAAGAAGTTGCGGCGGTGGAATAGGCGGGATATTAAGTTGTATGAGGAGGTTAGGAGGTTGAAGGGCTGAGGGTAAGGCTGAGG
>CAYNIT010000049.1:0-21212 GCA_964397205.1 uncultured Phaeodactylibacter sp. | reverse complement strand
CGTGCAAAAAAACGAGTCTAAATCGGTAAGTTATTGTTGCGCGACCCCTAAGGGCTTTGTCGTAACGGTTGATTGTTTCCAGGAGCAAAGCGTAATCGTAGCGCAAGTTGATGTCGGTGCTGTCCGCTGGGCTGTAAGGCATTGGCAATGGTTTTAGGATTTCCAAAAATAAAAATTTTACGATATCGTATTGGTAGAATGCTTTCCGGCACTCAGTTAAAACCTGGGACGAACCGCAAAGCCCTTCCATTCCACACCCACTTTCCCTCCTTCCATACCCAAAAAATGACACTTCAATTGAACAGGCTTGAACAGCTAGCTTTTAAACGGCATCTTGCCATCGAAAACAAAAAGCGCCATGAAAAACTACTGCCTACTACTGCTGCTGCTGCTGGCCAGTTTAACGGCTGCCGGCCAAAACCCGCTTGAACGCTATGTGGAGCAAGCCCTGCAGCACAACATTGCTCTGCAGCGCGAAGAGCTTTCCCTTCAACAGAGCATGGCAGCGCTAGAAGAAGCCAAAAGCCAATTCTTCCCTACCTTGCAGTTCCGCGCCCGCTACTCCGTAGCCAATGGCGGCCGGGCATTCACCATACCGGTGGGCGATCTGGTCAACCCCATTTACAGCAATCTCAACCGCTTGAACCAGGTGGCTGCGGATGTTTCGCCGAACTTTCCGGAGATCCCCGACTACCAGCCCATCAGCAATGTACAGGAGAACTTCCTGCGGCCTACCGAACAGGAGACTTTCCTGCGCCTGCAGGTGCCGGTCTTCAACCAGGCGATCCTGCGCAACAACCAAATGAAGCAAGAGCTGCTGCAAGCCAGCCAACTATCGGTAGACATCTACAAAAAGGAGCTGACCAAAGAGGTGAAGGTGGGCTACTACCGCTATGCCAAAGCGGTGCGGGGCGTGGAGATACTGGAAAACGCCAAAGCCTTGCTGGAAGAAAACCTCCGCACTTCCCGCAGCCTGTATGAGAACCATAAGGTCACGCTTGATGCAGTGTACAGTGCTGAGGCGGAGCTGCGGGAAGTGCAACAGCAACTAGCTGCCGCCCGGAAAGCCGAACGCACTGCCGAGGCTTATTTCAACTTCCTGCTCAACCGGCCCTACGACTCGGCCATAGAGCTGAGCGCGCCCGATGCCATCAGCTACAATCCCGCAGACTTGGAGCAGCTGCGCCGCCGAGCGCTGCAGGGGCGGGCAGAATTCCAGCAACTCGAGCACTACCTGCGAGCGCGGCAGGAAGCCATCGAACTGCAGCGGGGGCAGCGCTTGCCAGAGCTGAACCTGCAGGCAGACTATGGCGTACAGGGGCTAGGCTACGAATTCGATGAGGAAGCCCGGTTTTTCCTGGGCTCTGTAGTAATGAGCTGGACCATCTTCGACCGCGCCCGGAGCGCCCGGGTAGAGCAAGCGCGAGTTGAAAAGCTGAAGCTGGAAAAGCAGCGGCAGGAAACCCGGCAGCAAATCGGCTTGCAGGTGGTCCAAACGTACTACGAGCTGGAAACCGCCACCGAGCAGATAGAACAGGCCAAAGCGGCCGCCCGCGCCGCTCGGCAAGCCTTCCGGCTGGTAAAGAAAAAGTACGAGCAGGGGCAGGCGAATCTTGTTGCCTTCACTCAAGCCCGCACCCGCCTGACCAATGCCGAGCAACAACTGGCCGTTGCCCGCTTCGAACAGCGCGCCCGCGCCGCCGAATTGGAACGGGCCATTGGCGATGGAGCGCCAGCCGTTGACGATCCCTTCAATAAGGGGGAGTAAGCCCGGCCAATCTGCTTTTCACCACCATAACCAACATACCAACTGCCATGACCACCCGCAACATCTTAACTTTTTTCTGCCTGGCGCTGCTGTTGGCCATGCAGGCCTGCAGCGAGGGCAGCGCTTCCAACGAAAGCACGGCCGGGCCCGCCAAGCAGGTTACCACTGCAGCCGTTCGTGCTGTACAGTACGAAGAGCGCGTACGAGCCACCGGTAAGCTAGGGCTGGAAGAACAAGCCCGCCTCAGCTTCAAGACCGGCGGTATCATTCAGCGTATTTTAGTGGAAGAAGGCGAAAGCGTGCGCCGGGGGCAGCTCCTGGCCGAACTGGACCTGGACGAAATCAATGCCCAAGCCACCCAGGCTGACATTGGCATTCAGCAGGCAGAAATTCAGGTGGAAAACGCCGAATTGGCCCTGCGTCTAGCCGAGCGTGACTACCGAAACGCCAAAGGCTTGTACCAGGACAGCGTAGCTACCCTGGAGCAGCTGCAAGATGCCGAGGTGCAGCTCGACAACGCCCGCAATCAGTTGGAAGCCGCGAAAAAAGAGCTGAAGGTACGGCAGGAGCAGTCGGGAATTGCCCATTTCAACCTGCAGCACTCCCGCATCATCGCTCCAGCTAACGGCACCATACTGCGCCGTATGGCAGAACCCAACGAACTGGCCAGCCCCGGCCGCCCGATCCTATTGTTCGGCTCCTGGGAAAAGGCTTGGGTGGTGCGCGTCGCCATTCCTGACAAGGACATCATTTTTGTCGACATCGGCGATGCCGCCCGTATCAACTTTGATGCCTATCCGGACAAGACGTTCGAGGGGCGGGTACGCACCCTGGCCAGCATGGCGGATCCCGTGACCAACACCTACCAAGTGGAAGTGGAGGTACTTCATCCTAGGCAACGGCTGGTCTCTGGCTTCATCGGCCGGGTAGAAATCGAGACGGGCAGCAAGAAAGCCCTCCTGCAAATCCCTATTGATGCCTTGCTGGTAGCTGATAAACGGCAGGGCAGTGTCTTTACCCTTGAAAAGGGCATCGCCCGGCGGCATGATGTAGGCATCTACCGCATGGAGGGCGAATACCTGTTGCTGCGCTCCGGCCTTGATACCACACAGCGGGTCATAACCAGTGGCGTAGGCTACTTGCAGGAGGGCGATTCCATCGAACTAAAACCACCCAAATGAACATTCCCCAGCTATCCATCCGCAACTACCAGTTTACCATCATCGCTTTTTTCTTCTTGCTGGTGCTAGGCCTGACTTCTTTCTTCAATATGCCCCGGCGGGAAGACCCGGCGTTGGATTTGCCCAATATCATCGTCACGGCGGTTTATCCGGGTGCCAACCCCAAGGATATCGAAAGCCAGGTGGTAGAGGTGCTTGAAGAATCCATCAACGAATTGGAAGACCTTAAGGAAGTGGAGACCACCATCCGGGACGGGGTGGCCATCATCGCTATAGAATTCAACTTTGGGGTAGATGCGGACGATAAATTCGATGAGGTGCAGCGGCAGGTCAATCAGTCCCGTGCGGAAATGCCGGAAGGGCTGTTCCAGCTGGAAGCTCGGCAAATTTCTACCAATACGGTGAACATCATGCAGGTCGCGCTGGCCTCGGAAACTGCGAGCTACGAGCTGCTGAAGGCAGAAGCGGAGCGGGTCAAGGAAGCTATGGAGGAAGTAGAGGGTGTGCGCAAAGTGGAAATTGAGGCCTATCCCGAACAGCAGTTGCGCATCGCCCTGGACCCCTCCAAAATGCAGGAAATGGGTATTGGGCTGGAGGCCATTCAGCAAGCGGTACAGAGCAACAACGCCAACATCCCCGGTGGCGCTATCAAAGTTGCCGGCAAGCTGTTCAATATCAAAACTTCCGGAGCCTACGAGAAGCTGGAGCAGGTGCGCAATACCGTCGTCGGCGCTTATCAGGGCCGGGTGGTCTACCTGAGAAACATCGCCGAAGTGCTGTTCGGCTACGAGGACGAGCGCTGGATCGCCCGTTACAACGGCATGCCCTGCCTGTACGTGAATATGCAGCAAAAGTCCGGCTACAATATCTACGACATCACCGAGCCGGTCAAGGAGCGGCTGGATGCCATGGCGTTTCAGGGCGACATTGAGCTGGCTTACGTGTTCGATCAGTCTGTGGGAGTGACAGACCGCGTGTCGGGCTTTTTGGGCAATTTGGTGCAGGGCATCATTCTGGTGGGGCTCATCATTTTTTTGGTGCTGGGCATCCGTTCGGCCAGCATTGTGAGTTTGGCCATCCCGTTTTCTATCCTGATCGGTTTGTGGGTGGCCGACCAATACGGCTACGCCCTGCAGCAGATGTCGATCGCCGGGCTGGTGGTGGCGTTGGGCTTGTTGGTGGACAATTCCATCGTCATTACTGAAAACATCGAGCGTCTGATCCGACTGGGCTACGATCGAGAGAAAGCTGCCATTGAAGGCGCCCAGCAGCTGATCGCTCCCATTGGCAGTGCCACCCTGACGACCATCCTTGCCTTCGTCCCCGTGCTGATGATACCCGATGCCACGGGCGCATTCATAGAAGCGCTGCCCGTGACAGTCATCTCAACTTTGGCTGCCTCCTTTATCGTAGCGGTTACCCTCACGCCATTCATTGCCAGCCGTTTGCTGCGCCGGGAGGGGCGAGGCAGCTATGAAGGCACTTGGCTTTTTCGACAATTGCAGGCTATTGTGCACGGCCCGTACCAGCGCACGCTGGACTGGACGACCCGTCACCGCTGGGCGACGGTGGGCATGGCAGCCGGCGCCCTGTTTATTGCGCTGGCGCTGTTCCCGCTGGTAGGGCTCTCTTTCTTCCCCAAAGCGGAAAAGCCGCAGTTCCGTATCACGGTACAATTGCCGAACGGCAAGAACCTCCAAGCGGCTCAACGAGTGGTACGGGAAGTAGAAGCCGTGCTGGATACGGTGCCGGAAGTCGACTACTATGCCTCCAATATCGGGCATGGCAATCCGCGGATTTATTACAACGTGCCTTCGACCAATTACTCCAATTCCTTCGGTGAGGTATTCGTGGTGCTCAAATCCTACGAGGTAGGATCGTTCTACGAGCTGATAGACGAGTTGCGGCAAACTTTCCAAAACCACCCTATGGCGCGTATTGACGTGCGGGAGTTCGTGCAGGGGCCGCCCACCGAAGCGCCCGTTGCCATAAAAATCAAGGGCGACGATCTGGGCCAACTGCAGGATTACGCGATTCAGGTTGAAGCTATAGTCCGCGCTACCGAGGGCACCATCAATATTGACAACCCTACCAAGAGCAACAGCACCGACCTGCGCTTTCGAGTCAACCGCGACAAAGCCATGATGCTAGGCGTGCCGGTGCACCGGGTGGATCAGACCATCCGCAGCTTTGTCAATGGCAGTACGGTCGGGACCTTCCGCGATGCGGCGGGGGAGGACTACGACATCGTCATGCGCTATGGTTTTGGGGATGAGTTTGCGCTGGAGGATTTCGAGCACCTCAGCGTACAGACGGTGAACCGCCGCTTTGTGCCCCTCAGGCATCTGGCTAGCCTGGAATTCGCCGAGGCACCGAGCCGCATCACTCACCTGGACAACGAGCGTACTGCAACGGTGCTGGCGGACTTGGACAAAGGCGTCACCCTGGACCGGGTCATCGAGCAGATCGATGCGGAGCTGCAGCAGATGGACTGGGAGGAGGGCTACAGTTACCTGTACAAAGGTGATTTGGAAAGCCGCAACGAGTCCTTCGGCGGATTGGGCACGGCTTCCCTGCTGTCGCTGTTGCTCATTTTCGGGGTACTGGTCATTCAGTTCCGCTCTTTTGCCCAGCCGTTGATCATTTTCTCTGCGCTGCCGCTGGCCATCATTGGGTCGATACTGGCGCTGCTGATCACGGGCATCAATTTCTCTTTTACGGCTTTCATCGGGCTGACGAGCCTGATCGGCATTGCCATCAACAATTCTATTGTGCTAGTGGATTTTGCCAATGAGGGGCGCCAGAATGGGCGCAGTGTACTGGAAGCTGCTCAGGAGGCGGGCAAAGTGCGCTTCGTGCCGATTGTTACGACTACTATGACGACTATCCTGGGCCTGTTGCCCCTGACGCTGCGCGGCGGGTCGCTCTGGGCGCCTATGGGCTGGACCATCATCGGAGGGCTGCTGACTTCTACGGCTTTTGTTTTGCTGCTGGTCCCCGTGCTGTACGTGCTGTTCACTAAAGAGCCGGAAGCCGCAGAATGACAACATTTACCCCTCCGGCTCTTCCCTAAGCCCGGATTCGTGTGTATATTGCCATTATGAAAGCAATAATCCCTGTCGCGGGGGCAGGTACCCGGCTCCGGCCCCTTACTTACACCCAGCCCAAACCCCTGATACCGGTTGCGGGCAAGCCTATCATCTCCTTTATCATCGATCAGCTGATGGAATTGGGCATAGAGGATTTCATCTTCATCATTGGCTATCTGGGGGAGAAGATCAAAAACTACGTCGATAAAGAATATCCCCACATCCGCCGGGAATACATCAATCAAGAGGTTCGGCTGGGCTCCGGCCACGCGGTTTGGACGGCCAGACAGCATGTGCTGCCCGATGAAGAGGTGGTCGTATTCTTCGGAGATATCATTGTAGATGTAGATTTTCAAAAGGTGATCGATAGCCAGGCTTCCTGCCTGTGCGTAAAAAAGGTGCATGACCCCCGGGAGTTTGGCGTAGTGGAGTACGATCTCGAGGGCAAGGTCAAGCGGGTCGTAGAAAAACCCAATATCCCCAAATCGGATATGGCGATGGTAGGGTTTTACAAAATCCGGCAGGCGGGGGAGCTGATGCAGGCCTTGGATTTCAACATCAACCACAACATCCGCTCCAATGGTGAATTCCCGCTGACGGATGCCTTCATGCGGATGATCGAGCAGGGCGTACAGTTCACGACGGTCGTGGTGGACAATTGGTTCGATTGCGGCAAGAAGGAAGTGCTGCTCGATACCAACGCTGCTTTCCTGGATCGCGCCGGATACGCTTCGGAGAACTTGCCGGAGTACGACAACTCCATCATCATACATCCGGTGAGTATTGGGAGCAATTGCAAAATTGAGAACGCCATCATCGGGCCCCATGTGACCATCGGCAATAATGCGCGTATCAACCACACCATTATCCGGGACTCTATTATCGGCAATTACGCCCACATTCAGGAAGTGATCCTGCAGCGCTCGGTGGTAGGCAACGATACGGCGATCACCGGCCTGCGGCAGAGCCTCAACCTAGGTGATAATACGGAGATTGACTTCAGTTTGCCCCGCCTATAACTTCGTCGGGAAAATGTCAAAGAAACGCTTTGGCAGCTCCGGGCCTGTATCCGATGCTATCGTCTTGCGTTTACAAGCAACGTGGAAGTGGGCCTAAACAAATTGGGTGGCGGGTTGAACACTTCTCCAGCACTGCCCTTAACTATTGATGAACGAGCGCTGACGCAACAGCAACGCGTCGGGTTTTCAAAATACTGAAAAACATTCATGGCCATTTGGATCGGCTTTATCGTACTGGTTTGCTTGCTGCTTGCCCTGGATTTGGGGGTGTTCAACCGCAAGCTACACGCCATTTCTACCAAGGAAGCACTGGGTTGGACTGCTTTTTGGATCGCCCTGTCCCTATTGTTCAGTTTTGCTGTGTACTACATCTACGAACTGGGATGGGTGGCCAATCAGGATGGTTTGAGCAGTTGGGGTGCCGTGATGAAATACCTTACCGGCTATCTGGTAGAGAAGTCGCTTAGCCTGGACAACATATTTGTCATCGCCATGATCTTCACCTACTTCAACGTCCCTCAGAAGTACCAGCACCGGGTGCTTTTCTGGGGTATCCTGGGGGCTTTGATTTTCAGAGGGGGCATGATATTTCTCGGCGTCATTCTTATTACCAAGTTCTCCTGGCTTACTTACGTATTTGGCTTGTTCCTCTTGTACTCCGCCTACAAGATGTGGAGTTCCAACGAGAGCATACACCCCAATAAGAACCCGGTCATCAACTACGTCAGTAGACTTTTTCCCGTATCCAAGGAATTCCACGGCGAGCGGTTCTTCGTCCGCCGCAAGCACATCCTGGCCGCTACGCCATTATTCATTGCCCTGATGGTAGTGGAAACGACGGACATCATGTTTGCTTTTGACAGCATTCCCGCCATATTTGCCATTACAACCGACCCCTTCCTCATTTTCACTTCTAATATCTTTGCCATACTGGGGCTGCGTTCGCTCTACTTTGTCCTGGCTTCGGTTTTGGACAAATTCAAATACCTACAGCACGCCCTAGTGTTCATTTTGGCTTATGTAGGAGTCAAAATGTTGCTGGTGCACCATGCCCACATTCCGGAGTGGCTGTCCCTTACCGTCATCGTGGTTTCGCTGACGGGGGGCGTACTGTACTCTATCTACAAACGCTCCCATGAATTGGAGGAGCCGCCCAAGGAAGAGCCGGAAAAAGTCCCGGCTGATACCTCCTCCGAAGAGAACAGCTGAGGTTTTCCACCTTTAGGGAGTTCGCTATCGCTTCAGTCATGCAGCACATCCTTTACGACTCCCCAGATCGCGAAGTCCATATCTGGCTCCAGCACCACTTCCTCTTCGTCATTGTAAACCGCCGTTTCATCCTCTTTCATCAAAAGCCGCAGTAGGGTGAAATCACCTTCGTAATAGGCTAGGATGGTCTGCCCGTGTCGAGGGCTGTCGTGCCGGTCTACGATGGCAATATCTCCTTTCCTGTATCCCGCACTTTGCAGCGCATTGGTCGAGATTTGTACAAAGTAGGTATGCGCCGGATTGCGTATCAGCGCCCGGCTGAGGTCGAATCGCATGAAGCGGAACTCCTCCCCCGGCAAGGGGAAGCTCTTGCCATCTCCTTGCTCGATCCGGAGGTAGGGCGTCATTTCATCCATGCCGACGACGGGCACTGTCTGGTAAGTTTCAAAAGAGCAGGAATGCACCATGGCGGATTGTTTTGATTGGCAATTTTAAAAACAATTCGTGTTAAAAACAAGCCTGCAGCATATATAAATTTTTTGAGCATACGGAGGTGCAGGTATGTCCGGGCTGCGATTTGAACGGCAGTTTCCTTATCTTCGGGCGGCAGAATAGCAGAGAGGCGCTAAACATTTTATCGCAGCCTCGCCTTTTCATCACGAAAACCACCAAAACAGACAAAATCAACATGGCAGAGCATACTACTACGCAACTTGCAGCCAATAACTTGCGAGTCATTGCCGGGGCAATGGTAGAGCAAGCTAAGTCCGGCCATCCCGGCGGCGCGATGGGCGGGGCGGACTTCATCACCATTCTGTTCAGCGAGTATTTAAATTTTGACCCCAAAGATCCACACTGGGCTTTCCGCGACCGTTTCTTCCTGGATCCCGGCCATATGTCCGCCATGCTGTACACGCAGCTCCATTTCTTCGGGCTTTATAGCAAAGCGGATTTGCAAAACTTCCGGCAGTGGGGCAGCCCGACACCAGGCCATCCCGAACGCGATGTAGACCGCGGCATCGAGAATACCTCAGGGCCCTTGGGCCAAGGGCATACCTTTGGCATCGGCGCTGCGATTGCCGAGCGTTTTCTGGCCCACCGTTTTGGGGAATGGATGGCGCACAAGACCTACCTCTTTATTTCCGATGGCGGCATACAGGAAGAAATTGCGCAGGGAGCAGGGCGTACCGCTGGTTTTCTGGGCTTAGGCAATGTCGTGATGTTCTACGATGCCAACGAAGTGCAGTTGTCCAGCGAGGTATCCGAAGTCATGGAAGAAGACACTGCAAAAAAGTACGAAGCCTGGGGCTGGCACGTACAGACCATCGATGGGCACAATGCGGACGAGATACGCTCGGCGCTGGATGCCGCTAATGCCGAGGCGGGCCGCCCCTCCTTGATCATTGGGAGGACCATCATGGGCAAAGGGGCGCTGACCGAAGATGGAGAGCCCTTCGAAGGGCAGGTGTCTATGCATGGCAAACCCATGAGCGCTGCGGGAGCTTCCTTTGAGCAAACGGTTCAGTCTCTGGGAGGCCATCCCGAACAGCCCTTTGCAACATTTCCCGAGGTAGCAGATTTTTACCAGGAAGTTGCGGCGAAGAAGCAGGCGCAGGCCGCGGAGAAAAAAGAAGCTTACGCATCCTGGAAGCAAGAAAACCCGGAACAGGCAGCTAAACTGGAACGCTTCCTCAATGGCGAATTGCCCGAGATCGACTGGGCGGCGATAGAGCAGAAAAAAGACGTGGCTACCCGGGCGGCTTCCGGCGCAGTACTCTCCCAACTGGCGGGAAAAGTAGACAACATGATTGTCGCTTCCGCTGACCTCTCCAATAGCGATAAAACTGATGCATTCTTGAAGAAAACCTCCTCTTTTAAGAAGGGGGATTTCAGCGGCGCTTTCCTGCAGGCTGGCGTCTCCGAACTGACGATGGCAGCACTGGCTACGGGGATGGCGCTGCACGGCGGCGTTGTGCCGGTTTGCGCTACCTTCTTCGTTTTCTCTGATTTTATGAAGCCCTCCATACGCCTGGCAGCGCTGATGGAGGCTCCGGTGGTTTTCATCTGGACCCACGATGCCTTTCGGGTGGGGGAGGATGGCCCTACGCATCAGCCCGTAGAGCAAGAAGCTCAGATTCGTCTGCTGGAGCAACTGCAAAATCATTCCGGGCGCAACAGTTTTCTCGCCCTGCGCCCCGCCGACGCGGATGAAACGACCGTGGCATGGCGTATGGCATTGGAGCATCAACAAGGGCCGAGCGGCTTAATCTTGTCCCGCCAAAACATCAAGAGCTTGCCCGCGGAAGACCGCTACAAAGCTGCACAGGAGGCTGAAAAGGGGGCCTACATCGTACAGCGAGAGAGCGGCGGAGAGCCGGATCTTATATTGGTAGCCAATGGCTCCGAAGTAGCTACCTTGATCGAAGGCGCGGACCTGCTGCGCGAAAAGAAGAACTTAAACATCAGAGTGGTTTCTGCTCCATCCGAAGGGGTTTTCCGCAATCAGCCGGAAAGCTATCAGATGGAAGTACTTCCCTTTGACATCCCCACTATGGGGCTTACGGCGGGCTTGCCCGTCACGCTGCGCGGCCTGGTTGGGCCTCTGGGAGAGGTGGTAGGGCTGGACCATTTCGGCCACTCGGCTCCCTACCAGGAGCTGGACCGCCAATTTGGCTACACGGGGGAGAATGTCTATCAAAAGGCGCTGGATTTTCTGGCGGATTTTGAGTAAGCAAGGAGGAGTGCCCCGGGCGGGTGTTGGTAGCCACCGTCCGGGGTCCTGCCAATCCACCTAGCGTTTAACCAATGGCAGCACTTTCCGAATGGATTGGCCCTCCGAAATCTGGATGAAGTAGGTGCCCGGCGGCAGGCCGCTCAAGTCAAGTGTAAGCTGCTGAGGGCGGCTGCCTACCAACCGCTGCCGTACTACTTTGCCCCCGCTATGTAGCAGGGCCAGCTGTCTCGACGGGCTTCCCGCTGCCAGTATCTCCACGGTGGCTTCCTCCCGGGCGGGATTGGGGTACAGCCGGGCCAAGCTCGATTCCTCCGGTAGGATAGCCTTTGCCTCTTCCGAATAAAAGGTGCGCCCATCCGGGCTGTAGATTTTCAGGCGATAACGATTAGCTCCGGGGCTTGCGGTTTCATGCCAAAGCTGGTAGTAGTGTTGACTGCCCAAAAGAGCTGAGGGCAGTTGTACTGACCCGATGGGCCGGAACGGCTGCTCGTCTCCTCTGGAGTATTCAGCGGTGTATTGGTAGCCCTGCAAAAACGCTTCGGTCATCCAAGTTAGCCGAACGCGCTTGCCATCGGGAGCTGCCATGGCTTCTGCGCTTAACGGCAGTTGCTCTGCACAAAATAGCGGGCTGCGGGTAGCGGTAACCGAGCGGGTGCTTGAGGACGTGCAGCCGTCTTGGTTTACCTGCAGGCTGATGGAGAAAGCGCCGTGCGAATTAGGCGCCGTCACTTCCACCTGAGCGCCTGAAGCGGTGGCGGGCGACAAGCCAGGGCTGAGCGCCCACTCATAAGTGGCAGCAGGCCCGTTATCCATCGCTCGGAATACGTCTGGCACGCCCACGCAAATCCAATCGGGCCCCTGAATTTCAGCTACCGCCTCCGTACCCACCTCTACGGTAATGATGTTGCTCTCCAGAAAAACGGCGCAGTTTTCCCGGCGGGCACAGCGGGCAAAGTAAGTAGTTTGCGAAAGCGGGCCAGGGCTGTAAGAAGGGCCGGTAGCAGCGGGAATCATCTTCCAGCTCTGCAAGTTAAAAGGGCCCGGCACTTTGCTCTGCATCCACATGTACTCCACTGCTCCGCTGCCGCCGCTCGGCAGCTCTATGCTTTCTATCTTTGCCGGCTTGTTTCCAGGGCCACAGAGGTATTGGTCCGCTGCAATCCGGCCGGGATCCTCGATGTTGTCGCATAAAGTATAAAAACCGGCATCGGCAGTTGCTACCGTATCGCCTTCCTCTAAAGCATAGGCGGGGCTCAGCCCGGTGGCTGGCTCCGGATCGCTGTCCAGCGCGGGATCTGTTCCCGCTTCCTGCTGGGTCAATGTTAGGCCGTCCGGGGTTTGGAAAAACAGACGGTAGTCACCTGGAGCAGTGGTAAATTCGTAGTAGCCCTCATCGTCGGTGAAGGCCGTGTCTACATCCGCCCCGCCGGACCGCAGTAGGACCATCACTCCCGGGATACCCGCTTCTCCGGCTTCCTGTATGCCATTGCGATTGAGATCGCGCCACACAAAATCGCCAATCTGAGCATCGCCGGCCTGAACCGTGATGAAGAAAGTGCAGCTGTCAGCGCAGCCCAGGTAATTGGTATAAGTGTAGTTAATAGCGTGGGTGCCTGGCCCGGCTACAGCCGGATCAAACTGGCCGTCGGAAATGCCGGGGCCGGCGTAGGTGCCCCCCAACGGGCTCGCTCCCCCTAATTGCTGAGGGCCGGCTTCGATGCTGACCTGCAGGTCTGTCGGGCAGTTGAGGCTGGGTAGGGGATGAACTGTGATATCGTAGGAGCAATGACTGTTGCAGCCTAGGCTGTCCGATAGGGTATAAGTGATGGTATGTACTCCAACGCCTGCCGCCGCGGGGTCAAAGCGCCCGTTTTCTACTCCATTGCCACTGTAGGCGCCATCAGCCGGCACGGCATGGCTAAGAAGCAGCGGTGGAGCGTTAAGGCAAACCGCCGTATCCGCCGGGCATAGGGGGGCAGCAAGTTGGGGAGCGGGTACAAATTGGCCCGTACTGGCGCAGCTGCAATCGCCCCGCAGTTCTACCCACAAGCCATTTTCACTGCTGCAACCAATTCCGCTGATTTGGAAAGAAACAGATTGCCCCGCTGCGAATGGCCCCTTTAGAGTAGCGGCGGTTACGGCATCGCCCGAGGGGGCTCCCTGAGGGCCGGCGCAGAAGGCCAGAACCTGCACGGAGTCCAAGCCGAACTCGCCAATGTTCACGCTGCCGCTCAGCCGGAAGCTACCGTCCTCGCTGCTGCAAGCTACCGGTTCCGGAGCCAGTTGTAAAGACGCTTTCTGTACGGCAAAAGACAGCGTATCCCTTCCGGTTTCAACCTTCAAGTCAGTAGGACAAGGGGTGCCCATACAGATCAAAGGGGCCTTGGTTACGGTATTGCGGAAAATAACCTCGGCGGCATCCGTACATGCGGCGCTTTCGTTTTTCAATTTAAAGCTAAAGCGTGAGCTGTCCATCGCCGTCATGCCGGCCGGCCAGGCCAATCGGGCGATTTGCCGTCCCAGGCTGTCGGTATCTACGGAGACGAGGCTAGGGCAGTGGGTTTGGCCCGGCGGGTAGCAGGCCAGGCTGCCGGGCAAATAAGCAATGCCCGTGGGGAGTATTACCTCTGAAGTATCCCGTCCATTGGTAGTGCCATTGGCTGGCACAAAGGACGCTTGTACAGCTAAAGCAGCATCGCAGCCCAGCAATATTCCATCTGTTTCGAGCTGTAGGGCAGTGGTGTAGGGCGCTTGCGCCCCCTTGATCCGTATGGGGTTGGAAGCTGCAACGGAACCCGAGCCCTCAGCAGCAGCTCCGCAGGGGCTGCGCCCGCTGGCCTGATAAAGGGCGACGCTCTGCAGCGGATCGAAGCCACAACCAGTCTCGATTTCGAAAATTAACCGCATTTGCCGCTTGGCGAGGGAGGGGCTGTTGAAGATGCCCGGCAGGCTGTCCCCGGTAATCCGGGAATGCTGGCTGAGGTCAAATTTTGCAGTGTCACCGCTGATCGATGCAGGCAAAGGTTCAAAGCTGATACTGGCATCATTGGGGTAGCCTGCAGTCATGGCGTTGAGTTCGATGCCGGGGGGCAGAGTGACCTGCAGAGCGGGCTGCAGCAGGTCGGCTTGTTGGGCGCTGTTGACCAGGAGTTCGATGGTGTCGGTAGTGCATAAATCTAAAGCTTCGGCGGGGTTGGGCTGGTCAACGATTTGCAATTGCACCTCTGACAACTGAGGTGTCAGATAAGCTGTGAGGGTGTCGGGGCGGCAATTGGGGACAGCAGCCTCGCCTTCGGGGTAGCCCTCGCAACCCCAAGCGTACACCAGCTGCAGGCTGTCGGGCAGGCAACTGCTCTGCTGTACACAAATTTCGAACTGCCGGGTGCTGTTATTGGTGTGCTCGCCCAATTCGTACCGCCCGTTCAGATTGGGGGACAGCGGCTCCCCTCCGCTTTCTGCGATGCTCAGCAAGCTAATATTGCCAGCGGGCAGAAGGGGTTTTAGCCAGGTAAATGGCACATCAAAATCCTTGCCCACGCCGGTATTGGTGGCGGATAGCGTGTAGCAGGTGGTTGCCTCAAAGGCATTGCCTACCAGCGGGTTGAGCACAAAATTGAATTGCCCGGTCGAGGTATAGCTCAGGCTGCGCTCTTGCTGTCGGTGGTAAGGCTTTTGGCAGGCTACGTCCTTGTACGTGATGCCTGCACTGCCTTCTACTTCTCCCGAAGCCGAGGCACAGGTAGGGCGCCAGAAAGATTTCAATATTTCGTCGCGGGCATTTTCTTCCAATAGTGGTATGGGGCCGCCGCGGTCGCTATACTGGCTGCGCAAGTCAAAGTAGAGGCTGTCGGCATCCTCTGCAAAGGGGGAAATGTCAAGCACCACATTGCCCGGGCTGCGCCGGTACTCTAGACGCTCGAATGCGAAACCAGGTATTTTGGCAAAGGCCACCGTATCAAAAGTGAAAACCGGCCGGAACTCGTTGGGGAAGAAGTCCAAGCCTTCTCCTGTGATACAGCCGCGTTGAGAGCGGGAGAAAACTTCAAATGCGATGGCCTCACAGCCGGCAAAGGTGTTGGTGCCCCCTGAGGCAAAAGTCGCCCCTACCGCGATCAATTGTACTCGGTCTATGGTAGAGCCACAGGCATTCTCCGTAGCGAAATCATCCTTCGACAGCCGAAACGCATTGAATACATCCTGGTTCTCCACACAAGTTCCAGTAAGGGGGGTAAATCCGCTCTGCCGGTAGTTGTACATCTGCCCCTGCGCTAGTTCGGGATCGAAGTAATAGTCGGCTTCTACATAAACACTGTCCTGTGCATCGTAGGCAAAATCGGCAGGGAAATTGGGGTCAAGCTCGTGCAAAGCAGCGGCAGAAAGCTCGTAGAGGAAGAGGGTGTCGTCGCTGTTGCTGTGTAGGGGAATATGCTCAAATTCGCCGATCAGCTGGCCGTTGTCGTATACCTCTGCTCGAGCGCCTAACGGCCGGAAGAAGGGGAAAAGCAGGCGCTGCCGGAAGCGGGCCTGTGGCCAAGGGCTGCTGCTGCCGTCGGCTACGCCCAGCCCTGCTTGGGTCCGCACGGTATCGCAGGGCGCTGCCCGGTCGAGCCGGACTGCGGCGGGATCTGCCGGAGCATCGGTCTGCCACCGGCGGAGGTTGTTCGGGTCCGCCCGCCCTAGGTTGATGCGTTCGCTTTCGCTAAAATCGACGATGCCGCCGCCCTCCGGGCAATCTACGCCCGGGCAAAAGAGCAGCAGTGGGAATGCGTCGCAGCTGATGGGCAGCCGACAGGAGGAGGGGCAGGAAGGGGCAACGTTTTGGTACAGATCAACCGAAGGTTGGATCAAGCCGCCCTTGCCGCAGGACCATTCTATTTCGAAACAGAATGCTAGCGCGCCGCCCTCGTAATCGGATTGCTGTATTTCCATGCGGAAAGTACCGGGGCCTGCGCCGGAAGAGGTGAAGGGCAAGGGGGTGCCGGAAGGGCCGGTAACGGCAGCGTTGCCGTTGGCCTGCAGGCCTGGCAATGGCGGCAGGCCGATTTCCAGCACGAAGGTATTGTCCCCGCTAACGTTTGGGTAGCCGCCGAGCTTTGGAAATACGAAACAGTACTCTGCTGATTGATGGTTGAATACGGTGGCTGGCCCGCAGATGATGGCGGGAGCCGTTTCTACTCTGGCTTCCGCAAAATCATGGCTGGCCATTTCCAGACGTGGATTCTGCCCGCAGGCATCCCGTACTTCTATGCGGGCGATGGGGGTGGGCCAGCTGTAGTTCATGTTGCAGGGCTGCTGGCAACAATAGGCATAATTGCCCCGTATCTCCAGTCGCTGGCTGGGTTCTAAGATGAGGTTCCTATAGCGAGCGGCGCTTACGGCTCCTGTGGCTGCTGGGGTGCCGCATTTGCTGATGCCATCGTGGGTGGCGTCAACAGGATGGTTCAGCGCCTCGCCATTGACCAAGAGTTGTACCGAAGCGGTGTCAATGAATGCTGCCCTTGAGTTATAATCTCCGAAGACTGGCAGGTCGGCCCGCCCTTCGAAGCCCAGCTGAAAGCCAATACGGGCTGTAGTACTGCCAGTATTTTCAATAAAAAAGCCGAACTGATCCGGTGTAGCGCCATCGAGGCAAGCTGGAAGGCTCCGGCTAAATAGCGGCCCGCTTTCGATTTGGGGCTGCGGTACAATGACGGATACGGTACCCGTCACCGGAATGGCGCGCTGGCAGACATCATCGGGGCAACCCCAGAGAGCATGGTGCTTGATCTGGTTTTGGGTTTGAGCGCAAGCTACGACATCAAAGGATTCCCACAGCTCAATCTGCTCGCCGTTGGAAAAGCGGCCGTCCCCTCCGAAAAGGCCGGGAATCAGCTCGGGATCCAATTGGTAAAACAAGGTGTCGCCGCGGACGGCGCTCGGCGCAAGGGCATCACCCTGGTACTTGAGCTGGAAGTTTTGCAGGGCATCGTTTACGACAACGAAATGCGTTACAGAGCTAACATACCCCAGGCCTCCTTGGATCAAGCGCAGCCGGCGGGTGATGGCCTGAGGCGCATCTTCAACAATAGTGTCCTGGCTGCTGGGGCCGTCTGTATACTGAAAGCTGAGGGAGGGCGAGAGGATGTTGTACGTGTTCAGGTTGGAGCTGTTCTCTTGTACTATACCGCTATCGGCCAGTAAGCGTACGCTGTCTTTGGCGATACCACCGCCGATGGCGAATGCCCTTGCCTGGCAACCGCCGGAGCGCAACAAGCTCAGGTCGATAAAATCGCCGCTTTCTGCGCCCCCGCCGGTTAACTGAAATAGCGGCTCATTGAGGTCAGAAAGGTCGGCTTCTGCCAGCTCAAGGCTGTTGCCGATCAGCTCAAGGCTGCCGCTCTCGTACGTGATACCGGGCGGAAAGTTGACCTTTAGCTGGGTGCCGGGGCCGCTCGGCGCTTCAAATTCGACCCGAACCCGCAGCCGGCCCGCTTGATGGCAGGTGACTAGATCTTCGGCTTGTTCTGGATAACTGATCGAAGCTTGAGCCGTAGCGGTGGCAGCGATGAGGGAAAACAGGAGGGTAGTACATAGGAGTAGCTTGGCCCGTCGGGCCAGTCGTGCATATTTGTTTTTCATGGCAGGATGGTTTTGCCTGGTCTTTACTACGGCCTTTGGGCCGGAAGGTTTCAGGTTGGAATGGGATTTTGGCGCTCTTCTGCTAAGCTTTGCGCGGAGGTATATAACTCACAGTGTTTTGATGGCCAGTGATTTAGCTTTTTTGGCGCCGATGGAACGATGCTGCGGGATTGGCTCAGAATGCATTACAGACTGCATGGCGTGCGGGCGCTATGGCCTGTGCCAGCCCGGCAGGTATCTATGCTTTTTCCGATGGAGTTCCAGTAGGTTGTCGAGTAAACTTTGATTGCTTTCCTGGCTAAGGAATGATTCTTTTTCTTTCTTATCGACGATTGCGGGTTCGAATTGGCCGTTGTCCCGTTTGAAAACGAAATACTCTCCAAACACTCCGTTTTGGTCGAAACCGACGCTGGAGAAGACCCCCTCATAGATTCCCTTATTGCCCGCATCAAAGTCGAGGATGGCAATATTGCAAGGAGCCAGGCTGTCCCGGTAGTAGGCAACGACAATTACCTTATTTGGTCGTGGGTTTTGAGCAGGCTGCAGGGTACAAAGCAGGTTGAGGCGTTGTTTGTGGCCGTTGACCTCGTTTTCTATACTGAGCAGCCCGGTACCTTCTTCTTTGATTTCCAAACGGGATTGCAATAGCCGCTCCTTAAGCCCTAACTGTAACAGGCGGAAAGTTCCCGCGATAAATTTGAAGTCCTCTATATGAACTTGCCTGGCTTTCAGGTCGAGTTTTCCGCTTTTTCCATGACGTGATGGAATATAGCCTACGCGCGATGCAAAGATGCGCCTTTGAAAAGCAACGTATTGAAAGATGGAAAGGAGGTTGTCCCGATCATCTGAAGGCAATAGGTGGAGGAAGGTTCTTTCCTTATTGTTATTGAGTTCATGGTAAACCTCCAGTGATACTTCGTAGAATACGGTTTCCAGGCAAAGCATGCGCCCGTTCATACCAGATATAGCTTGTATGGTGCCTCGAAAGCAGCTGGTTGCGGCTTCGCCATTTTGGCTCCACTGCATGTTCATGGGTACATTCGATGCCGGGTTGTGGAGGGTGGCATGATAGTGGTTTCTGTCTTCTGACAAATAAGCTTTGCCCCGGAAGATGGCTTGATCGGAATGCCTCCCTATGGGGCCTAAATCATGCAAGCCTTTTTCAACGACGGCGTAATAAGGCTGTCCATTACTGTCAAATCCAGCTTCCTCTTCAGAAATGGAAAGGAGCAGGTAGCGTATCTCAAAAGCAAGGATAGAAAAGAACAGCCCGACGTAATACCGGTACCGGAACTGGCTGTAATCTAGTTCTTTCACAGCGGGTGCAGGAGATGGCATCTGCGCAATGCTTTTTTCCCAGTACCCACTGCTTTCCAGATAAGTTAAGAATTTTCCTTCTTCATCTATTTCCAGGTCGGGCTCCAATAGCAGGATTAGCAAAACAGGGTCGCGAAGGCTGCGGAACTGCATGGGCTCTCGATTGGATTTTGTGAAAAACCGCCGGCATTCGTAAAGCAGGTTTTGTTCGCTGCGGTTGTGGAGCTTGAACACCTCTTTAAACGCCCTGGAAGAAGGACAGCTATTATAGACCTGTTGCAGGCAAGGCATTGAGCTGCGGGAACTGTTTTTGCCATAAGCGCTAGAGCGCAAAGGCTGAATTTGGGGAAGCTTAGGGTTGTCTCTCTGGTTTAGCGCGTCTGTAAAAGACAGGTCTTTATCATTGTACAGTTTTTCGAGCTGTCGGGCAGCTTCCTCGTGGATCTTGACAAAAATGTGGAAGGGCAAGTAGACAATGCGGTCTAAGTCAGCTTTCATGAAAAGCGGGGGTTTGTTTGGAAAAAAATATATGCAATTTTCGTGAAAATCACCGCATGTTCTGAGTAGTACCTCTGTTTACATAACAGTAAATTTACAGAATTTAAAGTAAGCTTAAGGCGTAAAAGCGAGTATAATGTTTGATTTGCTGTATATTTGTACAGAGTAAAGCAAAACAGCAATGAGGTGTTCATGATACCTCAGGCAGGCTTGCCTGCTGTTCCATCCGATCACATACAAACCAATATCATTATGATCATGCAATACGTAGCCTTAACAATGGTGGCAGTCATTGTACTAGGAGCCCTAAGTGGGGGTAAAGATATGGGCGACACTATCCGGCGGGGATTGAGGGCCTTGCTACTCTTAGTGGCTTTGTTAATTGTTGCCTATTTTTTGTATGAAAGTTGGCCTGTCATCCTTGAATGGCTCGAAAGCCACACCTAGCCTGTTTTATTGCTTATTTTAAACTGGTAACACTATGAAAAACTCACCACAAATTGGTCGATTTTGGGCTTTGTTGCTGCTCGCGGCGCTAGCTGCTCTGTTAGGGCTTGCCCTGGAGGCGTTGTATGATGCTTTGGGATTGGATTGGGCCAAGATGCTCCAACGATTGATTATTGGCGGACTAGTTTTATTCGCTTTTTTAGGGGGTTGGCGCTATTGGCCTATGATGCTCAAGCTAGCCGCCGAGTGGCGATATCAGCGCACGGTGTTTTATGAAATTGACCAAAACATATCCCATCTTGAACAAGCCTTGCTTAAAGCAGATCAGCAGCGCCGGTTAATACTACGACAGAATCAGATGGTAGAAGCAGAATACGCCACCGTCTCCAACCCCTCGGAAAAACTGAAGCGGGCTGTTGCGAGCCGCCGCTGTTACTTTAAAGAAAAACTCCTGAAACTGGAAGAAATAGAAGATGAAATCGGAAATCAGCTGCAAAGGTTTCGCGATTACAAGAGAGAACTGTCTACTCTACAGCTCATGGGCCAGGACCCTACTGATGAACAGCTCGGCAGCTATCTTGGAGAAATACAGGAGTTAAGCAGGCGCATGAAGACAAGCCTGGATTACGATCTGCAGCTGGAAGCCATCGAGCAGATAGCAGCATTGGATCAGTTGCCGCTGGAAGAAGGGCTGTTATAAAGACAAGGTGATAGGGGGCGCCTTGCTTAAGCTCAGTGTTGCTTCTGTTTATTAGCGCGGTGCATTTCCATCTTCTTGCCACCCTCCGGCATCAGTTGAAATCCTCCACCTATAACAATTACGCCAGTAGATGGCGGGTTTTCATTTGCTTGAATCCCGGCAAGAGCGGCAGGGATGTGCCACAGCGGAGCCCGCCGGTTTAGGTCATCTCCCCTGCAAATGGCTGGGTTAGCCCCTTTCCGGGCAGCAGATTTGTTGAGCATCTATTATCTTATGTTACTAAATTGGAAAACCTGCAAAAAACAAGCCCCTATGCGCCAAATCAACTCCTTGTTGTTCGTGTTTTTGGCTCTGGCCAGTGCCCTGATAGCCAATGCCCAAGATAAACCGTTTTACCTCGACGATGCCAAATGGACAATAGAGCGGATCTACCCCATACTTGGCAGCGAAGATGGGCATGGGTACTGGGAAATTTACACCCTAGACGATACTACCGTCATGGACAAGGCCTACCGAAAGGTCGCCATCCGAAACCTCTGCGAACTTTGGCCAGATGTCAACGGCGATTTACAGCCCAACCCCAACCTCCATACAGATGAGTTTCTCCTGGGAGGCCTTAGGGAAGAAGCGGG
>CAYNIT010000048.1:0-21365 GCA_964397205.1 uncultured Phaeodactylibacter sp. | reverse complement strand
CGCTAGCTTCAAGGGTAGCTGTACCGCCGGGCGCTATGTTTGCCGTACGATGGGCGTAGTAACGCTTACCGTCGCAATTGAAGCCTGCGTAACGATTGCTGCCCAAAACGAAGGTATCCTGAAAAGGGATGTTACCCAGGTTTTGTATTTCCAAATGCGCCGTAATATCAGCAACAAGCTGGTAGATTTGGGGCTCCTCGTTGTATTCTAAGTACACAGAATCCACGGTAATGGACAAGCTGTTCAACGCCAAATCCAAACCCAAAACTGCTGAATCTGGATCGGTAAAGCGCTGTACAAAACCATTGCGCATATCTGTATCATGGGGCACTCCTGCACCGGTAAACGTATTTTGCCCTACCACATGGTAAACCCCTTCTGCCACCACAACCTCCTCAAGAATCCGGTCCATCAGTTGCCAGGTTCCTACGGTGGAGAGGCTATCATCCTGCGGGGCATACCGCAGAAATGTGGTTTGGTCCGCGCCACTACCGTACAGCAATACATCTGGGCCATGAGTGCTAAGGCGATTGAGTTCCTCATTGACCACGGGTAGCGTACTTGTTTCGCCGCTAAGGGTATTTCTTCGGTAGAAAAAGCCGTCCGTCAGCCAGTAGGCCATCGTCCCATCGACCAATACATCCTTGATGTTATTGGCAAGGCCAAGCACTTCTAGCTGCTGCCCCTGTTTATCCATGATGGTTAAGGTGTCGCTGCCCTCCAATTGAAGTAGCAAGCGGGCCTCTGGCAGCGGGGCGAAGTGCCGGATAGCCTTTTCAAAAACTAAGCTGTCTTCTACAGCGCCCTCTGCGTCCAGAAAATAGAGTTTGCTCCCGGTTTTCCAAACCATCCCGTTTGGGGTGGGTTCCAGCAGCGGCGTTGACCACCAGGCTTCTTCGTCCCATATTTCGTACTGTTCCTGCAAGCTCAAGTCGGCCCCGTAAATACGGAGCACGCTAGAGCTGCCTCCAATCACATCATCCGCGGTGTTGAGCTGGCCAACAGCCCAAGTTTTTCCAGCCGTGTGGTATCTCACATCGGTATACCAGCCAAAACGGCTCGTATTGAACTGCTGCTGCCCCAACAATTGGCCGGCTTCGGTGTCCCTCCATTCCAGATAAGGGACGGTACAGCTTCGTTTGCCCCCTGCCAGTGCCAAGGTTTCTTGCTGAATATCGACGGCGTAGTAACTCAGATAGGATTCCGATGCCGCGTGGGTAAAGGGGTTTTGGCTGTAGCCAAATACGTTAAACAGGAGTAGAGCTGAGAAGTAAATGATGTATTTCATATCAGCGAGGCGTTTGTGGCGCGCCTCAAAATAAGAGCCCGCCCGTTCGAAAACAGTGTCTATTGAAACGCTGCTACAGCGAAGCCATTGGCAATACATTCTTCGCCCTCCCTTCCTACCAGCAGGCAGGCGCGCCGCTGCATGCGCCACACATTTTTGGATATTGGTGAAAATAACCAATTTTTTCAACTCTTGTCATTGTAGACCCTATATTCGTCAGGCCGTTTACACAAATGCTGAAGAGCATTTACCAGGCATCTGCCGTTTTTCAAGCTTAATCATGGCTTTATCAGGCAGCAGACAAAAGATATGGTTGAGCCAATCAGTTGCCCTTCCCCCAATCTGTATGGAAGATGCCCTCTTTGTCCACCCGCTCGTAGGTGTGCGAGCCGAAGAAATCGCGCTGTGCCTGCACGAGATTCAGCGGCAGCCGTTCATCGCGGAAGGCATCGAAGTAGTGCAGGCTGGAGGAAAGCGCCAGGGTCGGAATGCCGTGCTCCATTGCCGTTTGCAGGACCGCCCGGGCGGCGTGTTGTCCGTGCAGTAAAGGGCTTTGAAAGATGGGAGAGAGCAGCAAATTTTTTAGAGCGGGCTGCTCCTGATAGGCCTGCCGCATGTCTTCCAGAATGGCTGCCCGGATGATGCAGCCGCCGCGCCAAATTTTGGCCACGGTTTCCAGTTGCAGGCCAAAGCTGTACTCCTTAGAGGCTTCCGCCAAAAGGTGCATACCTTGAGCGTAAGTGATGAGAAAGGCAAAGTGCAGCGCTTCGCCGACTTGATGCACTACTTGTTCCTGATCAACAGCAGGGCGCTGCTCAATGGCACGGCTGTAGTGGGGAGCAAGCATTTTGCGCTCCATCTTGCGGGCGGATAAGCCGCGCATGGCTACGGCGGCATCGATGGTTGGCACTGGTATGCCGAGGTCCATAGCGTTTTGGGAAGTCCATTTGCCCGTGCCTTTCTGTTTGGCTTTGTCCAGAATCTTGTCGACCAGCCAGCCTTCGCCCTGATCGTCCGGCTCGGCGAAAATCTCGCTGGTGATCTCCACCAGAAAGGATGCCAGCGCCCCTTCATTCCATTCCTTGAAAGTCTGGTGCAGGGCTTCATTGTCGAGGCCGGCTACATTTTTGAGGATGTCGTAGGCTTCGGCCAACAGTTGCATCAGGCCGTACTCGATGCCGTTGTGGACCATTTTGACGTAGTGCCCGGCCGCGCCTCTGCCAAGGAAAGCTACGCAGGGCTCGCCACTTACTTTGGCAGCCACCGCCTCCAAAATAGGGCTAACCAGTTGGTAGGCATTACCCTGCCCACCCGGCATAATGCTTGGGCCGAAGCGGGCACCCTCAGCCCCACCGGATACGCCCACGCCCATGAATTGGATGCCTTTGGCCTGCAGTTCCTCATACCGCCGCTCAGTGTCTTCAAAAAAGGAGTTGCCGCCATCGATGAGAAGGTCGCCTTCGCTCAGGTGGGGCAATAAGGAAACAATGACTTTGTCTACGGCCTCGCCGGCTGGCACCAGCAGCATGATTTTCCGGGGCTGGCTCAGCATTTGTACGAAGTTGGCGGTATCCGTGGTGCCGCCTATGGCTCGATCAGCCGCCTCTGCTTTAAGCGCTTTCACCTTTTCCTCGTCTAAGTCGAGGCCGGCGGCAGAGTAGCCGTGATCGGCTACGTTAAGGAGAAAATTGCGGCCCATAACGCCCAGGCCAATCATGCCTAAATCGTAGTTGGTCATAATGTAGGGTTGAAGTGTTAAGGTGTGAGCAGGTCCTTTACTGCTCTAATGCTTTCAATTTCTGCAGCCGGCGGTCGTGCCGTTCTTCCCCGCTGTAGCGGGCCTTGGCGAAGGCAAAAACCAGTTCTTTGGCCAGTTCGGGCCCAATAACCCGGCCGCCGAGGCACATCACATTCATATCGTCGTGTTCAACACCTTGCCGGGCGGAGTAGGTTTCGGTAATCAGTGCCGCCCGCACCCCCTTTGTCTTGTTGGCGACGATGGCCGCTCCTACGCCGCTGCCGCATACTGCGATGCCGCGGCCTACGGTGCCCTGGGCGACCGCCTGCGCCAGCGGGTGGACCAAATCGGGGTAGTCGTCTTTAGCATCGTACTTGTGGGCACCGAGGTCTTCCGTTTCAAAGCCTGCATCCAGCAGCCACTGCTGGATTTGGTTTTTCAGTTCATAGCCGCCGTGGTCGGCGGCGAGGCCAATCTTCATCTGGAATTAATGTTAGTGATAAAACTTTAGGCAGCTTCCCACCCTTTTTTATCATTAACAGGGCAAGCCATTTGGAGTTTTGCCCTTAGAAAAATCAACATAGATGGAACCACAGGTCTTCGTTATTTTTGGTGCTTCCGGCGACTTGGCCAAGCGCAAGCTATTGCCAGCGATTTACGAACTTCATCGGGGCGGGTTTTTGCCAGAGCAGTACGCCGTTTTAGGCGTAAGCCGCACCAATTACACGGATGATGCTTTCCGGCGGGAAGCTTATTTGGACAATAAATTTATTGAGGGAGCGGAAGACGATCGTTTCGCCCGCCGGCTTTTCTACCAATCTATTGATACATTAGAAGCCGAGGAATACAGCAAGGTGCGCAGCCGGCTGGAAGAGATTGACGAACGAGTCGGAACCCAGGGCAATTACGTTTTTTACCTCTCGGTACCTCCGCGGCTGTATACCGAAATTCCAGCCTTTCTGTCACAGGAAGGGCTCAACCACAACGGCAGCGGATTCCGCCGGTTGGTCATTGAAAAGCCATTCGGATACGACAAGGCGTCGGCACAGCAGCTGAACCAAAAACTGCAATCCTACTTTGCTGAGAACCAGATATTCCGCATCGATCATTACCTTGGCAAGGAAACGGTGCAAAACCTGCTCGTGACCCGCTTTGCCAATGGCATCTTCGAGCCACTCTGGAACCGCAATTACATCCACCACATCGAAATCACCTCCGCCGAAGATATTGGTGTGGAGAAACGGGGCGGCTATTACGACAGTTCGGGGGCTCTGCGGGATATGGTGCAGAACCACCTGTTGCAGATCGTTGCCCACGTGGCTATGGAGCCTCCTATTAATGCCGATGCTGACTCCGTCCGCAACGAAAAGCTGAAGCTATTTCAATCCATCCGCCCCATCCGGGAAGATGAGGTGGCGCAGTACGCCATACGGGGTCAATACATCAGCGCCGATATACAAGGGCGGGCCGTCAGCGGTTACCGGGAAGAGGAGGGCGTAGCCGATAACTCGAGCACCGAAACCTACGTCGCCCTCAAGTTTTTTATCGACAACTGGCGCTGGGCGGGCGTACCCTTTTACATCCGTACAGGCAAGCGCCTGCCTACCAAAGCCACTGAGATCGTAGTCTACTTCAAGTCGCCGCCCCATCATCTGTTCTGCAATAATGAAGATATGCCCAACATGAACAATCAGCTGGTTATCCGCATACAACCTGATGAAGGCCTGCTGCTGCAGTTCGGCATGAAAGTGCCAGGCGCAGGTTTCGACGTGAAAAATGTGGGCATGGATTTCCGCTACTCCGACCTCACCGATACCGAGGTGCCCGAGGCCTACGAGCGTCTGCTGCTCGATGTCATGAAGGGCGATGCAACACTATACTCCCGCGGCGACAGCGTAGAGGCAGCCTGGGAATTTGTGGATCCTATCCTGAATGCCTGGAAAAACGACCCGGGCATCAAATTGTACGGTTACCCATCGGGAACCTGGGGGCCGGATGTAGCAGACGAACTCATAGAGGGGGAGCGCGTCAGCTGGCGCAATCCTTGCCAAAACTTGACAGACTCCCAAAATTTTTGCGAACTTTAGCTGGTAAAAGTCAGCCTTTATGCACATTCACATTGCAGATACGCCGGGACAACTGGCCCAAGAATTTGCCGATTACTTCGCCAATTGGCTGAAGGACAAAGAGCGGGTGAACATCGCCCTGTCGGGCGGCAGCACTCCCGGCAAACTGTTCCGACTCTGGAGCGAAGACGGGGGGCCGGATGCCGACTGGGAAAAGGTGCACTTTTTCTGGGGCGATGAGCGCTGCGTACCTCCGGATGATCCCGAGAGTAACTATAAAATGGCCTATGACCTCTTCCTGGGGCCTTTGGGCATCCCCTCCTGCAACATCCATCGCATCCGTGGCGAAATGCCGGCGGAAGCGGAAATCGGCCGCTACACTGAGGAGCTGGAGGAGCACCTGCCAAGCAAAAATGGATGGCCAGTCTTCGACCTTATCATGCTGGGCCTGGGCAGCGACGGGCATACCGCCTCTATTTTCCCGGACCAGATTCACCTGTTGGATGCCGAGGAATGTTGTGCATTGGCCGAGCATCCCGTTTCGGGCCAGCAGCGCATTACCCTGACCGGGAAGGTTTTGAACAACGCCCGGCAGATCGTATTCCTGGCTACTGGCAGCGGAAAGAAAGACCGGGTGCGCGAAATCCTGCAGGAAGAAGAAGTAGCTGGGCAGTATCCCGCTAGCCACATCAAGCCTCCTAATGGCAAGCTGTTGTGGTATTTGGACCGCAAGGCTGCAGAAGGCATCAAAGAGCGCCCGTAAGCTGTTAAACTTATATTATTGAAAGTTAAGAATGTAACCAGGCTGCGGTATGTGGTGTATTTTCGCTCTGACAATAAATCATATAAAAAGATGATGGTAAAGAACGGCGCAATGCTCCTGCTGGTCTTACTGGTTTTTGGGCATCGATTGTCGGCGCAATCTTACGATTCGGTCGTAGAGTGGTCCTACCAGGCAGAGGCGGTTAGCGAAAGCGAATATGAATTGCAAATCACTGCTGATATTCAAAAAGGGTGGTATTTGTACTCCCAGCATGTTGGAGAAGCAGGGCCTATTCCTACCCGCATACAAATGTATGATCATCCACTGGTGGAGCCGCTGGAGGATGTTCAGGAATCTGGGGAAGCTATCACAGGTATGGACGAAATGTTCGGAGCCGAGATCAAGAAGTTTAAAGATAAGGCGGTTTTTACCCAGCGCATCCGGGTAGAGGAAGGGCTGCAGGAAATTAGTGGGTTCATTGAGTTTATGTGCTGCGATGAGGAAAAGTGCCTGCCACCCCGGGAAATTCCTTTTACCATATCCTTTCGGGGGTAGACTCAGTGCGATAGATCACTGGCGGTGAATACCACAGCTCTTACTTTTGCCTTGGATTTAATTTCCAACGCATTGAGCCGCCGTGCTGTTATTTCCAATAGATATTTGGCAAATTGCCAACTGAAAAAGCTGCGCATCATGAAACGAATTTTACTGCTGGCCGGATTGTTCCTTTTCACCTTTAGCCTTCAAGCTCAGGTGGATAATCCCGTACAATGGACCATTGAGAGCAAAGCGGTCAGTGAGACAGAGTTCGACCTGATCTTCAAAGCCAAGATTGAAGAAGGCTGGAAAACCTACTCGGCTAATCAGAACTACGGCGATGACGCCTACGGCCCAGTGCCCACCGGTGTTTTTTTCGATGGCAGTGGCCATTTTGAAAAAGTAGGGCCGGTCAAAGAGTCTGACAACCGTAAGGCAGCAAAGGAGCCCCTATTTGATGACCTGACAGTAGCCTACTTCACCAAGTACGCAGTCCTCACCCAGCGAATCAAGGTAAAGGACTTCAGCCAACCCGTGACGGGCTACATCGAGTCTATGGCTTGTAATGATGAAAAATGCCTGCCGCCGACCAGCAAGGATTTCAGCTTCACTTTTGAGGCCCCGGCTTCCAGCGGGGGCGAGGTTGCAGAACCGGAAGCAGCATCGCCGGAAAAAACAGCTTCGGCAGAGGCCGACAAGCAGGCAGAAGAAAAAGCAGAACCTGCGGAAGAAGCGTCGTCCGATGCCCAGGGCGTAGCTCCCATCGGGGAGGAATTCGGCGATGGGCTGTCTGTACAGCCTGCAGATGTGGGCAGCAATGTGGCATCGCCGGTATCCTGGAGTTTCAGCAGCCGCCCGCTGCAGGGCGACACCTTCGAGCTTACGCTTACCGCCGAAATAGAACCGGGCTGGAGCATCTATTCTCAGCATACCTCCCCCGAAGACGGGCCCATTCCTACGGCCTTTGAATTTGAGCCAGGCGAGCACTACAAACTGTTGGGGGATACCAAAGAAAAAGGCAAGCTAAAGTCGGGCCCCGACCCTTACTTCGGTGGGGTAGTGGTCAGCAAGTTCGTGAAAGGGCCGGTGGTTTTCACCCAAAAGGTTGAGACCACTGCCCCAGAGCAACCCATCTCTGGCTATCTGACGTACATGGCCTGCAACGACAGTCAGTGTTTGCCTCCATCTGATGTGGATTTTACTTTCAATCCGGCAAAAGGAGAGGGTGGGGTAGCCGCCATTGATCCCACTACTGGGCTGAGAGCCATCGATCAGACGGTGGAAACCATACGGTCTACCTATACTTCGCCCGTGGGGCAATGCGGTGCGGAAGATGTCGTCCGCGATGCCAGTTTGTTATGGACCTTTGTGTTGGGCTTTGCTGGCGGCCTGCTGGCCCTGCTCACGCCCTGCGTTTTCCCCATGATTCCGCTGACGGTCAGCTTCTTTACCAAAAGCAGCCAAGACCGCAGCGCGGGCATCAGGAACGCGCTAATTTATGGGCTTTCGATTATTGTCATCTACGTTTCTATTGGCTTGCTCATCACCGGGGTATTCGGTGCCTCCGCTTTGAATACCCTCTCTACGGATTGGGTAGCCAATACCCTGTTTTTCCTGGTATTCCTGTTTTTTGCCTTTTCTTTCTTCGGTTTCTACGAGCTGACCCTGCCTAGCTCCTGGACCAATAAGAGTGACGCGATGGCTGACAGGGGCGGCTTACTGGGTATTTTCTTCATGGCTTTTACCCTAGCGCTGGTCTCTTTCTCTTGCACCGGCCCCATCATCGGTTCGGCCCTGGTGCAGTCCGCTACTAATGCCCTCGGGCCATTCGTAGTTATGCTAGGCTTTTCCTCTGCCTTGGCCTTGCCCTTCGGTTTGTTTGCCGCATTCCCCGGCTGGCTCAATTCCCTGCCCCGTTCCGGCGGCTGGATGAATTCCGTGAAGGTAGTCTTGGGTTTCCTAGAGCTGGCCCTGGCCTTGAAGTTCCTGTCGGTAGCTGACATGACCATGCACTGGAACATACTGCCCTATGAGGTTTTCATGGGCGCTTGGGTGCTGATTTTCGCTGGATTGACAGCCTACTTGTTTGGCTTTATCAAATTTCCGCACGACAGCCCCGTCAAAAAGTTGCCGGCTACCCGGGGCGTATTCGCTTTTCTGTCGCTTGCCTTTACTTTATATTTAGCCACAGGGTTCTTATACAATGAAGAAACCAACAGCTACAACGCCCTGAAGCTCATGAGCGGCCTGGCACCGCCTACTACCTATAATGTACTGTTGGCAGACGCAGAGGCGGATGAGGACATCAAAGCAAAGTACCCCTCCTTCTCCAAGTGTGCCAATAACCTGGATTGTTTCAAGGACTACGAGGAAGGGGTGGCGTACGCCAAAGAACACAACATGCCTATACTGCTCGACTTCACCGGCTACGGTTGCGTGAACTGCCGGAAGATGGAAGAGCACGTCTGGGTGGAAAATATCGTGAAGAACAAGCTGGAGCAGGATTTTGTGCTCATTTCCCTGTATGTGGACGACCGGAAGCAGCTCGAAGAACCCCTCTTTTCTATACCCCGCCAAAAAAAGCTGCGCAATGTAGGCAACATTTGGACGGACTTTCAGATCGTCAACTTCGAGCAAAATTCCCAACCTTTGTACGTCATGATGAGCCCGGAGGAAAGGGTGCTTGCTGCGCCCCGCGGCTACAAAGAAGGGGTGCAAGACTACGCTGACTTCCTGCAGTGTGGCTTGAATACATTCGAGCGGATGCAGCGGGATAAGCTCGGCAGCAAATAAGGGCTATACAAGTTTCCGTCTTTATAGAGTATCCGGGAGTGGTGGCTTGTGCCGCTCCCAGATACTTTATTTTTGGTTGCGGGGGTGGTAGCGCATGATGGTGTCTCTCAGATAGTCGGTATCAAGATGCGTGTAGATTTCGGTAGTGATAATGGACTCATGCCCGAGCATGTCCTGAACGGCCTTAAGGTCGGCGCCGCCTTCTATGAGGTGCGTAGCGAAGGAGTGCCGGAAGGTATGAGGACTGACGTTTTTCTGAATGCCCGCTGCCTTGGCAGTGTCCTTCACTATATTGAAGACCATGACCCGGCTCAGGTGCCTGCCGCGGCGGTTGAGGAATACGTAGTCCTCTTCCCCGTATTGGATGTTGAGCTGTTGGCGGCGGTCGCTCTTCAGATAGAGCTGCAGGCACTTCTGGGCATTCGCCCCGATGGGGACAATCCGCTCCTTGTTGCCCTTGCCTACTACCTTCACGAAGCCGATACCGAGGTACAGCTTGGAGCGGCGCAGGGCGGTCAGTTCGCTCACGCGCAAGCCACAGGCGTAGAGCGTCTCGATGATTGCCCGGTTGCGGGTTCCCTGTGGATGGCTGAGGTCGATAGCGGCCAGCATATCTTGTATCTCTTCGTAGCTCAGCACCTCCGGGATTTTGCGCCCCAGCTTCGGAGCATCCATCAGCTCTGTCGGGTCCTGCTCTGCTATGCCCTCAAGCAGCAGGTATTTGTAGAAGGACTTCATAGCGGAAAGCAGCCGGGCTTGGGATCTTGCCCCCAGGCCTAGTTCGTTCAGCCAGGCCAGGAAGCCTTCCAATTGCTCGCTAGTCACTGCATCAGGAGCCGATAAGCCATCGCTCATCTGCAGAAAAGCTTCCAATTTGCTGACATCTCGCAAGTAAGCCTCTGCTGTATGGGAAGAGAGGGAGCGTTCCAACAGCAAATAGGATTGGAAGCCTGCATAGTAAGACCGCCAGTCTCTCATGTTCTAAAAGGTAATGCCCAACCTTGTATCTTGCCGAAAAACACAAAAGTTGATTTTAAATGTGGGAAATTAAGATTTTTATCGTAAATTTACGCCTACGATAGGCATGCTATGAACGCTAAGGTACAAGGTTTCTCTTCCACTTACAGCCTCCCTAAGGCTGTTTTGGTCTAAGTCTTCCAAATTATTAACAGTCTTCTAGTTTGCTTATCGGTGCCCTACTTCGGTCGTCTCTCGTAGGCGAAAAGGTTCAGCTGTTCATCATCGCAGCTGTTGCGCCACTCGGAGAAAGGCAAGGCAGAATGATAGTGCGTTGTCATTTCAATGCTATCGAGACATATAAAAGTGTGCATATTTGTTTAATGTTGGAGGGTCGAAGCTGTAACAGCTTCGGCCTTCGCTTTTCAGGAGAGGAGCCCACAGAATCGGTATGGCACGTTTTGGTATGATTTCTGATTCTTTTATCTGTAAAGGATTGTTAACGCCCTTATAATGGCGCAATCCGGCGGCGGTCTGCTCTGCTGAGTAGTTCTTAATCGTGTCACAAATATTTAGCAAGCTGCGGTTTGTTTTTTGTTGCTGCCATTAATTGGTTTATCTTTACAGCGCGTAAAGGATTGAGTTATCCTCCCCCACCCAAGTATGGTTCCCCTACGAACAAAAATCAACCTGTAGCATTTACGGGTCCAACTAGTTTTACCCAAACTCAAACACTCGAACTTTTCTGAACCTCAGCGCAGGCCTTGCTCAGTAATCAGAAAGATGAGCTGTCTATGCCCCCGCCGCTTTGGTTCTACAAGTTTTGAGATGGCGTGTTTTTGAAAAATGTTTAAGAGATGCCAACAAAGCATCTCGAGCTCAAGTATGGGAGTCTAGCACCTCAGGAGCATACCCCATGCAGCAGCATACATGAATAACAAAGCATTTAACGATAGTAAGCACAAAGACACACTAATTGATTTCTCTTTTGGAGCATGGCATTGCCCCTAGCAGGGCAGAGCGCTACATTCAGCGATGGTATGCCTTCCCCCCATCACTGCTATCGCTTGTGATCCAGTCAAGTGGCTTGCGCGGCTTGCTTCATGCTTCGTTTCCCCAAATGTTAAATGCTTTATCGGCTGAGAGTACGCCAGGCGCCCCGCACGGCTGCGGGAGTGCTTCGGTAAGATCTGCTCCAGAGCTTGCATGCTGGAAGCGGCTTCATTCGTGCGTCCTTTGGTACCGGATATTGCCTCTTGTATGTCAAATAGCCAAGGCAGTGATGCGCAAAAAATTGCTGGTCAAGCACCAGTCGCACCATAAAACTAGAACCTCAATTCAAACTTATGACATCATTCAACAAATTTCAATGCACAAGCAGCCAGTCAGTTAGGTACTGGTTGATCATCGGCGGGGTAGCGTTGTTGTCGACTTCAGCTTGGCCTGCCAACTTCAATGAGCGAAGTGCGCCCGAACATCCCTGCGGCCATTCACATCAAGCAACTACTCGCCGGGCAGTGCCCTCCGCCGAGCTTAAAGCAGATGCTGGAGCCAATCAGTCCATCTGCTTCGGCGAACGGGCTGAATTACAAGGATCAGCTGGTGGCGGTACGCCTCCTTATAGCTTTTCCTGGAGCAACGGCGCCAAAGCTGCCGTCACCTCTGTTCATCCTACCACAAGCCCAACCACTTATACCCTTACAGTAACCGATGCCGCGGGCTTGACCGCCACGGATGAAGTAAAGGTGAGGGTACATCCGCTGCCCGTAACCGAAGCAGGCGAGGACAAGAAGCTGTGCCGGCACAGCGAAGCCGTCCTGACGGCCAGCGCGGCAAAAGGGACTCCTCCCTACGCTTTCCAGTGGAGTACTGGCCAAATAGGTTCCAGTATCGAGGTACAGCCGTATGAGGGCGCTGATTACTTTGTGACGGTGACCGACCGCAACGGGTGTTCCGACGTAGATAGGGCTACGGTAACTTATCTGGGCTTAGATGCTTGCCCAAACCATCAGCCCGGGGCAGGGCAGGGCGCTGCCTTAACCCAGCCAGAAGCACCCGAGCCGGCCCTTTACCAAAATGCCCCTAACCCCTTCTCTGAACAAACCCAAATCCGGTTCTCATTGCCGGAAAGCGGTGCCGTGACGCTCTTCGTCCGGGATGCCTCGGGAAGCGTCGTGTACCAACGAAGCAGCGTACTGCAGGCGGGTACCTACGAGTGGGCGGTCCACCGCTCAGCGCTGCCGGCCAGCGGCTACTATTGCTACAGCTTGCAGGCCAAGCAGCGGGTGCTGAGCCGGCGAATGCTGTTGGTAAGATAAATTTTGTGCATATTTGTTTTTGTCAAGGGGTAGAGCTTTGCGGCTCTACCCCCTTTTCTAGTTAGTTTTATCTTTGCCGAAAATTGCTCATGTACATCCTCCTGATCAGTATTGTAATCGCGCTATTCGTCGCTATGCTCTTCCTCAACCTGTACTTTCGGGTAAAAGTACTGCGCAGTTACCGCAAGCTGCTGAAAAACCGGGTGGAGTTTGGCGCCGCCCATTTGTTTGACAAAAGCAAAATGGAAGCGGAGGTGATGCCCAAGTACCCCCATATGCGAGAAGAAATAGAGACCTTCACCAGCCACATCCGCTATTCCATGAGAATGGCGACTGTGCTTTTGGCTCTGATTACGCTCTTCGGTGCTATCCTCATGTACTACCGCTGACTTAGCCGGATAAAGGCTCTTTACTTTGGGTTTTATCAACTACTTTTGCGCTGGGAAAAAACTACAGCCATGCTCAAAATCGGCGTCCTCGGCACGGGGCATCTCGGAAAGATTCACTTGAAATGTATACAGCTTGCTTCCGACACCTATGAATTGACCGGATTTTACGACCCGGATGACGCTGCTGCTGCCCAGGCCCAAAAGCAATTCCACGCCAAGCGCTGGAATAAGCTGGATGACCTGATCAATGCCGTGGATGTAATCGATATCGTGACACCAACGGTGACGCACTTCGAACTGGCCCAAAGGGCTATGAAAGCTGGCAAGCATCTGTTTATCGAAAAACCACTCGCCAACACCATCGATGAAGCACGCCAATTGCTCGAGCTGGCCAACTCGCAGGGCGTGAAAGTACAGGTAGGCCATGTAGAGCGGTTCAATCCGGCCCTGCTATCGCTGGGCGAAACCGAGTTGAACCCCATGTTCATCGAAGCCCACCGCCTGGCCGTTTTCAATCCACGGGGCACAGATGTCTCGGTAGTGCTGGATTTGATGATCCACGATTTGGACATTATACAGAGCGTAGTGCGTTCACCGGTAAAGGCCATTAGCGCCAGCGGAGTGCCCGTAGTCAGCGAAGCAGAAGACATCTGCAACGCGCGCATAGAGTTTGAGAATGGCTGTGTCGCTAATTTGACCGCCAGCCGGATTTCCATGAAACAAATGCGCAAGTTGCGTCTTTTCCAAAAAGACGCTTACATCAGCCTCGATTTTCTGGAAAAAGAAGCCCAGGTTGTGCGCCTCTTTGATATCGACACCGACCCGGATAAGTTGCCCTCTGAAAACTTGATGGAGCTGGAAACTCAGAATGGGAAGCGGTACATTCAGCTGTTCATGCCGGCAACGGAAGCCGTAAACGCCATCAAAATGGAACTGGAGACCTTCGCCCGAAGCATAGAAGAAGACACCCGCCCTATCGTCAATATCGAAGACGGCTACCGAGCTCTGGAGTTGGCTCACCGCATCACCGAGCAGATTGAAGCGAGGCGGGCAGCCCTGGAGTACAGCACCAAGGGATAAACCCTTTGCCCAAATCAGCCTAATCAAAATTTTAAGCTATGAAAAAAACTGCGCCAAA
The DNA here is from genome assembly GCA_964397205.1 of uncultured Phaeodactylibacter sp. Taxonomy (GTDB): domain Bacteria; phylum Bacteroidota; class Bacteroidia; order Chitinophagales; family Saprospiraceae; genus Phaeodactylibacter. The sequence goes on along the minus strand of CAYNIT010000048.1, from coordinate 7,378 downwards.
ATACCGTACCCTCTGCCTGTTGTCGCTTTGCTTTGCCCTTTTCGGCTGTGATATCATCAATCCCGAAGAGCAAATCCCCGCTTTCCTCTATATCCCAAGCGTAGAGGTAGACCCCGCGGAAGGCCAAGGCACGGCTTCTTCCAACATCACAGAGATTTGGGTGACCGTAGACGGGGAGTTCATCGGCGCCTTTCCCATACCGGCTTCCGTACCCGTACTGCAGGAAGGAGAAGTAGAATTGGCTATTCAGGCCGGCATCAAAGACAACGGCATCGGGGACCGGCCCGAAATTTATCCCTTCTACGCGCCGCACCTGACCAATATAAGCCTGCAGCCCAACGCAGTCGATACGGTCCGCCCGGTTTTTGAATACGAGGAAAACACCGTTTTTGCCTTTGTGGAAGATTTCGAAAGCCCGCCTCAAGTTTTTCGGGACGTTACGCTGGGCGAACCGGGCCGCCTGTCCGTAGTTTCCGATGAAGTGTTCGAGGGCAGCGGGGCTCTGCGCATTGATCTCGATACGGCTGTTCAGTTTCTGGAAGTCGCTACCGTTGAGCGTTACCCTCAGATTGTAAGCAACAACGCCGCTAGGGTGTATTTGGAAATGAATTACAAATCCGAGGTGCCTGCAATATTCGGCCTGGTTGGCTACAACGGCAGCGGGCAGACTGCTCCGGTAGCGACCGAGTTTGTGGCGGGCTTTAGGCCTACGGAAGCATGGAAAAAGATCTATTTCAACCTTTCCCTGCAAGCCATACAGATGGGCAATGAGGAGTACCAGGTCGTTCTGCAAACGGCTATTCCCGAAGGCTCCGAACTAGAGGAGGGGGCTGTCTGGCTGGATAATGTAAAATTGCTGCATTTCTAAATGATGCCGAAAAACATGACAGCACAGCGTCGGCTGCACACCCTTGTTTACCAAATAACGGACTTCCTGACTGCCATGCTCTCCTGGGCTTGCTTTTTCGCTTACCGCAAAAGCCTAGAGGGCGATGCCCTGAACTGGCAGCAATGGTTGCAGGACACCAACTTTTTGTACGGCATCATCGTCATACCTACCGGCTGGGTACTGTTTTACTCCATTTTTGACCGCTACGAAGACATCTACCGGCTCTCCCGCCTCGCTACCCTGGCCAGAACCTTCTTCCTAAGTTTCCTCGGCGTTACCTTTCTCTTCTTCACCTTAATCCTCGACGACTTTGTAACCAACTATACCACCTTCCGCTCTTCCTTCCTGGTGCTCTTGTCCCTGCATTTTCTGCTGACCGCTACGATGCGCATGGTCTTGCTCACCCGCGCAAGCCGCCGCTTGAAGCAGGGGTTGATAACCTATAACACCTTATTGGTGGGTGGTAATCAGAAAGCAGTGGATCTCTACGAAGAAATCAGCGGCCGCGAAAAGGGGCTGGGCTATAACTTCCTGGGGTTCGTGGAGGTTAACGGCGGAGAAGACAACAGCCTACAGGCCTATCTGCCCAAGCTGGGCCGGGTAGAGCAACTGTCTCAATTGATCGAAGACTACAATATCGAAGAGGTCATCATCGCTATAGAAACTTCGGAGCACAATCGCCTGCAGGATATCCTCAACGTGCTTTTTGATTACGCGGATCGGGTGCTGGTCAAAATCATCCCCGATATGTACGACATTCTGCTGGGCAGCGTGAAAATGAACCACGTCTACGGTGCTGTGCTCATCGAGATTGAGCAGGGCCTTATGCCGAAGTGGCAGCGCCTGATCAAGCGCCTGATTGATTTGGCCGCCTCCGTTGTGATGTTGGTACTGCTGTCCCCGCTATTCCTCTACATTATGATTCGGGTACGGCTTTCCTCTTCCGGGCCTATTTTTTTCAAGCAGGAGCGCATCGGCCAAAACGGAACGCCGTTTTTGATTTACAAATTCCGCTCTATGTACGTGGGAGCCGAAAAAGAGGGGCCAAAACTCAGCCACGACGGCGACAACCGCTGTACCCCTTGGGGGGCAGTTATGCGCAAATGGCGGCTGGACGAACTGCCGCAGTTCTGGAATGTACTGAAGGGAGACATGTCGCTGGTGGGCCCCCGCCCGGAGCGGCAGTACTTCATCGAGCAAATTATGCAGGAAGCGCCCCACTACAAACACTTGCTCAAAGTGCGGCCCGGCATCACCTCTTGGGGGCAGGTCAAGTACGGCTATGCCTCCAACCTAGATCAAATGCTGCAGCGCCTGCGCTTCGACATCCTCTACATTGAGAACATGTCCCTGGCGCTGGACTTCAAAATCATGTTCTACACCATCCTCGTGCTCCTGCAGGGCAAAGGCAAATAAATAAAAATTGAGCATATTCTTAAAAAGGCCATGCGTTTTGCTGCTTCTTTGCGGCTTTTCCATTAAATTTGGAAGACAAGCGCAGGTCTGGAGCTATAGCTTCGCCTGCCATCCCAAAAACTAGGAATTAAAGCATGAACAAGCAACTTATCCCAAGACTTCTCTTGCCTGTCGCCCTATTGGTGCTATCCAGTACCGGCAACGCACAAACGGTTTCCTTTACTGTGCTCAACGGAGATGAAATCCGTTGCATGACCGACAGCACTGTACAGATTGAAATCACCCCCAATCCTTCTCTCACCCTGAGCCAAATCAGCCTCAACTGGGGCGACGGCTCCGATGTGGAGACCATATTGCCCGGAGACCCCCTAATGCTCTCCCACACCTATCTGGTTTCGGAAATGGGCTACGAATGCGAGTACGGCGCCAACTGCACTTTTGGCAATGACGGCATCTGCCAACAGGTATCCATACTGGCCGAATACACCGACGGGCCGCAGGAGAACAACTCCAAAGAACTGACCTTCCAATTTCCGCCGGAAGCGGATTTCAGCTTCGGTTCCGCTATCGTATGCGAGGGCAACACCGTCGATTTCGAAAACGAGAGTTGCCCCAACAACGACCCCACCATGACCTACGAATGGGTACTCTACAACGACACCATAAGCACTGAGGTAAACCCCACAGACATTTTCGAGGAGCCGGGTACCTATACGGTGCAGCTTACAGCCACCAATCAATGCGGTACAGAGACCCTCTCCGATGTCGCTACTCAAGCCATCAACGTGCAGGAATTGCCGCAGGCTGAGATTGCCATCGATTCCGGCGGCATCGGTGCCCTTAGTGATGTAGATACCATCTGCCTCAACAGCGGCGGCACGGTGCGCTTCAACGGCGATGGCTCCTCGGCGGCTTTTTTTTACGAATGGGACATCAGCCCTGGCAGCGGGTACAACCTCCTCAGCAGCCTGACTGATGATACGCTGCGGGTGGATTTCACCCAGGCGGGCACCTACGAAGTGGGCCTCTCCGTAGACAACACCTGTCAGAGCGCAGATGCCACCACAGTGGAAGTAGCAGTGCTCCCTTTGCTCAGCCTTGACCTTCAGCCACAGGCGGACTCCTGCGGTACCTTATCCTACACGCCTGAGCCGTTGGACGATGGCGCTACTTACGAAATCGACGGCAGTGTATATACTGCCGAAGACTTTCCCATCACCCTGAATCAGCGGCAGGATCCCTACATCGTAACCGCCCGGCGAGAAAACCGCTGCCAGAGCATCCTGCTGCGCGATACCTTCATGCTGGCTGCGCCAATTGACCCAGCCCCCATCAGCCCTGCTGCGGATACGGTGATCTGCGCCGACAGCACTGATTTGCCGCTCATTGCCGGGCCAGCTTCCGCCAACGTGCGCTGGGAAGGGGAGGGGGTTCGTCTTTCCGGCGGCAGTTATGTGTTTGAATCCGAAAGTCTGCCCAGCGGCGATTACGAACTCGCCATGCTAACCGGCAGTGGGGATTGCCTGCGCAGCGATACCCTGACCATCACCGTCAACAACCTGCAGATTGATGTAGGGGGAGACGAAAGCCTTTGCCGAACCCTCGGAGAGGTAACGCTGGCCGCCAGCCCGGGCGGCGGCACCTGGTCGGGGCCGGGCATCGTCGATTCGGTGCCCAACCTCTTCAATACGCTAGCGGCACAAGCCGGGGAGAATCAGTTGGTGTACGAATTTACCGATACAGGCGGCACGGGATGTACAGTGCGCCGCAGCAAAACCATCGAAATTGTAGAAGAACCAACCCTCGCCCTCGACAGCCTGCTTGAACTCTGCGACGTAGACGCTGCGCTCGATCTGGCGGACTTAGCCAACGCCAACGCCAGCCCCGCCGGCGAAGGTACATTCGAATGGCTGGGCGACGGTATTACAGATAGCGGTGCCGGCACCTACAACCCGGCGCAAGGAACCAATGGCGAAAGCGTGCAAGCCATTTACAGCCTGTTGCCGGGCTGTGCGGACACCGCATCCGTAGCCGTCAACATCCAGATGATTACCCCCGCGGATGCTGGCGCCGACACCTCCGGCTGCCTTTCGGAGCCCAGCCTGAGCCTTTCTGGCAATCCTGCTTCGGGCAGTTGGACAAGCGGCTCCGGAGCGCCCGCCATCAGCGATGATGGCGTGATCGACCTCTCAGCCGGGCCGAGCGCTGGCAGTTATACCTATACTTATACCGTCTTTCCCGGCACCTCCTGCGAGGACAGCGATGAGGTACAAGTAGAATTGGTGGAGGGCGGTGGCGTGAGCGTACCACCCGAAGTGTTCGTTTGCGATACTGCAGCAGCCTTGCAATTGCCCGCCGGAGCCCCCGCCGGAGGAGTTTGGGATGGAACCGCTTTGCAAGCCGGCGATGTAGTAGACTTGACCCAGCTCAGCCCAGGTACCCACCTGTACCAATACGAGCTGAGCAGCCTCCCGCCCGCCTGCAATACCGCCGGCCTGAGCTTGAACCTGCTGCCCCAGCCCGAAGCCAGCTTTGCCAACGACTCCACATCCTGCCAGCAAAGCGATTGCGTAGAATTCACCAACGCTTCCAGTGGCGCCGGCGATTACAGCTGGAACTACGGAGACGGCAGCCCGCCGGAAGAAGGAGTAGCTTCCCCCTGCCACGTTTACGATGCCGCTGGAGAATACAGCGTGAGCCTGTTGGCCTATGCCCTAAGCACCGATGGCAACCGCGTTTGCTCCGATACCGCTTTCGGCACCGCCCGCATTATCGCGCCACCCGCCAGTACCGTTTTGCTGCCCAGCGATACTTCCATTTGCCCGGACGAAACCGTAGCTTTCAACCAACAGAGCCAGGGGGAGGATCTCCGCTTCGAATGGCAATTCGATACCCTTGGCAGCAGCAGCGAAGCCGTTCCGCCGGCTCAGTCATTTCCGCCTGGCCTAGATTCCGTCAGTTATGAAGTAGTACTGACGGCTTCGAATAGCTGCGGAAGCGTTGCCGATCAGCAAGTTATTACGGTGCTGCCCCTGCCCGTTGCCAATTTCGGTGTAAACTTCGCCGCTCCCTGCAGCGGGGATACGCTGCAGATCCAAAACGCCAGTACAGGAGGCCCCTCCCAAGTTGGATGGTTCCTTTCCAGCAACAACACAAATAGCAGTTACAGCACTTACCAGCCTCCCGCTATTGTGCCTTTCACAGGCGACGAGCCAGACACCATAAGTGTTTTGTTGGCCGTGGCCAACAGCTGCGGGGCAGACAGCCTGCAGCAGCCGGTTGTGGTACAGCCTACCGACGTAGAAGCATTCATCAGCCAGTCCGATCAGGAAGCTTGCCCTGGAGAACCCGTGCGCTTCATCAGCTTTTCCACCCCCGGTGCTCCGGTACGCTGGGAACTCAGTACGGGAGACCCTTTCCTGGGCGACACACTTACTCATGTCTTTGACAGCAGCGGGACTTACGAGATCGCCCTCTTTGCTGAAGGCTGCGGCTACGACAGTACCGTTGCGGCCATCGAGATTCAAGAAGCCCCTTCTGGCAGTTTGGATTATAAAGCGGCTGCTTGCCAAGGGCAGGAAGTGAGCTTTGAGCTGGAGAGCAATGCAGCCGCTCAGGTGCTGTACTTCGGTGATGGCGATAGCACACTTCTGGCTAATGCTACTCATCGCTACGATAGCCTGGATGTCTTTCCGGTGCGGGCGGTACTGCGCAGTTCGCAGGGGTGCACCAGTACCCTTTCGGGAAATATTGAGATCGTAGCCGGCCCCGTGGCTGCTGCGGCAGCGCCGGACTCCGTATGCGCAGGGGCGCCCCTCAGCCTGCTTAGCGAAAGCGCCGGAGCCGAAAGCTGCCGTTGGTGGGTAGATGGGGAAAATGTGCTGGATGCTTGCCAGGGAGAGGCGATTGTACAGGCACCGGGAAGTTATACCGGACGCCTGGTCGCCATCTCCAACTTAGGCTGCCGCGATACGGCGGACTTTCCGCTTTACGTTCGCCCTAGCCCGGATGCAAGCTTTGAGCCGGTAGCAGAGAGCGAATGCACCCCTATTAGGGTGCGTTTCCTCAATACCACGCCACCGGCAAATGCTACCAGCTACTTCTGGCAGTTTGGCGATGGGGCAAACTCGAATTTGGAATCGCCTGTACACCTCTACAGAGAGGGGGGAGCATTGGAAGCCGCTCTTATTGCCAGTTATGAACAGATCTGCTTCGATACTGCCCGATACACTTTACAGCTCAATGAAACGCCCCGTTTTGACACCCTGTTGACCGACGAACGATGCCAGCCCGGCGAGCCCTATATACTGGAGGTAGAAACGGAAGCCAGTCATAGTATCAGTCTTTGGGGCGATAACTTCTTCCAAGACGGCCGCAACCGCTTCGAGCTTACAGCCCCCGGTGATTACGAGCTCGACATCGTCAGCCTCGAAGGCTGCGACACGAGCCTGCAGCTGAGGGTGCCGGCTGTGCAGCCTATTGTTCTGGAGTTGATGCCCGATACCACCATTCTCTTTGGCCAGTCTGTGCCGATGCGCGGCCAGGTCAACACCGCCGATCTGGCATTTCAGTGGTCACCGCCGGCCGGGCTGAGCAATGCTGCCGCTTTCCGCCCGCTGGCTACGCCTTTCCAAACTACCAATTACCTGCTTACTGCCACCGATGGCAACTGCAGCGTCAGTGAGGAAGTGCGCATCGAAGTGTTGACAGAGCGGCGTATTTATTTCCCCAATGCCTTCAGCCCGAACGAGGACGGCACCAATGATCTGTACCGTATATTCCCTGGGCCAGGCGTAGAAGCCATCGAAGCCTTCGAAATCTACACGCGATGGGGAGAGCGAGTCTACCAAACCACCGGCCTTGATGCTACTTCTCCCGCCGCTGCTACCGATGGCTTGCCGACCTGGGATGGCAAGCTCGACGGCGAGCTGCTCAACCCGGCGGTCTTTGCCTATTATGCCCGGCTGCGCTTGGTCAATGGCGAGCGGACGGTGGTATCGGGAGATATTCAGCTGGTACGTTAGGGGTCGCGCAGTAATAAGTTACCTAGAATAGGCGAAGTTATTTTGTGCG
>CAYNIT010000047.1:0-21652 GCA_964397205.1 uncultured Phaeodactylibacter sp. | reverse complement strand
GTACGGTGCAGTCCTGCGGGGCCTCTTCCACCTCCGCCCCATTCAGGAATACATACTGGTAGTTGCCGGGCGGGACCTCCAGATTCAGCTCGTAGGTGCCATCGGCATTGGGGTCCCGCAGGGGAGTAGCCGCAGGTGCCCAATCGGCGGGGAAACCGGCTGCTTCCTGGAAATCTCCCATGACGAAGATGCCCTCCGGGGCGATGGTTTGCCCTTCCATATTGACCGACAAGCGCAGGCTGGCATTGCAGGAGTCGAAGGTTACTACGGGCAGCTGCCGGCTGGTTGCACCGACGGTCACCTCGCGGTTGTAGTTGCCGCTCCCGTCGCTGATGGAGCAGGCGGGGCTGGGCAGCTCGGGCTTTTCTCCCCAGCTGCTGCCATTGACGTATTTGAAGAGGTAGCTGCCGGGAGGCACCGATACAGTCAGCTCGTAGATTTGGTCGCCGTCTGGGTCTGCCATCTCTGAGGCAGCGGGTGTCCAGTTGCTCTCGTAGCCAGCTGGCAGTTGGAAATTGCCGGCGACGTGCACGCCGTTGGCAGAGACTTGCTCCTGGCTCATGTCTACGCGGAAGGTCAGGCTGACCGTTTGCGCGGAAAGCGGCGACAGCGTAAGCAGCAGGAGCAGGCAGGGAAAGAAGGGCCGGTAGAACATGGTGTTGGCGGTTTGAATGAAATACAAATATACTAGAACCGGATAGGTTTGCTGCGGATGCGGCAGATTAATGGCGAAGGACTGCGACAATTATCGCATAAAAAATCCCGAACCCTGGCTTTTGCCTGGATTCGGGATGCATTTATTGGCTTTTTCGACATTACAGCTCGGGGATCAACACTTTGTCGATAGCGTGGACAACCCCGTTGCTTCCCTGAATATCAAGCAGGGCCGGGATCAGGTTGGCGGGTTCATCCGTGGTGTCTTCGATCTGCAGGTCGTCGACATCGATGACCACATCGCCGTTCAGGGTACTGACAGGGCCGTTGGTCAGATCAGTAGAGAATACCCGGGCGGGTACGACGTGGTAAAGCAGTACATCCGTCAGCAAATCGATATCGACGGAGTTGACATCGGTGTTCAGCTCGTTGAACAGCGCGTCGAAGGCTTCATCGGTCGGCGCAAAGACGGTGAAGGGCCCTTCGCCGGAGAGGGTTCCTTCCAGATCGGCTCTCACTACAGCGGCTACCAATTGCGTGAATTCGCCGGGATCATCGTTAGCGGCTTCGATAGCAATGTCAACGATGGTCTTGTCAGGAGCGGTAAGCACCTGATCGATGCCGTGCGCTACGCCGTTGAACAGGAAAGCAAAGAATACATCCGGGGCGATGACATCTACGTCATTTACCGTGACGCCACTAGCGCCTACGGCTACTTCTACTGCTGGGCCGGCGGTAGTTGGGTAAAAACGGTTTTCCAAATCGGCAGCAAAGAGGCGGCCCGACGGAATCACGTGGTACTCCAGGATATCCCGCAGGGCATCAGCGGGGATGTTGTTCAGGTCTCCGGAATTAGCGATGCCGATGGCTTCAAAGGCATCGTTGTTGGGGGCAAAGACGGTCACTTCCGCATTGATGATGTCGTTGACAACCCCTGTACGGATGGCAGCGAGCGCAAACAGGCGGTAGTCAAAGTAGTTGAAACGGCGGGTTTCGATTTCGCTGTTTTCAGCAGCCAGCATTTCAGCGTTGACGTACTCCACGACGCGCTTGATTTCCTGCTCCGTCAGTTGGCGGTGCTCCGGGAAATTTTCTGGCGTGTTGATGTCTGCCCCCAGGAATTGCTCTATGCTGTGCATGGTGACCCCATCTTGAGGTGCTTCCACGCGCTCTTCTTGGCAGGAGAAAGCAAAGAGGGCTAGTGCAGCTAGTACTAAAAAGCGGCTAAAAAAGGTTTTCATGGCGTAAAAAGTTAGGTTTATGATATGATGAATTTCAAAAACCTAACTGGAATACCCCGGACTTGTTTTGGTAGCTGAGCCGCTTTATGCGCTTATGTAAGCAAGTTGGCGAAGGGGCATATTTACTTTCCATTTTGACAGTTTCAGACAAACTGCAAAGGGGAGCAAGCCGTTGATTGCCATCAACTGCAACTGGGGCCGTTTCGCGGCTCGGCGGAGCCTAGAAAAGCCCCGGTTGTAGGAACGATTAGTTAGCCAGTTCCGGCGCTTCCAGCAGCTCGAAGAACTGATCGAGGCGGGGCGTGATGACAATTTCCGTACGGCGGTTCCGGCTGCGGCCACCGGAGGAAGCGTTGTCGGCGACAGGGAGGAATTCCGAGCGGCCCGCAGCGATCATGCGCTCCGGCGCTACGTAGTGCTCCTCCTCGAGCACCCGCACAACGGCAGTAGCTCGTTTGACGCTCAAATCCCAATTGTCCTTTATGCAGGCGTTGCCGATGGGTACATCATCGGTATGGCCTTCCACCATGACATCCAGTTCGCGATGGTCGTTCAACACAGCGGCGACCTTGCCCAGCACCTCCTCGGCTCTTTCCGTAACCCGGTGGCTGCCGGAGCGGAACAGCAGCTTGTCCGAGATAGAGACATGCACTTTGCCGCCCCGAACCTCTACTTGCACGTCCTCGTCCTTGATGTCGGAGAGGGAGCGTTTAAGGTTCATGACCAGGGCCAGGTTGAGGGAGTCCTTTTGCTGGATCTTGGTCGTCAAATCCTCTATAAAGTCGTACTGCTGGTTGATGTTTTCCAAGGATTGCCGGATGCTCTCGGCACCTTCCTTGTTGACCACGGAGAGGTCGGACATGCGGTCGAGCAGGCTGGAATTGGTAAATTGCAAGTGTTCCAGCTGGTCTTCCAGTTGGGTTATTTGTTCGTCTTTCTCGCGCAGTTGGCGCTGCAGGTTTTCCACTTTGTCCTTGTTGCAGGCAGCAAGCAGCAACAGCAAAGCTGGCAAAAAGAAGGGTAGTCTTTTCATCCTATTTACAAGAATTGTGTGATGCTGTAGGAACTGATTTGGCGCGGCATTTATTATTTGGCGCTCAATTTTCCCCGCGCTGCTCTTTTGCGAACATAGCGGGCTGTGAATCATTGAAGTTATACCGAGTGCTTGTTTGGAGGCCAGCCTTTGAGCTAAAAAAGGCCGCTTATTCGGTGATACTGCGTTGCTTTTCTTGGCCGTACCTCAGGGGATGCCCTTCGAAAAGCGCCTTGTCTCACCGAAACATTGACCCTTTTCACTTTCAAATCCGGCCCCCAAACAAGCACTGAAAGCAGAAGAGTAAGTCCGGCAGCTGGCTGTTTCTGCTTCGGTTTAAAACAAAACAAAACCATGACCCTGGAAATTGGCATCGTACTTGGCATCATACTCTTGGCTTTATTGCTGTTCGTTTTAGAATGGTTGTCTATAGACACGGTTTCCATACTTGTGATGATCGCCTTCATGGCAACTGGCATCCTCAGCCCGGAGGAGGGGTTTCAGGGCTTCACCAATCCGGCTACGCTTACGGTAGGAGCGATGTTTATCATCAGCTATACGGTATTCCAGAGCGGTGCGCTGAGCCAGGTCGGGCAATTGCTCAAGCAAGCCAGCCAGGTGAGTTACGTGTTTCTGTTGCTGTCTTTGATGGCCATCACCAGTGTGCTATCCGGCCTGGTGAACAACACAGCGGTGGTAGCCTTGCTGATTCCAGTGATACTGAACCTCAGCAGCCAGCAGGGCTGGTATGCTTCCCGATTGCTGATGCCGCTTTCCTTTGCCGGCATTATGGGCGGCATATGCACGCTTATTGGCACCTCTACGAATATACTGGTCAGCGGTATTGCCGAAGACCGCGGGCTGGCGCCGATCGGCATGTTCGAGATGAGTGGTGCTGGCCTGGTCTTTCTGGTTACCGGTTTCGCTTATATGCTGTTGGGAGGCCGCTTCCTGTTGCCCAAGCGGGAGAAGGGCGACAAGCTGGAAGACATCTACGATATGGGGCGTTTCATTACCCAGGTCAAAATTAAGCCTTCTTCTCCCATGGCGGGGCAAATGCTCAAAAATTCCAGCTTGGTGAAGGACCTGGAGCTGGAGGTATTACAAATCGCGAAAAATACGGGGGATAAGCTGGAGGCTTCCGGGGATACCACACTGGAGGCGGAGGATGTGCTTACTGTACGCAGCCGGGCGGAGGACCTGCAGGAAATTTTGCACGAGGACCATCTCGCAATCGTAAGCCCGGAGCAGTTCGACGCCTCCGAGGCAATGGAGAGCAGCAGGCTGTTCGAAGCCCTGGTCGCCCCGGAATCGCAGTTCGTTGGGCAAACCATATCGGAGGCACCCTTCTCTGATATTTCCGAAACCGCCAGCCTGCTGGGCATCCGGAGCCGGCAGAAGATAACGAATCAGGAGCTGGAAAATGTCCAATTGCAGTCCGGAGATGTTTTGCTCATCCGGGCGGCGCCGGAAGAGATGAGGTACTTCCACGAGAGCCGGGACCTGCTCGTCATTACCGAAATGGAGGAGGAAGAGCAGGAACAAAGCCGCTATATGTGGCCTACGGTGGCTATTCTGGCCGGCGTAATCCTGACAGCAGCTCTGGGGGTGGCTCCCATCGTGCTGACCGCCAGTACGGGAGCGCTTTTGCTTGTGCTGATCGGGGCTCTCAGTTCTCAGGAAGCCTACCGGGCTGTAGACTGGCAAGTCATTTTCATGCTGGCCGGCGTGCTTTCGATGGGTACAGCATTGGAAAAGACCGGAGCGGATCAGCTGCTGGCCAACCTCATTGCGGAGGAGCTCGGCAGGCTGGGCCCTAGGTTTGTGCTGTCCGGCTTCTTCATCATCACCCTGCTGGCGTCAAATGTCATGTCCAATAATGCTTCAGCGGCGCTGATGGCGCCCATTGCCATCACGGTGGCCGACAAGTTGGGGGTAGAAGCCCGGCCCTTTCTTATGACCGTTACCTACGGTGCTTCTCTAAGCTTCATGTTGCCCATGGGCTACCAGACCAACACCATGATTTATACACCGGGAAATTATCAAGTCTCCGATTACCTCAGAGTCGGGGCACCGCTCACGATGCTCTTCTGGCTGATGGCCACCTTGGTGCTGCCTTTCTTCTTTCCCTTTTAAAAAAAATGGCCTTAAGCACTGCTGCTTAAGGCCATTCCTGCACTGGTTCGAGCCGAAGCTTTACTCTTTGTCGAAGTAAGACTCCTTGAGTTCTTCGCCGGCTTGTATACGGTCGAAGCGCTCCTTGAAGACTTTGGACATTTCCAGGTTATCCTTTCGCGCGTAGATCTCCTTCAAGGCGATCAGCGTATTGACATCGTTTGGGTTCAGCGACTCCGCCTGCTTGAAGTAGGGCAGGGCTTTGTCAAACTGCTCGAAAACCCGTTTCTTGATCTTCTCGTACTTCTTCAGCCCTTCTTTGGAGTAGTCTTCGGCGTACTTGTTCAGCTCCTGCGTCATGGCAGCGGCTTTGTTGTAGTACAGGGCACCGATGCTGTAGACGGCATCCACGTACTGCGGATCTATTTCCAGGGACTGCTCGTAGTAGCTGAGGGCTTTGTCGAAGTACTCCTGTGCTTTTTCCTCATTGCCGGCTTGGGCTTCCCGCTGGTAGAGGTTATCGTAGACGCTGCCCAGGGTGGAGTAGAGGGAAACGTTTTCGGGCTCTGCCTCAATGGCATCCTCCAGCTTAGTGATCAGCTCATTGAGCTTTCCTAAGCGCAGGAAGTGGTTGATTTCCGCGAACAGCAGCGCCACTTCATCGGGGTACTTTTCCCGGCCCTCTTTGAGGTATTTGTAGGCTTCCTCCATTTTAGAAGTATCCTGGGCGGTGATCTTGTAGAGGGATTCGTAAACAGCAGCCTCATCGTAATCGGCCTCGTACAGTTCTTGGAAATAAGTTTTCGCCTTATCCAAGTGTTGAGCATTGAGGGCAGCCAGGCCAGCGAGGTACAGTTGCTGCTGGTACTCTTCCTTCTTGTCGAGGCGGCTGTCCTCCTTCTCTTCCTTCAGCGTTCGGTGCAGTTCCAGAGCTGTTTCAAAGTTCTGGAAAGCCCGTTCGAAGTCCTGGTCGTTTTGGAAAGCAAATATGCCGTAGTTCAGCAAATGGCCCTGTGCCTGTTGCATGCCAGCGTAGGCATCCTTGCGCTCGTAGCGTTTGTCGGCCAGCTCCAATGCTTTTTGGTAGGCTTTGGCTGCCTGTATGGCGGGTTTTTCCACATCCGGCAGGCCTTCTGCAGGCTGGTTGAGCTGCTGAGCGACGACGTACTGGTTGGCGATGGCATTGTAGATTTCCCCTTTGGTCAGGAAGGTCTTGGCTTCTTTGGCGGACTCAGGGTCCTCAACGCCTATTTTGATGAGGTTAACGGCTTCCTGCAGCTCCTTTCGGTTTTGGGTCTGGTCTAAGTTGAAGGTGCCCAAAGCCCGGGAAGCTTTACGGACTGCCTTTTTTCCGTTTTGTGCATCGACAGCCAAGACCATAAGTACAGCGGCCAAGGCTAAGATCAGTTTTTTCATGTTGTCTGTTATTTTCGTTTTTAGATTTTACGGTAACTACTGTATAGACGAGTACAGCAGCCCACTAGGTATTTACAAAATGTTAAAAACAAAAACAAGGGGTAGCCTTACTCTTCTTCCTCAGGGGCTGCTCCTTCTACCGGTTTTTCCCTTGGCACATCCGGGTCTTCATCCGATTCCCGGATAATGGCAATATCGGCGATTTCGTCCTCTTTGCCAAGGCGGATGAGCCGGACTCCCTGAGTGGCTCTGCCCATGACGCGAATGTCGCTGACGGCCATGCGGATGACGATGCCCATGCGGGTGGTGATCATGAGGTCGTCTTCTTCGCCGACGGCTTTGATGGCCAGCACGCCGCCGGTCTTGTCGTTGACCTGCATGTTTTTCACTCCTTTGCCTCCGCGATTGGTAAGCCGGTAATCGCTGAATAAAGTGCGTTTGCCCATGCCGCGCTCCGAGAGCACCATGATGGCGGTCTCGTTTTGGGCGGGGTCCACGCAGACCATACCGATGGCGATATCTTTGCCGTCTTCGTTGAGGCTGATGCCCCGCACGCCGGCCGCGGTCCGGCCTACCGCCCGCACTTTTCCTTCGTCGAAGCGGATGGCCCGGCCGCTGCGGCTGGCGACGAACAGCTCCTGTCGGCCATCGGTCAGCCTGGCTTCGATCAGCTGGTCGCCCTCATTGATGGTAATGGCGTTGATGCCGCCCGCCCGGGGGCGGGAGTAAGCCTCTACCGTGGTCTTCTTAATCAGGCCGTTTCGGGTGCAGAATACGATGAAGTGGTTGTTGATATACGCTTCATCGGTCAGGTCCTCCACATTGATGTAAGCCTTTATCCGGTCCTCTTTGGGAATGGCCAGGATGTTCTGTATGACCCTTCCACTCGATGTTTTGGCTGCTTCTGGTATTTCGTACACCCGCAGCCAGTGGCAGCGCCCCTGCTCGGTAAAGAGCAGCAAATAATTGTGGGTGCTGGCTATAAAAAGGTGTTCTATGAAGTCGGTATCCCGCGTTTTGCTGCCCCGGGAGCCCCGGCCGCCGCGGCTTTGCTTGCGGTAGTCGGAAAGAGGCGTGCGTTTGATGTACCCGAGGTGAGAAATGGTTACGACTACCTCCTCATTGGGGATCATGTCCTCAATGCTGATCTCGCCGTCGGCGAAGCTGATCTCTGTGCGTCTTTCGTCGCCGTATTGCTCTTTTAGCTCGAAGAGCTCTTCCTTTACGATTTCCCGCTGCAGGTCTTCGCTCTCCAAAATGGCTTTCAGGTGGGCGATGCGCTTCTGTATTTCGTCATACTCCTCCTTGACTTTATCGCGTTCCAGCCCGGTGAGCTTCTGCAAGCGCATATCGAGTATGGCTCGTGCCTGAGCTTCAGAGAGTACCTGATCCTCTTGCCGGGGGTACTCTTCGCTGTCGGCTTCCTCAATGAGGGGGCCGAATTTTTCCCAGAAGGCCTGTTTGTCGTCAATGAACGCTCCTTCCATCAGGCCGTTGCGGGCTTCTTCGGGATTGGCAGAAGCCCGGATCAAGTCGATGACCCTGTCGATGTAGTCCAGGGCAATGAGCAGGCCGACCAAGATGTGAGCCCGTGCGATGGCTTTGCGCAGTTCGAAGCGGGTGCGGCGCAGGATGACATCGATCCGGAAATTCACGAACTCACTGATGATGTCTTTGAGGTTCAGCAGCTGCGGCCGGCCGTTGACTAGGGCGACATTATTGACGCCGTAGGAGGTCTGCAGGGCAGAAAACTTGTACAGCTTGCTCAGCACCACTTTCGCCATGGCATCTTTCCTTACATCCACTACGATGCGCAGGCCGTCGCGGTCGGATTCGTCCCGTATGTCAGAGATGCCAAGGATTTTCTTATCGTTCACCAGCTCTGCTATCTTGGCCACGAGATTGGCTTTGTTGACCTGATAGGGGATCTCCGTTATTACGATGGTCTCCCGCCCTTTGCTATCGGTTTGTATTTCTGATTTGCCCCGCACTACTACGCGGCCCCGGCCGGTTTCGAAGGCTTCTTTCACGCCAGTGGTGCCGTAGATGATGCCGCCGGTTGGGAAATCCGGGCCTTTAATATACTGCATCAACTCCTCGATCGTAATGTCGGGATTGTCCACTTGGGCGATGATGCCGTCGGTCACTTCGCCCAGGTTGTGCGGCATCATGTTGGTGGCCATGCCTACGGCGATGCCGGATGCGCCGTTGACGAGCAAGTTAGGTACTCTGGTAGGCAGGACGGTAGGTTCTTCCAGCGTATCGTCGAAGTTGAGGTCGAAATCAACCGTATCCTTGTTGATGTCGGCCAGCAGTTCGTCAGAGATACGTTCCAGCCGGGCTTCAGTGTAGCGCATGGCCGCGGGGCTGTCTCCATCCATAGAGCCGAAGTTGCCCTGCCCGTCTACCAATGGGTAACGCAGGGACCAATGCTGCGCCATGCGCACCATGGTGTCATAAACGGAGGAGTCGCCGTGGGGGTGGTACTTACCCAATACCTCGCCGACGATACGGGCGGACTTTTTGTAGGCTTTGTTGTAGGTCAGGCCCAGTTCAGACATACCGTAAAGGACGCGCCGGTGGACGGGCTTGAGGCCGTCTCGTACATCGGGAAGGGCTCGTGAAACGATGACCGACATCGAGTAGTCGATGTAGGCCGATTTCATTTGATCCTCGATGTTAACGGGGATGATTCGCTGATTCAAAGGCATTTAAACGTGTTGTACTTTTTGATGTCGATTTTCCCTGTCTAGGAGCTTTCTTAAAAGACATGCAAAGATAAGAAAAATTGCCGGATTTTGCTTTGGTGTGGCCCATGCTATCGGGGCAAAATATATCTTTGCAAAAATTTGGAGCTATGGCAGAGGAAATAAAGCCCTACGAGCAACGCGGCAGCAAAAAAGAACAGGTGTCTCGCATGTTCGACGGCATCGCCCCCTACTACGATTTTCTTAACCGGCTCCTCTCCCTGGGCATTGACACCATCTGGCGCCGGCGCGCCATCGCTCAGCTGAAGGGCGATCGGCCAAAGCACATCTTAGATGTGGCCACGGGCACGGCAGACGTGGCCCTGGAAATGGCCGGGCGGCTGCCGGCGGAGCGGATCGTCGGGCTGGACATCTCAGATCAGATGCTGGATGTTGGCCGGCGAAAAGTGCGCAAAAAAGGGCTGGAAGAGCGCATAGAACTGATGGTGGGGGACTCGGAGAATTTGCCATTCGCAAACAATACCTTCGACGCGATCACCGTTGCTTTTGGTGTGAGGAATTTCGAGCACTTGGAGAAGGGGCTGCAGGAGATGCAGCGCGTACTCAAGCCCGGAGGAAAACTGGTGGTTTTGGAGTTTTCCAAGCCCCGGCTTTTTCCCTTCAAACAGCTGTACGATTTTTATTTCCGCAACATTTTGCCGGCCGTAGGCAAGATAACCTCTAAGGATCCAAGAGCCTACCGTTACCTTTATGAATCTGTACAGGCGTTTCCCGAGCGGGAGCGGTTCACGAACATCCTGACAAAAACCGGCTATAAATCAAACCAATGCATACCACTGACTCTAGGAATCTGCTCCATCTACACTGGCGTAAAATAACGCTGCTGCTGCTGTCGGTTTTTTGCCTGCAGCTGGCTGGGCAGGCTCAAAACGGGAGCAATTATAACTTCTTCGATTTCCAACAGAAGCCGTATTACTTTGGCATTACGCTGGGCTACAACTCCTCGAGCTTTAAGCCTTTCAACTCCAGCAACTTCCTGTCCAATGACTCCATACGCGTGATCGAGTCGGCGGCCGGCCCGGGTTTCAACCTCGGTATCGTGACCAACCTGAAAATGGGCGATAATTTCGATTTTCGCTTCTTGCCCACCCTCTCCTTTGCGGAGCGCACCATCAACTACACCCGGCGCGGCCGCTCCGCCAATTTCACCCAAAGGCGGGTGGAATCCGTACTGGTGGAAATGCCCTTCCATATCCGGTACAAATCAGCGCCTTATAAGGATATGCGCTTCTTCGTTATCGGAGGCGTGAAGTACTCCTTTGACGTAGCCAGCGAGTCGGAGCTGCGGCAGGCGGAAACCCTGGTGAAAATCGCTCCCAATGAATTCTCGCTGGAGTACGGGGCGGGGGTGCAGTTCTTTTTCCCCTTTTTCATTTTTTCTCCGGAGCTGAAGGTGTCGCACGGCATTGGCAATACGTTGATTTACAACGACAAGGTGGAGGAGTCTACGGTGCTGGAAAAATTGCTTTCCCGCACCTTTACGATTTCGCTGCACTTTGAGGGGTAAACTTCTGCCCAGGCTTGCGTCGGCTGAGACTGTAGCAAGGCCTTCAGCGGATCAGTTGCACTGCCCCGCTCAGGGCTTTGCGTTCTCCCGAGCGCAGGACCACCTCTACGTAGTAGGCGTACAAGCCAGGGTCCAGTTCGTAGCCGTTGGAGGTTCCATCCCAGCCGATCCGCTCGGAATTAGGCGGGAAATTTTGTTGCTGAAACAGCAGGCCGCCCCAGCGGTCGAACACCTTGAAGTCAGCCACCCGCTCTACCTGAAAAGTATTGGCATAAACCGTAAAGTAGTCATTGTGCTGATCTCCGTTAGGAGAGAAGGCACTTGGGATGTAAAGGCCGATTTCATCATCCACTTGTATTCGGATCTCAAACACGCTGGTGCAGCCAAACAGATCGGTAGCTTCCAGGGTATACTCTTTGGCCTCGTAGAGTTGCACAGTGGGGGAGAGGCAGTCGGTACAGCTCAGCCCCGCCGCGGGAGACCACCGAACCTGATCCAGCAGGGCTTGCGGTATATTCAGCTGGGGGCTCAGCGTGAAAGGCTGGCCCAGCTTGAGGTCTAACGAAGCTGGCAATTCCAGTAATTGTTCGTAAGCGGCAGGCATCAAGAAATCCTGCTGGAGTTCGCACCCATTAGCGTCCTGTATGGTCAGATCGTACCACTGCCCGGGAGTTAAGGTATCCGGGAGTGCTGTTTCAAAAAAGCTGGATCCGTTGAGGGCGTACGAGTAGGGCGGCGTACCGCCGGAGGCCCAGAGCTTCAGCTCGCCCGATTGCAAATCGGCGCAGTCGGGCTGTACCGGCAATAGGGGAGGGGGGGCATGCAATGTGAAATTGGCTGCTTGCTTGCAGCCATTTGCGTCTTCCACTACCAAACGGTAGTCGCCGGCGGGGAGTTGTTCCCGGTTCAAAGGAGCATTCGGCGCGTCCGCCCAGCGGTGCTGATAGGGCGGAGTTCCACCGCTCAGCTCTATCAGCAGCTCGCCGTCGGCGCTTCCTGCGCAGGCAGGATGGGTTGGGTTGCCGGCTATGGCGATGGCCTGCAGCTCCAGCCGGGCGTTGCCCTGAGCGCTGCCCTCGCAGCTGGCATCCGAAACACCGGTCAGGGTATAGGTTCCGGCGCGGTAGGCTGGCAGGCTGGGGCTGGAAGTATCCGAGAGGGTGAGCTCGGGCTGCGGATTGCCGTTCCATTCGTAAGCAATTTGCCAGGGCGGAATTCCTGTGAGTTCCAGGGGGAAGTAAGCAGTATCGCCCGCACAGCGCGCAGTGGTATCGCTCAAACTGGCAGTGGGGGCTTCTGTGACGATCAGCTGAGCGGTATCCACAGCGGCGTTGCTGCAAGCATCAGTAACGCTGAGCCAGTAGGTCTGCGGGCCATCCTGGTTTACGCTGAGGGTAGGCGTTTCGCTGCCGTCGCTCCATAGGTAGGTGTATCCTGGCCGGCCGCCCTGCAATTCTGGCTGGAAAGTGTTGTTGCCGCCTTCGCAAATGGGGAGGTCTGGCAATTGCAGCGTCAGCTCCGGGCTGTCGGCTATGTAAAGGGTAGCGGAATCGCTGTAACAGGCGCAGGGGATGTCGAGCTTGAGGGTAAGTTGCTCCAGAGGCTCGGCCAGGCCGTCGTTAAAAACCTCCACCGGCAGTTCGATGGCATCGCTGCCGGCGGGAATACTGATGCTGCTCGGCAGCGGGGCAAAGTCGATGCCGGGCTGAGCCGTGCTGCTCTCCGCCAATTCCAGATTGACCGAGAGGGGCGCAGCATTGGAGCTGCCCGGCAGCCTGGAGAAGCGGAAGGAAGCGTTGGGGCAGCCTTCTTCGGCGGGTTCCTGCGAGCTGCTTGCTTGGGTGAGCTGCACTTTGCCGCCCAGGTTGAAGCTCTCGGCTTCCAGAAAAACGGCGGAGTCGAAGAAGTTGTCTCCTACATCAGCCACTACGAGCCGGATTTGGTAAGTCTCGCAGGCTTGGAGCTTTAAAACTGCCGTGAGGCGTTTGGTGAAGCCGTCGTATTCCACCTGCGGAAGGAAGCCGCCCTCGCTGATGTCTAACCCACAGAAGTCCGCATCATCGGGCAGCTCATTGTGACGGTAGTAGCCGGTGTTGTTGAGGTGATTGACAGCATTGATGCTGACGAAATCTTCGGAGCCTGGAATCAAAGCCACGTTGTCGGCGCCGCTTGAGAAACCGCCCGAAATGCCGGGCCCGCTGATGAAAAAGCCGAAGACATCGTTGTATTCACTGCCGACGAACTCGCAGTATTCTTCAGAAGCAAAAACGTAGCGGAAGGTGACCAGGGAATCGAGGGGGGTAAAGTCAAAAGAGATACCGACGGCATCTAAGACTTCCCCCTGCGCCAGCAGTTCCAGGTCGGGGTCGCCGCTATCGTCGTTGAAGTTGCCGGATTCGTCCGTGGCCTCGTTGGGGCCCTCGGCGTTGCTGATTGGGCCAGTAGACAGCAAGATGCCTCGTTCCACGCTGATGCTGCTGCCGCCCCCTTCGAAGTACCCGATGCCCCGCTCGTCGCCGATGCTGCTGATGTTGTTGATGGTATTGCAGGCGCCGTTGACGAAGATGTCCTTGACCAAATCCTCTACGCTGAAGCTGTTATCCGTAGTAATGGCATCGGACAGTGGGGCAGGTACCTGCCGCTCAGGTTGGATCCGGCCATTGGCTGTCGACAGCATCACTAGCAAGCAAGAAATAAGTACATATAATGCTCTGCGCATTCCAGTTTAATGTTTGAATGAGCAACAATTGTCCGATGAGTGTTTGTTTCGCAATTCGACCTATGGTTCCGCGAAGGGGGACGGGTAGCAGGTTGACAAAAGGCTTGGTGGGTCGACCAACGGTTTGTTCAAAAATACAGCAATTTCTTGAGCTGCGGGGTATAAATTGTAAAAATATTTTTGTGTTCCGGGCCGAGCACAGGCCTGCTCTGGAGCTTTCGGCAGGCAGCGGTTTAAGTGAGAATTGGAATGGGGCTTGAACAAACCAATTAAAAAGCATAACTTTGCAGCCGTTAAAAACCCGCCGCTTGGTTTTCAAGGTAAGCGGGTATGGTTTCACCAACAATAATTTTAACAATTGTATGCCAGTTAAATTGCGTTTACAGCGGAGAGGCCGCAAGAAACAACCTTTTTACCATATCGTCGCAGCGGATATCCGCTCCCCGCGGGACGGCCGTTTCATCGAACGGTTAGGTTCTTATAACCCCATGACCAAGCCGGCTACCATCGAGATTGACCGCGACAGGGCCTTCGATTGGGTCATGAAGGGGGCTCAGCCTACGGATACGGTCCGGGCTATCCTTCGCTTCAAAGGCGTCTACTACCGGAAGCATCTGGCGCGCGGCGTCAAGAAAGGCGCACTGACCCAAGAAGAAGCAGATGCTAAGTACCAGGCATGGGTGGAGGAAAAGGACGCGAAAATTGCCGCGCGCTTTGAAAAGTCTGCTCAGGAACGGGAAGCCAAACTGGAGGAGCTGTCCGGCACTCCACCGCCTAAGCCCGAGCCAGAACCCGAGCCCGAGCCAGCGGAAGAAGCAGCCGCGGAAGACAGCACAGCCGAAGAAAAGCCGGCGGCAGAAGAAAGCCAGGCGGAAAACAGCGCTTCCGAAGAAGCCGCTGCCGAAGAGCCCCCGGCGGAGGAGCAGGCAGCTGAGGGAGAAGAAGAGAAAAAATAATCTTAGCTTAAGCTTGCTCGTCAAAAAAGGGTTTGCTCGAAATGGGCAAGCCCTTTTTTGTTTTGCTAAATTTAGGCTAAGCGTTGCGCTTTAGGCGGCATTAGGTTATATTTGCAGCGGTTCAACAAGGCTATACTTTAATTCTATATACGCTGACCTGGTAGTGCATTAAATTGTACTATCAGGTTTGCTTTTATTAAATAGACACGCTATGCAAGAGTTATCCCAAGAATACGCTGACCAACTGGAAGAACTTGCTCAGGAGGTGCAGGCATCGGATGAGCTACAGCAGTACCTGGAAGAAGAGGAAGAAGATCAGTACATGCAGCTCAAAGAGCTGTACGAGCCCCGCATCCGGATGGTGTACGAGAAAGTGGCCAAAGATCATCCCCTGCAACTGATCGCTCTCGAGCGCTTACTGCTCGAGCCGAAATTTGAAGGGCTCTTTTTGCCAAAGATCCTGGGCTTCACTGTACTGCGTGGGGAAATCAATGACAATTACAAATACACCCGGCCGCAGCACCACTTTAAGGATGTGCTGATGGCCATCTGCAACTCTGCTAACTTCGACCTGCTGCGCAAGCGCATCGGGCAATCCATTCAGATGGGCTTTGCCCTGAGCAGCGATATTTGGGTGACCAACCTCATCAACAGCATTGAGAATAAGCGGGTGCGGTACTTTCTGCAGGGGCAAAAACGGGACCGCTTCCGCCTGCTCGAGGAGCGCAAAGCGGGTTACGAGCTGTACCTGCGGCAGTTCCGCAACGACAACTTCATGTCGGCTGAGTTCCCGCAGGCGCTCTCTGAGCTCAAGACCATGTATTCGCAGTTAAAGCGGTTCTTGATGTTCCGTGTCAAGCGGGGCTACGACAACACCAGCATCGTCCCGCACCTCCGCAGCTTCGTGGAGGAAGAAGACTTCAAAAACCACCGGGAGCACCTGGAGGTGATGTTCCTGTACGCCTGCTTCTTCGATCTGGAAGGGGACGACCAGGAGCATCTGCGCAAACACTTTAACGAGGTGCGGCAGTCCATGGATGGGTTCCAGGAAGAATTCCTGGAGTACCTGCTGGAGCTGCACCTCGACGAGGAGGTGCCCTACGGCCCCGATGCCGATAAGCGCATGTCGGCCATCATTGACCACAGCATCAAAGATGACCTGTCGCCCTACTTCGATTTGATGGATAAAATACACGAGGGAGGGTACAGGAACGAAGAGGTGCAGGAGGCCGTGAAGGAGTTTTACGTGCGCTATGAGGGGTTGAGCATCATCAACGAATGCGTACGGCAGACCATCTACGGCTACTTCTCCCAGTTCATTGATAGCTTGGAGGTCGGGGATTACCACGAGCTGTTTGAGCTATCTAAGCTGTACCCCGTGTACATGTCTATTTTCGCCAACCAGCAGTTTAACCAGCAGCTCAAAGAGCTCAGCCTGCGCTATGTACGCCAATTGCTGAAGCACTACACGGATAAGCGGGGCAAGGACTACCAGGATATCAAGAAGTTTGTCTCTACGGCTTTCCAAGACTTCGGGTTCCTGAAAGAAAAAGAAGTGGTGGAGATGTTCAAGACCCGGCGGAAGCGCAAGAAGAAGAGCGCTGAGTAAGCTTGCCGGCAGATCGTTGCCGGCTTTTGCCTGCGCAGGCCGGGCAATTGTAGCTGCGCAGGCATAAAACGCCACTCACCCGCTGGTGCCAGCCAAATATTTTCTTATTTTTGGGGAGGCATACTACAATCGCGTATGAAATTTATGCGCCGCCTGCTCAGCTGGCTGCGGCACTTCTTCTTTGGAAGCCAACCACCGCCCGAGCGGCAAGTTAGAATCACACAGCAAAACGTCTACACCATGGTCAACAACATCTGCCTGTCAACGGATATGAGCATCCTTTATCTGATCGATGACGGCCGAGCCATCAATTTCCCTCTGGATCAACGCAACGGCATACTGATCGGAACGCTCCGGGGGCAGCTCACTGCTACCACCGCATTCGAAATGCCCCGGCCGCTGAAAAAAGAAATCGAAGAGGCTGACCTTGGCGTTTCCCCTAGCGAAGGAGGCCCCCGGCTGGTATTGAGCGCCAGCAATGACAGGAAGCAGCTGAGGTTGTCCACTTTCAAAACGGTCTGGACGACGGTGTTTCACAAGGAGCGGCTCACGCTTTCCCTGATCGGGGCTACGGAGGTCGAAATTCGGAGTTCAGAAGAGGAGGTGGACTACAAGTCGGAGATCGTCTCCTTTGACCTGAGCGAGTTCGTACTCAATGTGCGCAGGATAGGCGACTCGCTGCTCATACAGGCTCTGCCCCGCCAAGAAGAGGGCTAGCTTTTACTCGGCAGCTGCTTTCTCCCGTAGCAGGCGGTAAAGCGGCCGCCGCTGAGCCTGGCTGTCTATCCAGTTTTGTACCAAATCGTCCATGCCCAGCGGAATCCGTTCTTTCTCCTCTTGGGTCAAGGTCTGTATGCTGCCAGAGAAATCTTGCAGAATAGCCGTCTGTTCTTCCGGCAGGGCATTGCTCAGTTTCCTGGTAAACTGCAGGCACAGCGTGAAAAAGGCAGTGCCAGCCGGCGCTTCCTCGTGGCGCAGAGCGCGCTGCAAAGCTCGTGCACTGGAATCTGTCAGGTCCAGGTTATCGTCACTGTAGGCAGAAAGCAAGCTGATCAGCAGGGTGGAACAGCGGAACTGCTGGCTGTCTACCTTTCGGTTGTACACCCGCAACACCTGGTCGGCCCAGTGCTGGCAGAGGCTGTATTGCTGCAGGACGAAAAGCAGCACGCTCAGATTGAAAGCTATGATAAGCTGGCTGAATGGATTGAGCTTATAGGCTGACATGCCGTGTTCCACCCGCTCCAGCAATTGCTCGTAGCCTTCCAGGATGCCCAGGTTGATGTGGTACAGCAGCTGGTAGTTGGTCAGCTGTTTGAAGATCAGCTGTTGGTCGTGGTAGCTGCTGGGCTCCTCCTGCTCGATCTTGCGCAGTATCTCCTCAAACTGTTTGTACTGCTTCTGATAATAGGAGGCATGGAGCAAGTTGAACAAGTCTGCTAAGTACCTTATGTATTCCTCTCGTTTGATATTCGGATAGGTGTCCCACCAGTCGACCATTTTGGTATAGTACTCATTGGCGCGGCTGAATTGTTCCTGGAGATCGTAGTAGACCGCCGCGCTCTGCAGGAAGCGCCGCTGAGCGTGGGCCGCCGAGGGGTAATGTTCTTCCCCAAACAGCCGGCCGTTGATCTCAGCGGAGCGCAGGGCTGGCCCACTTCCTGGCTGATCTTTCATCATCTGGATTTGGTAGGCCAAGGAGAGGTACTTCAGCTCTTCGTTGATGTTTTGGATGTACTGATCTTTATCCGCCAGCAATTGGTCAATCTGCTGCCCGAAATCTTTCTTCTTCATAGTCCAGACGTAGTTGAGCTGCTCCCGTGTGATCTCCAGCAGCGCCAGCTGATCGTCCAGTTCCGCCGCCAGCTCCTTGGCCTGCTCCAGCCGGGCTTCGCTCTGCTGGTAAAGCCCCCGTTCGTAGAGGTAGTTGGCATCCAAAATCATGTGCTTGATTTGGGCGGCGCGGGACTTAGAGCTGCGGTAGTCTCGTATGCTGCGCAGTATGGCTTCGTACAGGTAGTGCTTGTCCGTCGGCAGGCTGCGGCCAAATTTTTTTTGCAGCCTGGCCTCATCGTAGGGGTCCATCTGATTGATGGCCTGAAAAAGCTCCAGGTAACGGCTCGACCGCCGCCCGCTCTTTTGAGCATCCATTGTGAAGTAGCGTTTCTCAGTTTTCGACATGGAATGGATGAGGAGGTAGAGGTCTGTTTTGTTTTTCATGCCGGTTTCTTGCTTTGTGGTACCGTTTACGGGTGGATATTTGCCGTTGGTGGGTTAAAAATGCACGGTTTATGAAAAAAATGAATTTTTTTAGCAGGCTTAGAAATTTAAACTAAGGTACATTAATTCTAATGAGTTTTGTACGGTTTTATTGGGAAATTGCTTTGATTTCAGCGTTTTTGCTAGAATCAGAGCGCGCTTTTCCTATAGGTTGCCAGCGGTAGGAATTTAAACTTGGCGCAGGTAGTGGTTTTGTGTACAAGCCGGAAGCCTATACATTTGTATATGTAATTGATCAACAACATTTGACACAGCGGCTCTGAAAAGAAAAGCAAGTCAAATCATACTATGAAAAAACAGCTTATGCCAGCAGGGGATCGGGCATTGCACCCGCCCCTCCGGCATAGCGCCAAAGAGAAAACAACGGCTTTTTGCCGTCTAAGAATAGGGTGTTTTATTTTCAGAAGGGTGTGCCCACAACGGTGGGCATAAACTTAATTGGAGATAAGTAGATAGTTGCTATTATTCCGAGCTGGGTGGCGGTGCAATCGCTGCCCAGCTTTTTTTTGCCTTTCTAGAATACCCACAAGCCATAAGGAAAGCGTGGCGCTGGCGCAGCTAGCTTTGCCCAACTTTTTAGCGGAGGGAGGGCTCAGCTGATGAGCGCTGGCGACAAGTCTGTATTCCCGGGTTGCGATTTCGGTTGCCGCCCGGGATTTTTTTTGCAAAAAAAATCCGAATCCAGGCAGCGTAATGCTGAATCCAGGGGTCTTGCAAGTAGTCTAATAAAAGCATAGCGTACCGATCGGGGCTGTCGTACCGCTGTTTTCCTGTTAACACCCTGGGCAACCCCGGCGTTTTTCTGCGCCACGCAAAGGCAGCCGGCAATTCCCAAATTCCGTTTCGTTTGACACCCTTTTTCCATCCCAAAGGCTAAAGGTATCTATCTCCAAGTCCGGCTGCCCTCTTTTTACAGCCACTTCACGAGGGGCAAGTCTTGCCGGTGCGGCATCATTTCGGACTTGGGAAAGGCACGGAAGCCATACTCGAACACGCCCGCCAATTCTGGGTCGAGCTTGCAGTGGTACCAAGCATGCTGCCCTTCTTGCCGCGTCAATTCCAGCTCATACTTGAATTCCAGCTTCAGCCGTTCTTCGTCGATGCGGCTGAAAAAGACGACTTCCAGCCCAATATCTTGAGCAGCCAGCCCCTCGAGTTGCAGTTGCACCTCCGCATAGAACGCTTCTCCGGTTTTCAGCGCTTTGTTGTCGCTGTCGAAGACCTCCGATTCGGCAAGCTTGATGTTGTTCCAGTTTTGACGCAGCTTCCTCTTCCAGGCGGCCATTTCTTTGGCTGCCCGCCATCCCTGCTGTGCCATTTTTTGGTGGCGCTGATGGAGTGGATGGTAAAACTGCTCGTAGTAGTCGTCTAGCATGCGCTTCATGCTGAAGGTGGGCGCTACTTCGGCAATAGTGTTTTTCACATAACTGGCCCAAGACGGAGAGACGCCATTCTCGTCGCGGTCGAAGAAAGTGGGCACAATATCGTATTCCAGGGTGTTGTAGATGGTCTCGGCATCCAGTTCGTTTTGCAGATCCTGCTTGTCATAAGTACGCTCCTCAGACAGTGCCCAGCCGGCATCCGGGCGGTAGCCCTCTGCCCACCAGCCATCGAGGACGCTGAAGTTGACTACGCCGTTCAGGGCCGCTTTCATGCCGCTTGTGCCGGAAGCTTCTTTAGGCCGGGTAGGGGTGTTGAGCCAGATGTCTACGCCCTGCACCAGCAGCTTGGCCATTTCCATGTTGTAGTTTTCCAAGAAAATGACTTTGCCCTTGAATTCCGGCCGTTTGGACACGTGGATGATGTGCTTGATCAGGTCCTGCCCGCCCTGATCTGCCGGGTGGGCTTTGCCTGCAAACAGGAAGATGACTGGCTTGCCTTCCCGATTGACGATTTCGGACAGCCGGTCGAGGTTGGTAAATAAAAGGTGCGCCCGCTTGTAAGTCGCAAAGCGGCGGGCGAAGCCAATGACCAGGGCGTCTTCTTCAATGGCGTTGGTTAATTCAAAAATGCTGCGGGGGTTCTCGCCGCGGCGGGTAAGGTCTTGCTTCAGGCTGTCTTTGACGTAATGCAGCAGCCGTTTCTTCAGTTTGTTGCGGATGTCGGTGATGGTTGGCGCTGGCACCTGCTGTATCTTCCGCCAGTATTCCTTATTGGACTGGTCTTTTAGGAAAGCCGCTCCGAAGGTTTGGACATACAAATCGTGCCACTCCTTGGCGATCCAGCTGGGGTAGTGCACGCTGTTGGTGACGAAGCCGATGTGCAGTTCTTCTGGGTTGTACCCCTGGTAAAGCGTGCTGAACATCTCCTGGGAAACGGCGCCGTGCAGCTTGCTCACGCCGTTGACTTCCTGGGAGAGGCGAATGGCCAGATGGCTCATGGAAAACAGCTCTTCGTGATTGTCAGGGTTAATTTTGCCCAAAGCTACGAATCGGTGCCAGTCGATACCCAGCTCATCAGCGTAGGAGTAAAGGTATTCCCGGAGCAGGTTTTCGTGAAAATAGTCGTGCCCGGCTGGAACCGGGGTATGGGTGGTGAATAGAGAACTCGAGCGGACTGCCTCGAGGGCTTCTTCATACTGCAGGCCCTCCTTCTGCACATAGTGCTGCAGGCGCTCCAGATTGCAAAAGGCAGCGTGGCCTTCGTTGCAGTGGTAGAGCTCGGCATCAATGCCCAGGGCTTTGAGCGCCCGGATGCCGCCGATGCCCAGCAGGATTTCCTGCCGCAGGCGGTGCTCGTTGTCGCCGCCGTAGAGCTGGTGGGTAAGCGAGCGGTCGTGCCAGTCGTTTTCGTCAATATCGGTATCCAGCAGGTAGAGGGAAATGCGGCCGATACGAAGCTCCCATACCTTAGCGTATACCATGCGCCCTTTGAGGCCTACGGCAATTTTTATCCACTTGCCCTGTTCATCCCGCACGGGTTGTACAGGCAGTTTGGTAAATTTCTGGGGAGGGAAATTGTTGATTTGGTCGCCGTGCAGCGATATGGCTTGCTGAAAGTACCCATAGCGGTAAAGCAGCCCTACGGCAGCCATCCGGCAGTTGGAGTCCGATGCTTCTTTGAGGTAGTCGCCAGCCAGAATCCCCAGGCCGCCTGAATACAGGCGCAGAGAGATGTGCAGGCCGTACTCCATGCTGAAGTAAGCGATGCTCGGCCCGGAGGCATTGGCGCCTTCCGCCATGTACTGCCGGAATTTTTGGGTAACTGTCTGCAGCCGCTGCATGAAGCTCTGATCCTCCAGGAGCTGATTGGCTCTCTCCAGGCTTAGTTCCTCCAGCAGGGCTACCGGGTTGTAGCGCAGCTTTATAAACTTCTCGTGGTCGATGGATTCGAACAGCGCCGTAGCTTCTTTGTCCC
>CAYNIT010000046.1:0-22187 GCA_964397205.1 uncultured Phaeodactylibacter sp. | reverse complement strand
GTCTCCTTGATAGCCAGTACATCCAATGATTCTACGGTCAGTGGGTTGGCCTTTTGCTTTTCGGAAATCCGTTGGCCCCGTACTTCTACGACTTCGGTGGTGATAACCGCTTCGGACAGCAGTATTTCCAGGTTTTTCGTCTGCTTTTCCAATTTCACCTCCTTCGGCTTGTACCCAATATAGGAGACGTTCAGCACAACTGGGAGCGATGCATCCGAACGCAGAGCGAACGCGCCATCGTAATCGGTGACCGTACCCTCCGTAGTGCCGGCTATCGCCACACTTGCCCCAATGAGCGGATCCTTAGTGGTGGCATCGAAAACCCGGCCACTTATGCTGGTTTGAGCCTGAAGAACACCCGTACCCAACACTAATAAAACGATATTAAGGAGGTACGCTTTATTTGCAAATTTCATATCAACCGCCGATGTAGGTTAGATGATTTATTCGGATTTCGAAGACCAAAATAGGGAATTTTAAACAGAATTAACCTAGCCTTAACGCAAATAATTAAGCTGTATCCGACGATTGTCGCTTGCCTGTCTTATAAGGTGCTGAAAATCAAAGATGGAGGCAAACAGCCCGCTTTGAACCTCCAGCGAATTTTCGCTAACAACTTATTTACATACTTTGCGAAATTCCGGCCGGAAAAATTAAGATTCAGGACTTCGACGGGGCAGTATAGCTTATTCAGCGCTCAACTATACAAAGTCTGCTCCCAAAGCAAGGCCAATTCCCAGCAAAATGACCAGGAGCTTCCGGAAAGAAACCCGGTGCTGATGCGTGTCATCGGCTTCAAATAAGATAGTGGTACTGATGTGCAGGAACGACCCGATCACGAAACTCAACAGGTAGGCCACTTGCTCCCCGTCCAGGGGAAAGTAGCTGGCAGAAAATGCTCCCAGAGGAGACATGGAGGCAAAAATAAGCAGGCAGGCCCAGGCGACCCGCCGGTTAAAGCCGGAACGAATCAAGAGGGCTACCAGCGCAAAGGCTGCGGGCAATTTATGCAACAGTATGCCCAGCAGCAACTGGAACTCTCCGCGCTCATGGTGATGGTGCGCGGCGTGAAATTCTTCGAAGTGAGTTAGGGGCAAGCCCTCCAGGAATGCATGCAGGGACAAGCCGATCATGACCTGCACGGCAAAACTGCGCCGCTCTCTGTGGTGGGCGTGCACGTGGCCGTGCTCTACGCCGCGCGACAATTGTTCCAGAAGCAACTGCAAGAAGAAGCCGGCCAGAATCCAGAAGCTGGCTGCCTGCCCGCCCTGATCAAACACGCCCGGCATCAGGTGCATGATGGTGATGCCCAAAATATATGCGCCGCTGAACGAGAGCGCCAGCTTAAGCGCCTGCTGCGCGCTGCCGCTAAAGCGGAAGGCCAGCATCCCTCCTCCTACAACCGAAACAAAAAGCAGGCCATATTCCCAAATTCCCATTTAAGCGACTTTTTGGAGTTGCAACTGTGGCTGGCTAAGGTAGGCTTTTGCCACCCCAAATCCAATCAGGCTGCCCAGAAGCGCCCCAGCCAACACATCGAAGGGATAGTGGACCCCGACGTACACCTGCCCGTACGCAATGGTAGCCGCCCAAATCAGCAGGGGCCAGCGCAGCCAGCGGTAAATACTGCCGAAGGTCAGCGCGATGAATACGGCTATAGCAAAGTGGTTGGTAGCATGGGAAGAAGTAAAGCTGTAACCGCCGCCGCAGCCGCCCCGCTGCACCACCTCAAAGCTCAACTCAGTGCTGTTGCAGGGCCGCACCCGCTCAAAGGAAGGCTTCATTACCTTGCTGCTCATGGTGTCGGCCAGCCCTACCGTCAGAACTACGGCGAGAATAAAATACAGCCCGCGCCAGCGAAAGCGGTAGAGGGAGAAAGCCGCCAGTATCACATACAGCGGTATCCAGGTCTTCTTATCCCGCCAGTGGGGCATTATAGCATCCAGCCAGGGGTGCTGCCATTCCTGGTTCAGCCACTCCATCAGCTGGTAATCGACTTGTAATAAGGTCTCTAGCATTTCTGTTTGCTGTGGAAGAGGATTGCCCCTTCGCGTTTTCTTTGTGCACGACTGTACGGCGAACGCTGCCAAGCCGCCTGTCATCGGTCATGCTTCGGCAATCAGGATCAGGCGGGGGCTCTCCCGCTTATCGAACGGCTGCAGCTGATAGTCGCCGTAGGCCTTTTTCAGCTTCAAGCCAGCCGCTCCCAGCAGGCGCTGAAAGTCCTCCAGCGTAAACAGCCGGACGCGCTCCTCGTAGAAAAGCCGCTGGTCCCCGTTCTGAAAATGGATCGCCTTGACGACATGCTTCCCCTCTATGCGCTTGTGCAGGTCAAATTTGACTCCGTCGATGGTTTTCTGCTCCCACCCAGTCAGGCGGTTGCGCACGTAATGGGCATTGAAGAAGTCCAGTACCAGCAACCCGCCGGTTTTTAGGGCATCTTGCACATTCTTCAGCGTTTGCAAGTCCTCCGCTTCCGTATCAAAGTAGCCAAAGCTGGTAAAGAAATTGAAAATATAGTCAAAACCCTGCACCGGCAGCGGCTGCCGCATATCGTGCACCAAAAAGCGGAGGTTGTCCCTCTCCAGCCGCTTGGCCTGCGCTATGCTCTGCGCCGACAAATCTAACCCTACCACTTCAAACCCCTTCTTCGCCAAATGCAAAGAGTACCGGCCCTTCCCGCAAGCCAGGTCAAGTATCTTGGCGCCATCCGGCGGCGCCAGTATCTGCAGCAAATGGTCGATGAAGCCCTCTGCTTCCGACTCGTCGCGGTCTCGGTAAAGTATATGGTAGTAAGGAGAATCAAACCACTCCTCGAACCATTCGGCTTGTTGCATCGACCCATTTTTGTTTCGCGAGGCAAATATAGGAATTGGCAGGCGTTTTAAGCCCAGCTTTTCCGTTCTGAGATTCTGCCCTTGCAGCCAGCTCTCCTCCCCCTCTGCCTTCTGCAGTTTTGCCATGAAGGGCGCTGCCTTGACGGCAAGCGGTTTGCCCGCCTGCGCTAGTGCAGCCTACGTTGGGCGGGGCATTTTCCAGTTCCCCCCCCCTTCCTAAAACCGCAGCCTCACCCCCAACTCCTTCCGCTCTTCTCCGTAGGCCGCGTTAATCCGCAGCCGGTTCTGCCAGCGGCGGTGCAACTCTGGGATCAGTATGCCCATGCCAGCCCCAATCAGCCCCCCGGCAATCAAATCCGTCGGAAAGTGCTTGAGCGCCCGCAGCCGCAGCACTCCCACTACCGCAGGCGGCACCGCTGCCCCAGCGAAGAGCCAGAAGCGTTTATTGCCCCATTCCGGATGGTAATCGTGCAGTACCTTAGCGGTAAAAAAAGCCCCCATAGCGGTCGTAGCGACATGCCCGCTGTAGAAGGAATTGCGCTGATTGCCGCTGCGCCGCTCTTCCAGCTCAACCTCCTCGTAAAAAGCCAGCGGGCGGTAACGGTCAAAGAAGGTGGGGCCGAGCGGGCTGTAGGTGTAGAGGTTGGAAGTCAGAGAGACCGTCTCCAGGTACATCAGGGATACCTCCAGCCATTCTCCTTTTACTCTGCGGTCCAGGAAAAGCAAAAACGGCAGGCTCGCTGTCCCGTACATCATAGCGTCCGATATCCGATGCGCCTGCTCCCGCTTGCTCGGGTCCTGCCGCAGGCCCGCGCGGTTCAGCCAGCCAACCCCCTCCTCTACTATCCGGTCCAGCTCCGCTTGGCCGAGCTTTGGCTTATCCTTGACCTTTGGTATGCCGATTACATTAGTGTACCCTCCCACCAGCGCAATGCCGCCGCTCATCCAAAGGTTCACCTTATACACTGGCTCCAAAGCCGATGTATCCGCCAGCCGGAGCTGCCCGTGAAGCATACCGCTGAACCACAGCAGGCATGCCGCCGCCACAATTGTTTTCCTACCCATATTTATAGCCCTGTAAAGTCGCTTATGTAGTGGTAAGATGATGTCGCCGGAGCAGGAATAGTTCGGCGGTTTCAGAAGAAATTGGACTCGTAGAACTCCACCACCCGTTCGTCGGTGAGGATATCCCGGGGCCGGAGGCGCTTTTTCAGCACAATGCCCTCTAGGCTGCGGCAGCGGCTCAGCGCCACGTAGGTCTGCCCGTGCTCGAAGGCTCCTTTGCCCAAATCGATGATGACCTTATCAAAGGTTTTGCCCTGAGATTTATGGATGGTAATGGCCCAGGCCAGCCGCAGGGGCAGTTGGGTGAATGTGCCGAGGGTTTCGGTTTCGATCTGCCCCGGGTCCTTCTCGCTAGGCTGGTATCGGAGAATCTCCCACTCGACGGGCACCACATCGATCTGCTCTTCGGTGCCATCTTCCTGCTGCACCTGCACCTGCACACTGCCCTCTTCCAGTTTGGCCACCTTCCCGATGGTGCCGTTGACAAAGCGCTTGTCGGGATCGTTCTTGATGAACATCACCTGGGCGCTGAGCTTGAGGCGCATAGCAGCTTCCGTGGGGTATAGCTTAGGGTTGAAAGTGCCGGTGACTTGAGCAGTGTAGGTCTTTTCCTCCAGCGGGATGCGTTCGAGTTCCCGCTGATTGATGCGGTCTACCGTAGCGTTGCGGGCGGAAAGCGTAATGTAGTAATCCTCGGGTTCAAAATTAGGCAGGTACCGGCTGTTGAGATCCTCCAGGTCGTCGTAGTCCATGCGGTTGAGGCGCACCGACTCCAGCAGCCGCAGGAAGTTGCGGTTTTCCTGGCGGTACACCTTGCGCAGCTCCAGTTGTTCGAGTTCCACTTGGCCAGATTCCAGCACCTGCGCCGAAAAAAAGTAGGGCGAGCGGTACTCCAGCTGGAAGCGCATCGCTTCCGCATCCGAAGCTACTACGGGCGGCAGTTGGAAGAGATCGCCGAAGAGCACTACCTGCACCCCGCCGAAGGGCAGCGGCACTTCGCGGTTGATGCGCAGGAACCAATCGATATTGTCCAGCAGATCCGCCCGTACCATAGAGATTTCATCGATGACGAGCACCTCCAGGTTTTGGTACAGTCGGCGGTTGCGCCGCTTTTTGATGTCCTGCCGGGAGAGTGGTTTGGGGGGGAAGCCAAAGAAAGAATGTATGGTCTGCCCGCCCACATTCAGGGCAGCAATGCCAGTAGGCGCCAACACCACCGCCTTTTTGCGGGTAGTGCGGCGGAACAGCTGCAGGAGGGTAGATTTGCCCGTACCTGCCCTGCCCGTAACAAAGAGATTACGGCCCTGCTGCTCTATCAAGTCGAGAGCGTATTTAAAGTCGGCATTGAGTTCCAGCGGTGGTTTGTCGAAGGCCAAAAGTCGATTTTTTGGTCGCGCCTCCTCCCTTTATATAGCCTTTACCAAAAAAAGGTAAACGGGGAAGTGGTCACTATAACCACCAAGGTACTCACTTCCGCCAAAAGAGCGAAAGGGGTAGCCCTTAAATCTGCCCTTCTTTTGCAACAGGTACTTCGGATTGTGGATGCGCACCTGGTAAAACTGGTATCCCTCCTCCATATCCCCGGCGATCAGCCCGTGGGACAGCAGCAGCTGGTCAAACAAGCTCCAGGCATCCCGGTAGGCCAGCGTGCCGATGCCTTTCTTGTAGAGGTCGTACATCGGATTGTAAAATTCTCCGGGGCCGACCTGGCGCTTCTTGCGCTTGGCGCCGATCACCTCCTTGACGCTAGGGCTGATGGGGTCGTCGTTTAAGTCCCCCATAATGATCACCTTAGCACCGGGCTGCGCCTCCATGATGCTATCGGCGGCCAGTTTGTTGACCATAGCCGCTTTATTGCGCCCCGGTTGGCTGGCGGCTTGCCCGCCCGACCGGCTAGGCCAGTGGTTGACCAAAAAGTGCATCGGCTCCCCGTCGAATTTGCCCGACACGACCAGCACATCCCGGGTATAATCCGGCTCCCCGTCCCGGTACAGCTCCACGAATAGATTTTGGAAAGTGTCAAGCTCAAAGTACTTCGGGTTGTACAGCAGCGCCACATCAATGCCGCGCTCATCCGGCGAATCCTCGTGGACGATCTGGTAATCGCGGTCCTTGATCAGCGGGTGGGCTACGAAATCCTCCAGCACGCTGCGGTTTTCCACCTCCGACACTCCCAGCACCGCCAGGCCATCCGGGGTGACATCGGTGCCTAACTCTTCCACTACTTTGGCCAGATGGTCCAGTTTGGTCTGATAGCGCTCGCTGTCCCAAAGCTTTTCGCCGGCCGGCGTGAATTCGGTGTCCCGCACATCCTCCGTATCGATCGTATCGAACAGGTTTTCGAAATTGTAAAAGCCCACTGCGCCCACTTTGTATTCTTGTTGGGCAGCGAGGGGGAGGCTGCCGAGCAGCAGCAGAGCAACTAGCAAATGTTTGGGCTCCATAAGTTGGGTTTTGTCCGTTTTTATACAACGGCCAAAGATAGAAATTCCGTACGCCAGCCTGGCATCTTCCGCCTGGCACCGCTTTAAGTTTACGTTAATTTTTGGAATAGCGCACTACAACTAAGCGGTATTTCTGCTACCTTTGCAGTCGCTTTCTTAAAAGGTATACACGCCCTAATTTTCTGGCGAGCACTGCCGCCAACCTCTTTTTGACACCGCTGCAAGCCGCGCAGCGCATTGAAACAAACCATATCACATGCATTTGAAAAGCATTTTGCCCACCCTGCTGCTGCTGTTATCCGCCTGTGCCCTCCGGGCTGGCGTTGAAGTCAGGGGAATGGTATTCGACAGCGAAACCGACCAGCCAGTGCCTGGCGTGGTCGTCAACATTGACGACAGCCGGTACACTGCAGTGACCGACGAACTCGGCGCATTTGTATTATACGATATTCCCGAGGGGGAACACCGCTTCACCTTCTCCACCGAAGAAGACTACATACAGCAGTCGCTCTCCACTACAGTCAAAGACCAGGGGGATGGCGTTTTTGACTTGGGCAAAATCAGCCTCGTGCCCACCGAGCGGGAAGAAGGCATTTCCAACAAAGAGGATTTCATTCCTACCATCACCCTTTCTGACGGTGATTTGGAGCAAGAGACGGACAATCAGAACATCTCAGGCGTACTAGCAGCCTCCCGCGACGTTTTCGTTTCCGCAGCTGCGTTCACCTTCGGGCCCGCCCGCTTCCGCATTCGCGGTTACGATTCGGAAAACACCGCGGTCTTCATCAACGGCGTCCCCTTCAACGAACTGGAAAACGGGCGGGCCTTCTGGAGCGCTCTGGGCGGCTTGAACGACGTGACCCGCAACCGGAACGCCGAGATCGGCCTTAACCCCCTGAGCTACGGCTTCGGTGGGATTGGCGGAGGCTCCTACATCGACATGCGGGCTTCCTCCCAGCGCAAGCAGGTGCGGGTGACAACCTCCGCCACCAACCGCGGCTACCGCTGGCGGACCATGGCCACCCTTTCTACCGGCATGCTGGAAAGCGGCTGGGCTTTCTCCTTCTCCGGTTCTCACCGCTGGGCGGAGGAGGGCTACGAGCCAGGCTCCTTCTACGATGCCTACGCCTACTTCCTGGCCATCGACCGCAAGCTAGGCGACAAACACCTGCTGAACCTGACCGCCTTCGGAGCACCCTCCCGCCGCGGCCGCGCGGGCGCCAGTACGCCGGAGATGTACGACTTGGCAGACAACAACTACTACAACCCTTACTGGGGCTTTCAGAACGGTGAAAAGCGCAACGCGCGCATCTCCAACATCCACCAACCGGTCATCATGCTGCGGCACGACTGGGAATTCAGCGAGAACGGCACCCTCACCACCACCGCCTCCTACCAGTTCGGCCGCATCGGCAGCACTGCGCTCAACTGGTTCGAAGCACCCGATCCCCGCCCGGATTACTACCGCAACCTGCCCAGCTTCTTCGAATCCATCGGGCAGGAAGAAGGCGCGGCTATCATCGAAGAGGAACTCCGCAACAATCAAGCAGCCCGGCAGCTCGACTGGGACAGCTTCTACGACATCAACCGCAGCAGCCAGCTGGCACAGAAGTACCCCAGGTTTCTGGACGAAGGGCAAGAGGGCCGCTGGTCGCAGTACGTACTGGAAGACCGCCGCTACGATTCCGAGGAGCTGAACATCTATTCCAACTACAACCACATCATCAGCGAAACCTTTACCCTGAGCGGCGGCCTGTCCTACCAGGAGCAATCCATCGACAACCACAAAGTGCTGGAAGACCTGCTCGGCGGCGACTACTTCGTTGATATCGACGCCTTTGCCGTGCGGGATTTCCCGGACGATATCGACGTGCAGCAGAGCGACCTCAACAACCCGAACCGCATTGTGGGCGAGGGCGACCGCTTCGGCTACAGCTACGACATCAACGTGCGCCGGGCGGCTGGCTGGGCGCAGACGGAATTTACCCTGCCGCGCTTTGACATTTTCCTGGCGGGAGAGCTTTCGCAAACCGAATTCTGGCGCGACGGCAAGTACCGCACGGGGCGCTTCCCCAATAGCTCCTTCGGCGAGTCCGAGCGGCAGGACTTCCTCAACTACGCGGGCAAGGGCGGCATTACTTACAAAGCCAATGGCCGCAACTACTTTTTCGCCAATGGCGCTTACATGACGCGCGCTCCCTTCGCCAGAAACTCCTTCGTCTCCCCCCGTACCCGCGATCAGTTGGTGCCGGGCCTGGAGCGCGAGACCATCTACAGCGGGGAAGCCGGTTACCTGCTGCGGTCTCCCAACGTACAAGCGCGCGCCAGTGTCTATTACACCCAGTTTGAAAACCGCACCGACATCATCCGCTTCTACAACGACATTCAGCGGGCTTTCGGCAGCCTGGTACTCACCGAGCTTGACCAGCGCCACCAAGGGATGGAACTCGCTATAGAAGCCAAAGTACTGCCTTGGGCTAGCCTGCGCGGCGTAGCCGCCGTAGGCGAGTACACCTACAGCAGCCGGGCGCAGGGCGCGCTGTACGGCGACGATCAGGAAACCTTTGACCTTGTCAACGATGAGTTTGAAATCTACTCGGAAGGCCTTAAAGTGCCTGGCCGGCCGCAACACGCCTACACTTTCGGCCTGAACCTGCGCCCGCCCGGCTACTGGTTTGCCTACCTCAACCTGAACTACTTCGATCAGATTTTCATCGACTACAACCCCATCACCCAAAGCACGGAGGCTGTGATTGGGCTGGAGCCCAATTCCGAAGAATTCGAGCGCATCACCAATCAGACGCAAGTCGACGGGCAGTTCACCCTCGATTTCTTCGGCGGCAAGTCCTTCAAGTTTGGCGACACCTTTTTGTACATCAACGTGGGGGTCAACAATATCCTGGACAACCAGGACTTCATCACCGGCGGCTTCGACCAGCTGCGCTTCGACTTCGATGCGCGCACCGGGCAAGGCTCCGTATTTGAGCCCCGCTACTACTACCTCTACGGCCGCAACTTTTTTCTCAACCTAAGCCTGCGGATTTAATCCTATTTCGAAAAAACTAAAACAAGCATAATGAAAGTCTCTTTTCAAAAGCTACTACTGTTCAGCCTGGCATTCGGGCTGTCCTTCCTGACTTCCTGCGTGGATACCGAAATCGAACCGCCACCCACTACCGGGAATGAGCTGGAAGTAAAGGGCAATACCACCGTTGCCGAGCTGAAGGACCTTTACATCCCTGGGCAGCTCACCGTGATCGAGGATTCTGTTTTTGTACAGGCTGTCGTGGTGGGCAACGATGCCGGCGGCAACTTCTTCCGCTCGCTGATCGTG
Source organism: uncultured Phaeodactylibacter sp. (assembly GCA_964397205.1). Lineage (GTDB taxonomy): Bacteria > Bacteroidota > Bacteroidia > Chitinophagales > Saprospiraceae > Phaeodactylibacter. The sequence continues at coordinate 12,507 of CAYNIT010000046.1, read as the reverse complement.
CAGGATTCCACGGCGGGCATCGAAGTGCTGATCAACCTCACCGACGCTTTCAACCTCTATCCGCTGGGGCGGGAAATCACCATTGATTGCCAGGGTTTGGTGCTCGGAGAATTCAACGGCGTTGTCCAACTCGGCGGCTACATCTACCAGGAAGAGGGCTTCGACGAGCTGGGCGATATTGTGGATTACAACGAGCGCATCTACCGGGGGCAGATCGTGCCCCAACCGGAGCCCGCCGTACGGGGCATTAATGAGCTGCGCCGGAGTGACGTGTCTACCTTGGTTCGGCTCGAAAATGTAGAATTTGCCTCCTCCGAACTCGGCCTGCCCTACGCCGATGCCTTTGGCCGGCAGACAATCAACCGGATCGTGCAGGACTGCGATGGCAATACCATCCTTTTGCGCACCAGCGGATTCGCTGACTTCGCCAACGATACCCTGCCCGAGGGCAATGGCTCCATCACAGCCGTTTACAATGTCTTTGGCGATACCGACCAGCTGTTTATCCGGAATACCGATGATGTCGACATGGCTGGCAACCGCTGCGGCGCAGGCACTGGCGAAGAAGAGCTGATGAGCATCCGCGCCCTGCGCGACTCCTTCGAAAACGGCGCTAGCCAGGCACCGGATAACCGCAAAATCCGCGGTGTCGTCCTCTCCGACCGCACGAGCGGGAACTTCCAGGGGCTCAACTTGATCATACAGGATGAAACCGCCGGCATTATGGTGCGCTTTCAGAATGACCACAACTTTAGCCTGGGAGAAGAAGTAGAAGTAGTCGTCAGCAATCAGGAGCTTTCTGAATTCGAGCGGCTGCTGCAACTCAATGATGTCAACCTATCCCGCGCCAGCTCCCAAGGTATGGGCAGTGCAACACCCCGCGTGGCTACCGTCAACGATGTGCTGGAAAACGCCGAGCTCTGGGAATCCACGCTGGTACAGCTTTCCAATGTGACCATCAGCGGCAGCGGTACCTTTGGCTTCACAACCACGGTTTCGGATGGCACCGATATGATTGACATGTTCACCAGCCCGGGGGCAGATTTCGCTAACGCGGCCCTGCCCCAAGAGCCGGTAGACACTATGTTTGCTATCGTTTCTCAATTTTCTGAAGACAATGGCCCGGCTGATCAAGGCTACCAGCTGAAAATCCGCAACCTGAGCGATGTAGGCGAAGATGACAACGGCAGCGGAGGCGGCGGCGATCCGGAGCAAATCTCTCTGGCGGAGCTGCGCACGCTCTTCGAGGGCGGTGCCGATGCTGCGCCTAGCGACCGCTTCGTAAAGGGGGTCGTCATATCGGACAAAGACGCGGGCAACACTACGGGCCGCAACCTCTTCCTGCAGGACGAGAGCGGCGGGATCGTACTGCGCTTCAATGAGAGCCACCCCTTCTCTCTGGGCGAAGAAATCGAGGTGGATGTATCCGGAGAAGAACTGAGCGAATTCCGCGGCCTGCTGCAGGTCAACAACCTGCCCAACGACAATGCCTTCAGCATGGGCAATGGCACCCTGCCACAAGCCCGGGAGGCTACCGTAGCCGAAATACTGGATAATGCGGAGGTGTGGGAATCCACCTTGGTCAAGGTATCGGACATCAGCTTCACGGGCAGCGGCGTTTTTGACGGCCCCAAAACCCTCTCGGACGGAACAGGCGAGATCGCCACCTTTACCCGCGACGATGCCAGCTTTGCTTCCGAATCGGTGCCGGAGGGCAGTTTCACGCTCACCGCCATCGTATCCGAATTCGATGAAACGCAGCTGACCATCCGTAATCTGAACGATATCGAGCAGTAGTAAAACTATTTTCGAAGAATTGTTTTATAACAAGGAGCAGCCCTAAACACGGTTGCTCCTTTCTTGTGCAAAACCGATGACTCTATGGCCACAAAAGAAAAAGAGAAAGAAAAAGAAACCTTTCGCTTCAAGCAGTTTGAAATCCAGCAGGACCAATGCCCGATGAAGGTCGGCACCGATGGCGTACTGCTGGGTGCCTGGGCAGGGGTGGATGGTGTAAAAACCGCCCTCGATATTGGCACCGGCAACGGGCTTATCGCCATTATGCTGGCGCAGCGCGCGCCCGAAGCCGCCGTGCACGGCGTTGACATAGACGAAACTTCCTGCCGACAGGCTGCTGCCAATATGGAGGCCGCTCCCTGGTCCAAAAACTTGAAAGTATTCAACCAAGCGGTACAAGAATTCGCCGAGCAACATCTACACGCTTACGACTTGATCGTCAGCAACCCGCCCTTCTTCACCGGCGGCACCTTTTCCCATTACCAGGACCGCCACAGCGTGCGCCACACTACCAAATTGCCGCACAGCGACCTGCTGCGGGCGGTGCGCGACCTGCTCAAGGCCAACGGCCGCTTCGCGCTTGTACTCCCTTACATCGAAGGGCTGCGCTTTCAGGAGCTGGCGGAAGGCTACAACTTCTACTGCAACCGCATAACCGAAGTGCTTCCCAAACCGGGCCGCCCAATAGAAAGGCTGCTTATGGAATTCAGCCAAAAGCAGCTGGAACGCGAAGTAGATACCCTTACCATCGCACAGGCTGGCAAAAAACAGGTGTGGACCGAGCAGTACGTGGCGCTTACCGGGGATTTCTATCTGAAAATGTAAAGGCAGCGTCAAAATATTGCTTGCTGCGCTTCTCCCCCTCCATAATGGCATTTGTCACTTCCTTGTAATGACGAATGTCATCCTTGCAGGGCAGGCTGGCTAGTACCTTCAACCAACTGAAAGATAGTTTCGCTTTAGTCGCAAAAAGAGACGATGCCAATGGCCAGCCAATTCAACCAAGCTTACGGTGCCGTAGGCACAAATACGGAAACCTCCGGCGCTTGCCACCACTGCGGCGAGCCCTGCGAGGGGGTAGACATCCGCCTAGAGGACAAATCCTTCTGCTGCGAGGGTTGCCGTACTGTCTACGAAATCCTCAACGACAATGGGCTCTGCCGTTACTACGATATTGATGAGAACGCTGCCTTCAGCCTGAAAGGCAAGAAGCAAGCCGAGTACGCTTTTCTGGATGATCCCGATGTGCAGGAGAAGCTGATCGACTTTTCGGACGGCCAGCAAACGAGGGTTACCTTTTACCTGCCGCAGATTCACTGCGCTTCCTGCATTTGGCTGCTGGAGAACCTGTACAAACTCAGCCCGGGCGTGCTTTCCTCTACCGTCAACTTTGTCAAAAAGGAAATCCACATCACCTTTAAAAAAGAAGAGGGAGCCAGCCTGCGGCAGATCGTGGAATTGCTCGACCGCATCGGGTACGCCCCGGCGATCAACCTCAGCAACCTCGATGAGGCGGACAAACCGCTGATAGACCGCTCCTTCTACTACAAAATCGGCGTTGCCGGTTTTGCCTTTGGCAATATCATGCTGCTCAGCTTCCCGGAATACCTGGGGCTGGACAAGCAGCTGGAGGGCGAATTCTTCCAGCTCTTCGGCTACCTGAACATACTGCTGGCCCTGCCGCTCGTATTTTACGCGGGCCGCGGCTACCTGCAGTCGGCATGGATGGGGCTGAAGCAAGGGCGGCTCAACATAGACGTGCCCATTTCCCTCGGCATTCTGACCCTCTTCGGCCGTTCCGTTTTCGAAATTCTTACGCATACCGGCGCCGGCTACCTCGACAGCCTCGCTGGCTTGGTTTTCTTCCTTTTGGCCGGCAAGTGGTTTCAGCAGCGTACCTACCATACCATTTCTTTCGAGCGGGATTACAAGTCCTACTTCCCCATCGCAGCCCACCGCAAAGAGGAAGGCGGGCTGAAGTCGGTTACCCTCGACAAGCTGGAGCCCGGCGATAACATCCTGGTGAAAAACGGCGAACTCATCCCTGCCGACAGCATACTCTTGAAAGGGGATGCCAAAATCGACTACAGCTTTGTGACCGGAGAGTCGGAGCCCATCGCCCGCGGCACCGGAGAGAAGATCTACGCCGGCGGCCGGCAAACTGCCGGCAGCATTGAGCTGAGCCTGACGCGGCGGGTGTCCCAGAGCTACCTCACCCAGTTGTGGAACGATGAAGCATTCACCAAAAAGCAGGACTCTCGAACCAGTGAACTGGCAGACCGGGTGGGCAAGGTATTTACCGTCGTCATCCTGCTCATCGCATTCGCTACCCTACTCTACTGGCTGCCCCGGGATACCGGAACCGCCATCAACGCTTTCACCGCCGTGCTTATCATCGCCTGCCCCTGCGCCGTCGCTCTTGCCGTGCCTTTTATCTTCGGCAATGCCCTGCGCCTCCTCGGCCGGCAGCGTTTCTTCCTGAAGAACACCGCCATCATCGAAGCGCTGAGCCAGGTAGAAGCAGTGGTATTTGACAAAACCGGCACCTTGACCCAGCGGCAGCGCAGCCGCATTGGCTTCCAGGGAGCGCCGCTGAACGCCCACGAAAAACAAATGATCAAAGCGGTACTCGAACCTAGCAGCCATCCCGTGAGCCAGCAGCTCGCTGCTTACCTGCAGGAAAACGAGCCCCCCACCGACAACTGCATCTACAACGTCAAAGACTGGCAGGAACGGCTCGGGAAAGGGGTGGAAGCTCACCTGTGCCAGTGCCACCTCAAAGTCGGCTCTCCGGCATTCATGGATCAGGAAACCGTCGCTGGAGACGGCATCTATGTACAAATCAACGGTGAGATACGGGGCTATTTCGAGATGGAAAACCACTTCCGCCCTGGGGTTTGGAAGGTAGCTGATTACTTTGGCCGCCGTGCCAGGCTGTTCTTGCTTTCGGGCGACAACGACCGCGAGCGGACCCTCTTGGCTCCTGCATTCCGGGAGCGGGGAGAAATGCGCTTCCGCCAAAGCCCGCAGGATAAGCTGCATTTTGTCAAACAACTGCAGCAAAATGGGCAGCGGGTGCTCATGCTGGGCGACGGCCTGAACGATGCCGGCGCGCTGCAGCAGAGCGATGCCGGCCTAGTCATTGCGGAGAATACCAATAACTTCACCCCCGCCTGCGATGCCATCCTCGATGCCAAATCCTTCGGGCAGCTGCCCCGGTTTGCGGAATTTGCCCGGCGCAGTATCAAGCTCGTCTACTTCGCCTACGCCTTTGCTTTTATATATAATGTCATTGGGCTGAGCTTCGCCGTGCAGGGCGCACTGTCCCCTATTGTCGCTGCTATTCTAATGCCGCTGAGCTCCATCAGCATCGTGCTCTTCGGCATGCTGGCCAGCAATTGGCTTGGGCGCCGTATGGGGCTTTGAGTGCTTGTTTGGAGGCCAGCCTTTGAGCTAAAAAAGGCCACTTATTAGGTGATAATGCGTTGCTTTTCTTGCCCGTACCTCAGGGCATGCCCTTCGAAAAGCGCATTGTCTCACCGAAAAATTGACACTTTTCACTTTCAAACCCGACCCCTAAACAAGTACTGACAGCAGGCTGCTGCAAAGTGCGGTAGCTTATCTTGCTGACAAAGGTCACCCCTTAGAGCCAAGGAGTGGTGAGGATTGTCATAGCCTAGGGTTCAGAAAGGATTTTCATTTGTACAACCAAATAAAGCAGAAGTATACAAGAGCCAGGGTTCAAAAAGGTTCACCAAATAGTGGTTCTTTGCCAAAAATATTTCAAATTTAAGTAGGGCAATTCCACTAGAGGGAATATATTTGCCCTATCTTTTGGTCAAAGCTTACATTAAGCATACTAAAGCGCCAATCACCCGGCTTACAAAAAAGCCTATTGATCAACAAGTTACGCCTTATTCATCAAGCTGCTCAATTAGTGTGGAGTGTACACTAATTCAGAGGGACGGGTATTCATCCTTACCAATACATTTAATCTAAATTGTAGCTTTTATGAAAAATTTACCACGCTTTATTTTAGCCCTTGCGGCTGTGCTGTTCCTGTGCCAGCAGGCAGCCGCGCAGGGTACCCTCAAAGGGAAAGCGACAGACGAGAATGGCGAGCCGCTGATTGGCGCGACCGTTCTTTTAGTGGGCAGCAACCGTGGTTCTGCTACCGATTTCGACGGCAACTATACCCTGGAAAATGTACCGGTTGGGGAGCAGCAGATTCGAGCTTCCTACACGGGCTATTCTGACGTCACCCAAACGGTAACCATTAAGGACGGAGAGACCACCACGCTTGACTTCACCCTGGGTGAAGATGCCGAGGTGCTGGAGGAGGTCGTAGTGATTGGCTATGGTTCCGTGCGCAAAGAGGATGCGACCGGCGTAGTGGCCAAAATCGAAGACAAAAACTTTAACCGCGGCGCGATCGTATCTCCAGAGCAGCTCATTTCCGGCAAGGTAGCTGGTGTTCAGATTGCTCCTGGCGACGGTTCTCCGGGCGGCGGCTCCAGCATCCGTATTCGGGGGGCGACTTCCGTCAATGCTGGCAACGAGCCGCTTTACGTAATCGACGGTATGCCCATCGACAATGAGGGCTTTGCTGGCGGCCGCAACCCACTGAACTTCCTCAACCCGGCGGACATTGAGTCCTTCACCGTACTTAAGGACGCCTCAGCTACTGCCATCTATGGTTCCCGGGGTGCCAATGGCGTTATCGTAATTACTACGAAAAAGGGACAAGCTGGCAGCCGCCCGCGGGTGCAGTACGACGGCTACTACACCGTAAGCGAGATCCGCGGGGAACCCGCAATGCTCAATGCAGACGATTTCCGCGATGTGGTGACCTTCTTTGCTCCTAACCGCCTGAACTCCTTGGGCAACGCCAATACCAACTGGTTTGATGAGACGCTGCGCACAGCAGACGGCCAGAGCCACAACTTGAGTGTCACAGGTGGCGGGCAGGACTTCGGGTACCGCGTTTCGGCTGGTTTCCAGAATCTGGAGGGCATCATCCGCAGCTCTGAGACCGAGCGGATCAACTTTAGCTTGGGCTACAACCACAAGCTGTTCGACGAAAAACTGCTCGTCAACTTAAACCTGCGCGGTGCGCGTACCCGCGATGTCTTCGACCCGGGTATCGGAGCAGCCTGGGATTTCGACCCCACGCAGCCGGTACTGGACCCGGAAAATGAAGCCTTCGGCGGGTACTTCGAGTACGGCAACTCCTTGGCGCCGCGCAACCCGATTTCCGCCATCGAGCAGCGGCAGAACGAAGGCCAGACTTTCCGCTCCATCGGTAATATGGACATTGAATACAAGCTGGATGACCTGGTAGACGGCCTGAGCGCCAAGGTCAACTTTGGCTACGATGTCAACCAGGGCGAAAGCACGCTCTTCGAGCCCAGCACTTACACCAATACCCTGGTGTCCAACTTCAACGGGCTGCTCCGGGTGGAGAATTACACTCGTACCAACTACCTTTTTGACGCTTACCTGCGTTACCGCAAGGAGCTGGGCGACCGCCATAACCTCAATTTAACAGCTGGCTACTCTTATCAGGAATTCAGCGAGGAGTACCCCACTTTCGAAGCGCAGAATCTTTCTTCCGATCAATTCGGCGAAACCCGGCCTGACTTGGCGGGAGATGTCTTCCCCACCAATACCTTTTTCGAAAACAAGCTGATTTCCTTCTGGGGGCGGGCGATCTACAACTTTGACGAGCGCTACATTCTTACGGCTACGCTGCGGCGCGACGGCTCCACCCGTTTCGGCCCGGAGAACCGCTGGGGCCTCTTCCCATCGGCTGCTTTGGGTTGGCGCATTCTACAAGAAGACTTCGCCGCTGGCCTGGGCAACATCTTCTCCGACCTGAAGCTGCGCCTCAGCTATGGTGTGGTAGGTAATCAGGATGGCATTGCGGACTACAGCTACCTGCCTCGTTACAGCCTGAGCGATCAGCGGGCACAGTACCAAATTGGAACGGATGCCGACGGCAACCCCATTTTTGTTAATACGGCGCGGCCTGACCCCTACGATGCTGGCTTGCAGTGGGAAGAGACCACCTCTTTCAATGCCGGTTTGGAGTTTGGCTTTGCCAATGGCCGTTTCAACGGTGCGCTCGAATACTACAATCAGCGAACCGACCAACTGCTATTCGAAGTGGCCATTCCCTCCGGCACCAACCTGTCCGACCGCGTGCTGACCAATATCGGCGAACTGGAGAACAGCGGCGTGGAACTGACATTAAATGCCAATGTAATCAACCGCCCGGACTTCAGCTGGGACCTCACGGGTAACGCTGCTTACAACCGCAACGAGGTGCTGGCTATCAGCGCCATCGGCGGCGAAGCTGGTATTCTGCGAGGCGGCATTGCTGGCGGTGTCGGCAACAACATCCAAATCCTACGTGTAGGCGAGCAGATTGATGCTTTCTACGTGTTTGAGCACATTCTGAACGACGATGGCACCCCGGTCTCCGAAGGCGACGACCTGGAAATGTACGTTGACCAAAACGGAGATGGCGTAATCAACGAACAGGACCGCCGGGTCTTCAACTCTCCGGCACCGGATATCTTGCTCGGCCTGACATCCAACCTGGCTTACAAGAACTTTGACCTGTCCTTCACGCTGCGTGGCTCCATCGGAAATTACGTTTATAACAACAATGCGTCAAACCGCGGTTTTTTCCAGCGTGTTGAAGGGGTGAACATCGGTGAAGACCGGTATTTCATCAATAACGTACATGAGTCTGTATTGGTAAACCAGTTTGTACAACCGCAGTACTTTTCGGATGTATACGTGGAGGATGCGTCTTTCCTGCGGGTAGACAACGTTACCTTGGGCTACACCTTCAGGCCCAATCGTGGCTTCAACAGCCTGCGCTTGTACGTAACGGCACAGAACCCGCTGGTATTTACGGAATACTCCGGACTAGACCCTGAAGTTGGCGTAGGCGGTATTGACAATTCTCCTTACCCGCGCCCCCAGGCTTATCTGTTCGGGCTTAATTTTAGCCTTTAATTAGTGAACACTCTAAATAAGAAGATCAATGAAAAAGATCATAAATATATCACTCATCCTGGTGCTGGCCGCTTTATCCGCCTGTACCGATCTGGATGTAGAGCCCCGCAACGAGGCTACACCAGAGGTCTTCTTCTCCGAAGACGAATCCTACGAGCGCTTCCTGGCGCGTCTCTACGCTGGCTTGGCTGTAACCGGCCAGCAGGGCCCCGCCGGCAATCCGGATATCAAATCATTGGACGAAGGTTTCTCCAGCTACCTGCGCCAGTACTGGCAACTACAGGAGCTGCCCACCGATGAGGCGGTCATCGCCTGGAACGACGAGGGCCTGCCGGATCTCGTCACTCAGACTTGGGGAGCAGGCAATCAGTTCGTACGCGCCCTGTATTCCCGGATTTTCTTCCAGGTCTCTTTGGTCAACGAATTTCTGCGGGAATCTACTCCTGAGAAAATCAGAAGCCGCGGCGTGGATGATGAAATCGCTTCTCAGATACCGGCTTTCCGCGCTGAGGCGCGCTTCCTGCGTGCGCTGAGCTACTGGCACGGCATCGACATGTTTGGGGATATCCCTTTCTACACTGAAGACCAGGTGGTTGGTGGCACGCCGCCAGAGCAGGCCAGCCGGGCGGAAATATTTAACTTCATCGTCAGCGAACTCGCAGCTATTGAAGGAGATATGCTGGAACCGGGCACTGCTCCCTACGGCCGGGCAGACCGCGCTGCAGTATGGATGCTGCAGGCTAAGCTTTTTCTCAACGGCGAAGTTTACACCGGTACCAACGATGACTACTACACCAAGTGCGTAGAAGCATGCAATAAGATCATCAACTCTGGTGTGTACAGCCTGGAAGACAACTACCACTTGAACTTCTTGGCTGACAACAACACTTCTAATGAGATCATCTTTGCTGTCAACTTCGACGGAGAGCGGACCCAGACCTTCGGCGGTACCACTTACCTGGTGCATGCTGCCTTAGGCGGCGCTATGAATGCCCAGGAGTTTGGCGTCAACAACGGCTGGGGTGGATTGCGCACGCAACCTGCTCTGGTTGACCTGTTCCCGGATGAAACCGGCGATATCGACAAGCGGGCCATCTTCTTCACGCAGGGGCAGAATAAGTCTGTAGAGTCCATCAGCACTTTCTCCGATGGCTACGCAGCGCCCAAGTACCAGAACGTAACCTCCGACAGCATCATCGGTTCTGACTTGACCTTCGTGGACACGGATTTCCCAATATTCCGTTTCGGGGAGGTGCACCTCATGTACGCCGAGTCGCACCTGCGCGGAGCGAGCAATACCGATGCTGGCACGGCGGTCACTCTGATCAACGCCCTGCGGCAGCGCGCTTACGACAGCGATGCCGGCAACATCAGCGCTAATGATCTGACGCTGGACTTCATCCTGGATGAGCGTGCCCGCGAGCTGTGGTGGGAAGCCCACCGCCGTACTGACTTGATCCGCTTTGACCAGTATACTGAAAATGGCACCTGGGCTTGGAAAGGCGGCGTTCAGGCAGGGCAGACTACCTCTGGCAACCTGGACCTCTACCCTATCCCAGAAGAAGAGATACGGGCCAACAGCAACCTGGTGCAGAATCCAGGATACTAAAACCATTGGCAGGAGTCCGGTTCGCCTAGGGCAGCTGGGCTCCTGTCCATTCGAAAATTTGCAAATTTTCAATCTCTAATTGACATGAAAAACATAATAAAAATATTTTCTCTCTTTGCGCTGCTCGGGCTGCTTGTCACCTCTTGCTCCAAAGATGAGGTGGACGTGGAGGGCCTAACGGATTTTGCGCCGGGCATTGTCTCCATCTCCCCGAGCAACAACAGCAAAATCGTGGTGGGTAATTTTGACATCAAAGTCATCGTAGCCGATGGCGAGTCGTCCCCGCTTGCTGAAATCAGCCTTACGCTCAGCGATGACATGGACAATGAAATTATTTCTGAGACCCAAGCGCTGTCCGGCACACGCGACAGCCTGGTACTGGAAGGCTCCAGCTTTAATGCTGAATTGCTGGGCGCTGGCTCCTACGCCATGCAGATTACGGTCACCGATACCGATGGCCAGTCTACCAACCGCAGCACCACTTTTGAGATTTCCTTGCTGCCCTTCGCCGCTAACCACGACGAAATGTACATCGCCGGCGCCTTCAACGGCTGGGGTGCCGATGAGATGGAGCTGGTAGCTGACCACGTTTGGGAAATCCGGGGCGTAGACCTGCAGGGGGAGCCTTGGAAGGTTAAGAACTGCTTCGACTGGTGTGATGAAGACTGGGGTGACGGCCAGTGCGACGGCATCATGGAAAGCAACTTAAGCCCGGACGGCAATGCTAACACGGACTGTGGCTTCTCCGGCGAAGTGGTCGTGCGCTTCAACGATGAGACACTGGAGTACGAAGTGCGCCCGCTGGTCACCTTCGAGACCAACCTGTCCGGTCTTTATCTGCTCGGCAGCTTCAACAACTTCAATGGCGATGAGTACCCCTTCAGCTTGGTCGATGACAATACCTGGGTGCTGGAGGAAGCGCGTTTTGAGGGCGGAGAGAAGTTTAAGTTTGCCGAAATGCCGAACTTCATGGGCAAAAACTACGGCGACGGCGACGGCGATGGCGTAATGGAAGAATTCGGGGAAAACACTATGTTCATGGGCGACCCGGGCTTCTACCGCATTACCTTCAACGAGAAGACGCTAGAGTATAGCATGGAATTCCTCCGCGGCCTGGTTCCGGCAGAGCTCTACCTGGTAGGTGCGCTAGACGTACACGGTGCTTGGGGGCCGGACGGCGCTATCCCGTTCAACAAGGTGAGCGACAACGCCTTCGAAATCTTCTCCCCACTGGAGGCTGGACAGGGCTTCAAGTTCCTGCCGACCAACAGCGGCTTTGACGGTGACTGGGGCATTGACCCTGAAAACCCGGGCTTCATCATTCAGGAAGGAGAAGAAAACGCCACAGTAGAGGAAAGCGGTTTCTACCTGATCCGCATCGACTTTGCCGACAAGTCCATTACCTACACCAAAACCGAATGGGGGGTCATTGGCGATGGTACTCCTACCGGCTGGGACGGCGATACGGACATGACGCAAACGGGGGACTTTGAGTTCAGCGTTACGCTGGACCTGACCGCCAACTTCATCAAGTTCCGCGCCAACGATATGTGGAATATCGACTTCGGCGACAACGGTGCAGATGGCACCCTGGAACGCGGCGGCGAGAACATCGCCGTACCGGAGGCTGGCAACTACGATATTACCATGCGCCTCCACCCGGTGGATGGTTACACGTATAGCCTGGAGCTGAATTAAAGACTAGTTAATAAATTGATTTTAGAGCCGCCCCTGCTGCGTTGTATTGTAGCAGGGGCGGTTGTATTTTGGGGCAGGCAAGACTCTACAGGTGCTGCCTTGAGTTAACAGCAGCAAGTGGGGATCCGATGCCGCGGGTGTCAACAACGGCATTGGTTCTGGAAAACCTGGATAGTCGCCGGAAGCAAACGCCTTAGAGGCGGGTTTGGGAAAACATTCAGGGATTGCCGACCGGCGGCATGTACCCTCTCGGTGCCGCGCTCAATGAAACAGGTGTAGCTGGCCTCATCGGTTCCTTCCCTACCAATCCGAATTAAATTGACCTTAGGGGTCGCGCAACAATAACTTACCGATTTAGACTCGTTTTTTTGCACGCT
>CAYNIT010000045.1:0-23089 GCA_964397205.1 uncultured Phaeodactylibacter sp. | reverse complement strand
GAAGCTTACAGCAGCGGGGACTGCCCAGGATTCTCACCTGGTTCCCTTTTAAACACTCCGAAGCGGACTGCTCGGGAGTGTACCATAACCGCCTCAAAGATAAGGAAAATAAGTCAAATTGCCTACCGAAGGAAGAATCAGGCGCACATGGCGACAAAGATCACTGTTGAGCGAGCGAAGCTTATGTAATTTGGCCACACAAACTAGAAAAAACATGTTGATCCGCTTTACTGCTTTACTCTTGCCACTATTCTTTGCGCTGCCGCTCGCCCATGCCCAACCGGATGCAGCGGTTTGCAAAGAGCATGCTGCTCTGGTAGCCATGGAACAGTCCGCTGCTGCCGCCAAACTCCGCTTCCGTTCCTCTCCCCACACCGCCAACTACGACATCAAGTACCACCGGCTGGAGTGGGAGGTAGATCCAGCGGAGTACTACATCTCTGGCACCATCACTACCTATTTCGTGCCGCAGGAGGAGGGCTTCTCCAATATCCACTTCGACATGGCGGAAGAGCTTGACGTCAATCAGATTCGCTACCATGGAGCCACGTTGAATGGCTACAGCCAGAACAACGAGCTGCTTTCTATCGAACTGCCGGCCGCTCTGCCCACGGGTCAGCTCGACTCTATCAGCGTGGCATACGAAGGCGTTCCGCCTACCAATGGTTTTGGTTCCTTTGTACAGAGCACCCACAATGGAACGCCCATCCTGTGGACGCTCTCTGAGCCCTACGGTGCCCGCGACTGGTGGCCCTGTAAGCAAGATTTAAACGACAAAATCGACAGCATAGACCTGTATGTCACCACCCCAGAGGCGTACCGAGTGGGCAGCAACGGCGTTCTGGCAGAAGCATTGCCGGAGCAAGGAGGCGCCATCACCTACCACTGGAAGCACCGCTACCCTATTCCGGCTTATTTGATCGCTATCGCTGTGACTAACTATGCCTCCTACTCTGACTTTGTACCATTGGAGGGAGGGGATTCCATTGAAGTGCTGAATTATGTCTTCCCGGAGAATCTTGGCTTTGCTCAGGATGCCACCACCTCTACCGTTGAAATCATGGAGCTTTTCAACGAACTATTCGGCACCTACCCCTTTGCCGATGAAAAATACGGCCATGCGCAGTTCGGTTGGGGCGGCGGCATGGAGCATCAGACGATGAGCTTCATGGGTGGCTTTTCGCACCTCTTGCAAGCCCACGAATTGGCGCATCAGTGGTTTGGCAATAAAGTCACCTGCGGCAGCTGGCAGGATATCTGGCTAAACGAAGGGTTTGCCACCTATTTGGAAGGGCTGACCTACGACTATGGGCTGGGGCCCAACACTTTCCCCAACTGGTTGCAAAGTAAAATCAACCAAGTAACCAGCCAGCCAGGCGGCAGTGTTTTTGTGCAGGACACGAGCAGTATAAGCCGTATCTTCAGCAGCCGGCTATCCTATTCCAAAGGTGCCATGCTACTGCACATGCTACGCTGGAAGCTGGGAGACGAAGCCTTTTTTCGGGGCATCCGGCAGTACTTAGAGGCACCGGAGCTTGCCTTCGGCTACGCCCGCAGTGAAGATTTGCAGTTTTATTTGGAACAAGAAAGCGGACAAGACCTGGAGGAGTTCTTCGCCGATTGGCTATACGGCGAGGGGTATCCCAGCTACGAGCTGGAATGGTACCAGGAAGAAGAGACGGTCTATGTGAGGCTAAGCCAAACGGCTTCCCATCCTTCAGTAGACTTCTTCGAAATGCCAGTACCGATTCAGTTCACCTTGGGCAACGGCGATACCGTAACGGAGGTGTTTAGCCACAGCTTCGACGGCCAAATCTTCAGCTTCTCGGCGCAGGAACAGGTAGTGTTAGCCACCTTCGACCCCGAAAAATGGCTGTTGTCTGCCGACAATCAAGTACGGCAGCAGGTTTTTACCAGCAGTAAAGCGCCCCGGAAGCAGCGCCTCCGCTTGTTTCCCAATCCTGTTAAGGAACGGATATTTTTGCAACTGCCGGCCGGCGAGCGAGTCGAGCAACTGCAGCTATTCGATGCTAACGGCCAACTGGCTCGGAAATACCGCCCTAGCCAACGCGAACTTTCCGCAGCCGGTTTGCCAGCGGGCACTTACCTCCTGCGGGCCGTAACGGAAGACGAGGCTGCTGTGCGAAAGGTTTTGATCCAGTAGCACCGCAAAGAAAGGCCCGGGTGAAGCCGCGCTCACCCGATGCTGATCGTTACAGTAGGTAAAACTTACAGGCAAATCAGCAATATGAGCAACCGATACCTCCCACTACTCCTCTGCCTGCTGCTGCTGCAGTGCGCTGGCCCGGAAAAAAATGCCCTGCCGGATGAAGTCATGGGCCTCGCCCCCATCTATGAGGACGGCAGCAGCCGGGCTATCGAAAGCTTGGCCCCGCAACCCATCCAACGGCTGGGCAAAATTTATTATAAAGACAGCCTGATCTTCGTCGGAGAAGTCGGCCGGGGCATTCATATCATAGACAATAAAAAGCCGGAACAGCCCGAACGCATCGCCTTCATACGGGTAGCCGGCAATACCGATATTTCCATCAAAGGAGACATCTTATACGCCAACAATCTTACCGACCTGGTAGCCATGGACATCAGCGACTTGAGCCAGGTCGAGCTACTCAGCCGTACGCCCGGTGTATTCCCGCAGGCGCTGACTGCCCCTCCGGCGGACTATGTGGGCTACTTCGAATGCCCCGACCCCGATCTGGGCGCAGTGGTAGATTGGGAAGAACGCTTACTGCAATCGCCGAGGTGCTGGCGCTAACCAATAAAACATGGATTATGAACCGTATTCTACTCTGGCTTTTCGCCCTCAGCCTGGCGCTTTTCGGCTGCGCTGCTGAATCATCCGAGCCCGCTGCCGCCACTGGCACCGGCGGCTCTCTCGCCCGCTTTACCATCGTGAATGACTACCTCTACACCCTGGACAATAGCCGTTTGACGACCCTTGACATCAGTGATCCTGCTAAGCCCGTGCCCCGGGAAGTCACTCCGGTAGGCAATGACGCGGAAACCATATTCCCGCTGAAGGGCCACTTGCTCCTTGGCACCCGAAGCGGCATGTTGATCTACCAGATTTTAGAAGACGGGCGCCCCAGCTTTGTAGCTTCCTATGAACACGTCATCAGCTGTGACCCCGTTGTCGCTAATGAACAGTACGCTTACGTTACGCTCCGGGTATCAGGCTGCCGGGAAGCAAGCGCTGGCGCCAGAAATTCGCTGGAGGTGATCGACATCCGTGATCTCAGCCAGCCGAAGCTGATTCAGCAATACGATATGGATGGGCCCTATGGCCTCGGCCTGGACGGGGAAACGCTGTTCGTCTGCGAGGGCAGCAATGGATTGAAAATCTTTTCCCTGGAGAACCCGGAGCAGCCGTCCTTGATGCAACAATTCACCGGCATTGACGCGCGGGATGTCATCCCCCTCGATGGGCTGCTGCTGGTGGTAGGCCCTGAGCGATTGATACAGCTGGACTACAACGATTTAGAAGACATCAAGCTGCTTTCCGAAATTTCAATTGGTGTCTGATGGAAAAGTGTCTACGCATTGTTCTGCTGTTTTGCCTGCCTTGGGCTGCCGTAAAGGCACAGGATGCACCGCCTTTGCCCGGCTTTACCGCCAAAATCGGGCTGTTGAATTTCATTGACCCAGTCATCCCCAGCGCTAATTTATTGGCAGAGTACCGCCTGGGCAAACGCTTTTCTGTACAGGCGGAAGCAGGAATGATCCTGGGGGTCAATGACAACTGGGACATTTCCCTGGATGGCTGCCGGGGCCTTCGGCTACGGCCCGCGCTGCGGTATTACAGCCCGGGCAGCGACTATCGGCTGTTCGTCGAACTGATGGGCTTTCGGCGCAACCTCACCCTTGAGCTCAGCGGCAACTTCACCATCACCCCAAGCCTAGGAGCGGCGTACAATCAGCGGCTGGACTACCAAGCTCGCCTGCGCAAGACCGGGCTGTTCTTGAATATAGGATACCAAATCCCTTTCCGGAGCGGCTGGACGCTGGAGGTAGGCGGCGGTGCGGGCTTTGCGCATCGGGAAGAGCACTACGCCGGTGTGCCGGAGCAGGCAAATTATCAAGATGAAAACATGCTGATGCTGCTCTGGAACCCCAGGGAGCGGCTCAGCCCGGATGTCATTCCTGCTTTGATGCTTTACTTCAACATCGGAAAGGTGCTTTTTTGGAAAGCGCCGTAGAAATATGGCACGGAGGTTGCAGGCAGCAGCGCAGCCATTCCGTGTTGCCTATTGCCTGTCCCAGGCTGCTATTTTTTCCTCTATCTCCTTGCGGTGCTTAGCGAAGTAGCCGCCATTTTCCTCTTGGGTAGCCGATACCATTTTAGCTTTTTTGGCGGATTGCACAGCCTGGACGTAATTGCCGGCGGCCGCGTAGGAACGCGCGGTAATCCAGTGCCCCCAGGAAGTAGGCTTGTTTTCCACAGAGCGTTGAGCATACTGCAGTGCCGGTTCTGGTTTCCCTACCCACAGCAGGAAGTCGGCAGCCCGCCCGAACACTTTCCACTGCTTGTCTTCCGGGGTGACTGCCGCCGTTTGCTGTATTTCCTGTACAGCGCGCTCCATGGTTGAAGTTTTCAGGCGGAGGTACAGGCGCATTTTGCCCCAACTGAGCAGGATGTAGCCGTTCTCAATATTCTGGCCGACCAGCTCGTATTTCAGTTGCTCGGCATTGACTGTGCTAGCAAATTTAGGCTCCACCGGCACCCGCAGCGCGTCCAGATTTGGGTTGTACTCCTCAGCCCCCCAAAGGCTGGTGTCCTGATTGAAAATCGCTGTCCAGGGCCCTTCTTCCGAGGGCTCTAAAAAGAAGGCATAACAACCGCCCGGCAAGCGCTGCCCTTCTACTTTCACCTTGTCGCTGAAGCAAACTTCGGTAGCCTCGTTGGCACCGGCGCGCCACACTTCTCCGTAGGGCACCAGCTCGCCCCAGATTTCCCGGCCGTTGACCGCTGGCGAGCTGTACCGTACGCTTATTTCCGTATAGCCGATGGTAAGGCTGGTGCTCGCCCGAGGGCTCTTGCGCGGAAGGTCTATGCTTTGAGCCGCGCCCGCTGTCGCAAGCAGCAAGGTACAAATCAATATGGCGTAGGATTTTGGGTACATAGCCGTATTTTTTTGGTTTCTCTAAAAGAACCTGATGCTGCAGCGTATTGTTGCTCGCTGCCTCACCCGCGTGAAGATCGTTCTGATCAAAGATTAAACATTAGGAAAAAAACCATTAGTTTTGAGCTAGCAAATACCCAGAAACGATTTAAGCCATGCGACCCCTGCTGCCACTACTCCTATTGCTGTGCTTTTTGTCCGGTACCTCCCTGTACAGCCAAATCGTCGGGGAGAAAACCCCTACAGAATATTACCAAAAGGGCGAAGCGGCCCTGCTGAAGAAAGAGGCAGAAACCGCTTTGCGTTATTTCAACCGCGCCATTAAGGCAAAACCAGGTTTCAGCGCTGCCCTGCGCGGCCGCGGCATCTGCTACGAGCTGCTGCGCGACTATTCCAAAGCCGCCGAGGCCTACCAAGCTGCTCTGGAAGCAGATTCTACCCTCTCATTAGTGCTGTACTACGAAACCGGTACGGCGCTCTACAAAGCCGGCGAACCGAAAAAGGCGCTAAGCTATTTCCAGAAGTACCAACAACTGCAAACCGATACCACCTTCCGCAGCCACAACGAAGACAAGGAAGCAGCTTTTGAAAAGGAGTACAACCGAAAGCTCCCGAGCAGCATCCGCGCCTGCGAAGTATCCCTTGACTCTGCCAAATACATCAATATCACCGAGCTGGCCAACCTCGGCCCCAACATCAACACCAAAGCAGACGATTACTTCCCCTTTGTGACCAACGCCCAGGATCGGATGCTTTTTACCCGCAAAACGGACAAGGGGGACGAGGACCTCTACCAGAGCCGGCGCATTGACGGCATCTGGAGGCGAGCCAGTGCCGTGAAACCCCTCAACAGCAAGAAAGATGAAGGCATGAGCACGATGGTGCGCGATGGGCGGCTGCTGTTCTACACCGTTTGCGGCAGAGAAGGAGTGCTGGGCGCCTGCGATATTTGGCAAGCTGTATTCGGCCCAGACGGAGCGGTGGAGGAAGTACGGCCGCTGGAAGGCTTTGCCAATTCAGAAAGCTGGGAGTCTCAGGCTTCCATCAGCTGCGACGGCAGTACGCTCTACTTTTCCAGCAAACGGCAGGGCGGGCTGGGCGGCACCGACCTCTGGTACAGTCAAAGGCAAGCCGACGGCAGCTGGGGGGACCCCGTCAACCTGGGAGGAAAGGTAAATACGGAGCTGGACGAAGAGGCACCGTTCATCACCAACGACGGGCAGACCCTCTATTTCTCCTCCAACGGCCATCCCGGCATGGGAGACCAGGATATCTTCATGAGCTGGCTGGACGAAGAACAGCAATGGACTTCCCCCATCAACCTAGGGCCGCCGGTCAACTCTGCCTTCCGCGAGCTGGGCTTTTTCCTCACTGCCGACGGGCGCACGGGCTACCTGGCTTCCGACCGCACCGAAAGTGGCGAGGGCGGATTGGATATTTACAGCTTCGAACTCGACACTCAGCTCTACAGCCAGCCCATCACCTTTGTAGAAGGGCTGGTAATCGATAGCGTGCTCGATATGCCAATGCAGGCCAGGGTGCAGTTTGCCAATCGGGAAGACATCACCGTAGGGCAGGACGGCCGCTTCTTCCTCTGCGTACCCGCCGACGACACCCTTTACATCGAGGTGGAGAAAAAGTACTTCCACCCCTACCAGAACAAGTTCATCATCCCGCGCTGGGACAACAAGCAGTTCTACACCATTGAGCTGCTGCTCCGCTCTACCATTGAGCTGCAGCCGCCACCCAAAGAAGACAAACCGGAGCTGGTGGAGAAAGCTGCTCCCAAGAAAAAAGCTCCCATCAAAGAGTATAGCCATACCATTTTCTTCGCTTTTGACGAAACGGCCATCAGCTTCGAAGAGCAGCAGAAGCTCCGCAAGTTCCTGAAACCGCTCCAAGGCAAGGAAGCCCAATCTATCACCATCATCGGCTATTCCGATGACATCGGTACGGATACTTACAACTTGTCTCTTTCTTCCGAACGAGCCAAGGAAGCCGCTCTTTTCGTCACGCAGAATGGCCCGAGGGTTGACCGCATCGACATGGAGGGCAAGGGCGAGATCACCAACGACCGCCCCCGGGAGCAAAACCGGCGGGTGGAGGTCAAAATCAAAATCCAGGAATAGCTGGTTTTGCCAACCAACCAAGCAAGCTTATGCAAGCACGCCTTTTAGACATAGATACCGCCCTGCTCAACTCGCACACCCTCGTGAGGCGCTTGCGGGAAGGCGATGGGGCTATATTATACGATTTGGTGCAGGACAACTACAATCAGCTGTACGATTTTTTACCACAGGCGATAACCAGCGTAGGCGACAAGGAACAAGCGGAATTTTTCGTGCGCCGCCGGCTGGCGGACTGGCAGCTGCAGCAGCGGTACTGCTTCGGGATCTGGCACAGTAAGAAAACGGAGCTCATCGGCATGGTTGACCTGGTAGAGCTGGATTGGAAGCTGCCCCGGGCGGAGCTGCTTTTTTTCCTGGACCACGGCTTCGGCGGACAAGGCTTGATGACCGAAGCGCTGCTGTCGGTCCTGGATTTTGCCTTCCGGCAACTGGAACTGGAAAAGCTACAAGCGCGTACCAGCATGGAGAACGTAGGGGCGCAACGGTTGCTGCGCAAATGCCACTTCCGGCGAGAGGGAGACCTGCGCGGAGATTTCCGCCGCCCGAGCGGAGAAATTGTTGATGTGATGCTTTTTGGGCGGACCCGCTCTGAATACCTGGGTATATAGTTATCTTTAGCACCTAAACCCGCTGAACATGAGTGCCGCTGCCCCAACCTTGGCTGCTGAGGCTGTTGTTTTTGCTATCAATGCCGCCATCAAACTTAGCCAGAGCGTAAAGGAAGCCTATATCGACCAATTGCAGGCCAAAGAACTGGTATTGCCCCTGCCCGAATTCGATGGCGACATCAGCTTTACCACCGTACGTCAGTATTTCCGCAACAACGAACAACTCCTGGAGCCCATTCCCGAGCTGCAGCTTTTGCATCAAGAGGCAGAGGAAGCCTGGGATCTTGCTGAGGACAAACTGGAGCGTTACAAACAGTACTACCGCTTTTTCAAGCAATCTGAACTGGGCACGCTGCCCAACTACAAGCAGGAAGCCATACGGAGCCTCTTCCGCATCCGTCAGTGGGAGCAGGGCTACCTGGAACGGCAGACTCCCCTGCAACAGCTGCTGGGCACCTTGGTGGAAGTTGGCATAGACTACTTTGCCCAAGTGCCCGGCGCGCTCAATACCCACTCCGCCTACGGCCGGCTGCTGCAGCAATTCCTCAGCGCCTTCGATGAGGTCGAATTCTCCCGCCCGGAGCAACCGCTCAATTTGCAGTTCAACCAAATCGTGCTGCCCCGGCTATTTGCCGCCGCTGCCGAAACGGTAGTGGAGTACAGCCCTGAAATGGCCGAGGACGAACAGGTGCAGCGCTTCGTACGAGTTACTGCCCGGCGCCTGGCCGAAGACCTCTACCAGAGAGCCGAAGGGCTAAGCTACCAACAGGAGCAAGAACTCATCGATTGGGGGCAAATCCTCCTGCGCAGCCTGGTACGGCATGCCGGAGACTTTGCCCTTTCCAATACCCGCGAACTCTTTGGCACCAACGAACAACTCGCCCGGGTCATGGCACAAAGCGGCGACATATGGCTGGACCAACTGCTTTCGGGCGAGCTGGGGGCACTGAACTTCCGCGCTGCGCTGAGCCCACAGACGCTGGACGAGATCATCCGCCTCAACTTGGACATCATTGCCCGCCACCCCAACCTCCTAAGCCGGAAGGAGGGCTTACAGAACGTTATCCAGGGCGTGGCGGAAGCCATGGAAGGCCGGCCCGCTTATTTGGGCGCTGGCCTGGGCCCAGAGCTGTTGGTGCACATCCTGAGAGAGACCTCCAGCCACCTGCCCGTAATCTGGCCAGTTGAGGAGGAGGATGCAGAACACTTGCTGCTCGTAGCCTTGCGGATCATTCTGGACCAACTCAGCGATGCGGAGGCCGAGGGCGGCTGGCACCTGGCCTTTAGCCGGGCGGATTTGATCGAATTGATCGAACTCTTGCTGGACGAAGTGGTGCAACAGCCCCTCTGGCTGGAGGAAGCCGTAAGTGATCAGCCCCTCCTCGCCGATGTTTTGGAAGCGGTTTTTCAAAACCTGCAATTGATCCCGCCCGAGGAGCGCCTGCGCCCCGAAATACTGCGCTGGATCATCCGGGCCAGCCTGCGGGCGGCGATAAACAGCCCCCACTTGTTGGAGCGCATTCCATGGGGTACGCAAGGGCGGCGCAAGCTGATCCTAAGCCATGCGCTAGAACTGCTGTTGGCTTTCCTCTTCCGGCCGGATACTCCGCCTGGCCTCAACCGCATCAAACTGCTGGAGGCCCTGCTGGCGTATATCATGGAGGAAATCCTCACTCAATATCCGGACGAGCGGGCGCTGGCACTGATCGAGCTCGTGCTGTTCCGCAGCGGCATCGACTACAGCCAGGGATTCGATCGGGCGCTGGCCGATGAGATGCTGGATGCAGCTCTTGCCGCTTTCGCTAATTATCCCGAATTGGCGAGTGAGCAAGAGGCGCTGCAGCGCTTAATCCAGGATTTGGCTCGCTCGATCGAGGCAGCCCAGCTCCGCGAGCCCAGCCTGTTGCCCAGGCTCACCCGCTTGCTGCTGGAGAAAACCGGTGAAAATGCTCACCTCCTGCTCGACCTGCGCAGCGGGCAGCCCGAGCACTTGCTTACCACAGCCGCCCGGGAAGTGCTTTCCGCCCTTTCCGCCCAGAACGATGCTGGAGCATGGCGGCCTGCGCTGAGCGCTCAACAAGGCCTTCAATTGCTGGAATTGTTGCTGGACGAAAGCCTGCGCCACCCGCACTGGATAAGCGATGCGCTGCCGGAACGCAGCTTGCTGCGGGAGGTAACCGACACGGCTCTTTCGAGCTTGGAGGCACAGCCCTTCGGCCGCCGTATTTCCGCGGAAGCACTGGAGGCCTTGGTGACAAGCAGCTTGTACACTGCTGCCGCCCACCCCAAACTGCTGGAACGCATCCCCTTCGCCGATGATGCTACCGAGCGCAGCATCCTGGAGCGCGCCCTGCAGCTGATGTTCAGCTTCTTGTTTCCAACGGAGGCAACCGCCGGGCAGCACCGGCTGCATCTTTTTTCGGAGCTGTTGGCCTACGTCCTGGAGGGGCTGCTGCAACGGCAACCCGATGAAAAGGGGCTGATTGTCCTGAAGCTGGTCCTTTCTGAGAACAGCGGCATCGACTACAGCAAAGGGTTTGACCGCGATGCCATAGAGGCGCTGGCGGATTCCATACTTTTCGTTATTGCCCAAAACCCGGAGTTGATCAGCCGCCACCGGATACTGCAGCTCCTGTTTGCCGATCTGGCGGGCGCGTTGCGCGATAGCGGGTTGGGCCGGCCAGATTTGTTGCCCGAGCTGATCCGCCTCACACTCGACAATACCGCCGATCATCTGGACCTTTTGGTCGATATGGAGGAGGAAGACCCTGCCAGCCTGCTGGCTACAGCCAGCGAACAGGTGCTGCGCGCCATTGCCAAGCCGCCACGGGAGGGCCGCTGGAAGCCGCGCTTGAGCAATGAACAGGTCAGGAGCATCCTCGACATCCTGCAGTGGGAGGTCATCAACCACCCACAGTGGGCACAGCAGGGCCTGGCTATTCTGTTTTTGCTCGAAGCGCTGTTCGCCGCCCTGCAAGCAGTGCCTTACCGGCAGCGTTTGCCCTTCCGGGTGCTGGTGCTGGTGCTGCGTTCGGTGCTCCGGGCTGCCCGTCAGCAGCATCAGCTGCTGGTGCAGGTCAAGGATGAAGAGGAGCAGGCATTTCATATCCGCCTGCGCTTTTCGCTCGAAGAAGCCTTTATCTTGATCTATCAGGAGGAGGCCAACGAAGAACTGCTTTGGCACCTCTCACAGGGGGAAACCATTGCCAGCCTCATCGATTATTACCTGTTGATGATCGTCGAAAGCCCGGGGCGGCCGGAAGATTTTGAGCGGGCACAGCAGCGGCTGCGGCAGGCACTGCAAACCTGGAAGGCCGACTTCACGAAAACACTCCAAGAGGTGCTGGCGGTGCTGGAGTAAATTGGAAACGTTAAACGATCGGCTTGTGAGACAAGGCAGCCTGCTGTTGCCAGATGGTTTCAAATACTGCCCATTTCTGCTTCGGTATAAGCTCAAAAAGTTGTCCCAATCCGCCCTGATGACGATCTTTGCAATAAGCCTAAAACGCCTCATTTATGACCCACTCCATCCTTCGCCTGATCACCTTAGCAAGCCTGTGCCTGCTCCTGAGCTGTGCCCATCTACAACACTTGGACCGCGCCCAGAATGCCTTTAATCGAGCGGCAGAAATGGAAAATTTCGACCGCTATGGTTTTGAAACGGAAGCGCTTGCCTCTCCTGTCATTCACTACCAATTGGCCTACCGGGAGGTCAAAGAAGCGCTGAAGAAGCCGAAAAAACTCAGGAATGCTCAGTTGCTGGGCCATGCTCATGCCCTCAAAGCCCTCACAGAATGGCAGTTGCAGCTCTACGAGGCTGCCAGCCGTTCCTCCCGCAGTGCGCTTAGTTTTTTCGATCGGGCAGAAGCAGAAGGGGGCGTAAGGCTGGCGCGTGACCGCGCGGTTATGGAAGCGCTGCCCGCTCTGGTACAACTGGACAGCATCAGAAAGCACCTGTTTCAATTTTTCCGGTCCCCCGAAGTGCCTCTGGCCGATGCCCGATCTTACTATCTGGCGCACATCCATCATCCCGCAGAAGACAGAACCGCGCCGCTTGCTCAAGCCCTGCAGATGCTGGAGCAACAACCGCTGCCGGCGGGCAGCAGCGACAACCTGCGCGTTTACTTCTTGCAAGCACAGCTGGCAGGCCTGCAAACTTGGGACCGGGCGCTGGACTACATCCGTAAAAGCATAAGAGACGCGGAGCTGGAGGGCGATGCGCTGGCTGAGGCAGACACCTTTTATTCCGTCGAATTTGATGAACACCTGATGCCCCGTAAACGAGCCGCCCTAGAACAGCTGAAACTACTGCTGCCCGAGGGGCAAGAGCATCCCGTTTATCGGTTTTGGAGCCGATAGGCTATTTCAAAGCCCAGGAAAAAAGGCATCTTTGAGGTGCTTGACCTGGCAGTCTTGCCCCTCTTGGTACAGGACAGCAATAATGTCGAAGCGGATCTCTTCTTCGTGATCGATTTGATCGATGTAGGCGTGGGCTGCTGCTGCGAGCAGGCCCTCCTTCTGCTGCGTCACGAAGTCCTCCGGCTCTCCAAAAGCAGTGCTGCTGCGGGTTTTGACTTCCACAAACAGCAGGATCGGGCCCTCCATCGCAATGAGGTCCACTTCTGCACGGCGGTAGCGCCAGTTCTCCTCTAGAATGCGGCAGCCCTGCTCTTCCAGGTAACGGCGGGCGATGGCCTCGCCCTGCTTTCCGGTTTCATTGTGGCGGGCCATATTCAATTGGCAGCTTCTAGTTCCTTGATGGCGAGCCAGGCCATCAGGCCGGTGCTCAGGGCGAGGCAATCCTCATCCACATCGAAGGTACTGGTATGAATGGGCGAGGTGATGCCCTTAGCAGGGTTGCCGGTGCCCAAACGGTAAAAGCAAGCCGGCATTTCCTGAGAATAGTAGGCAAAATCTTCTGCCGTCATGCGGATGGGCAGGTCCACCACATTCTCCGCGCCCAGGTATTCCTCAGACCAGGCGCGCACTTTGTGCGTCAAATCATCGTGGTTGACTAAGGCTGGGTAGCCTACTTTTATATCGAACTCGCAGCGCCCGCCCATACCTTCGGCGATACTCTCCGCCATTTTCTTCATGCGCTGATGGGCATCAAAGCGCCAGCCTTCGTCCATGGTGCGGAAGGTCCCCTGCAGTTTGACTTCGTTGGGAATCACATTGGTGGCGCCCCCCGTGGATGCGATATGGCCAAAGGTCAGTACGGTAGGCATGGAGGGGTCGGCATTGCGGCTGACGATCTGCTGCAGGGCGGTAATGATATGGGAAGTAATGACAATGGGGTCGATGCCGTCGTGCGGCAGCGCAGCGTGCCCGCCCTTTCCGCTGACGGTGACGTAAATCTCATCGGCGGAAGCCATGTATTTGCCTGGCTTCATGCCAATTTTGCCTACCTCAAGGGGCGGGTGTACGTGCTGCCCGATGATACTGCCGGGCTTGGGGTTATCTAGCACGCCTTCCTTGATCATTAGGGAAGCTCCTCCGGGAAGCCGCTCTTCAGCGGGCTGAAAAATCAGCTTGATGGTGCCGTCGAATTGGTCGCGGACTTCGTTGAGGATGCGGGCAGCACCAAGCAGCGACGAAGTATGGACATCGTGCCCGCAGGCGTGCATCACGCCATTGTTTTGGGATTTGTAGGTGACCTCATTGGCTTCTGTAATGGGCAATGCGTCGATATCAGCCCGCAGCGCAATGACCTTACTGCTGCCGTTGCTGCCGTGGATCAGCCCTACTACTCCATTTTCCGCCACCCCATGTTCGCAGGGGATGCCGAGCGCCTTGAGCTGTTCAGCGATGAAGCGCCCCGTTTGTGCTTCTTGGTAAGAAAGCTCCGGATGCTGATGCAAATGCCGCCGGATCCCGATAACGTCTGCATGGTATTGCTTAGCCAGCTCTTGTATTTTATCTTTCATCATATCTTCTTAAAACTTCTTGAGCACTAAATTAACACTTAACCAGCAGAATTGCAGCCCCCTAAAATGAAATAGGAGCCTGCATTTTCACACAACCTTTATACACCTAATCGTTTTACTTACTACAAAGCTTGCCGTAAAAAGCTTGCAATATTTGGCAGGGGGCTTGATTTCCTCAGCTCCAAGCGGTAAAATGATGTATATTTGTACGCTATGAAGAATATCAGGAATTTTTGTGTGATTGCCCATATTGACCATGGAAAGAGTACGCTCTCGGACCGGTTGCTGGAGTTTACCAAGACCCTATCCGACCGAGAGATGCAAAGCCAGGCACTGGATAATATGGACTTGGAGCGGGAGCGCGGCATTACCATCAAAAGCCACGCTATACAGATGTACTATGACCATCCGGAAGATGGACAAGAATATACATTTAACCTTATCGATACGCCGGGCCATGTAGACTTCAGCTACGAAGTTTCCCGCTCTATCGCCGCCTGTGAGGGCGCTCTCCTGCTGGTAGATGCCTCGCAGGGTATTCAGGCACAAACTATTTCTAACCTTTACCTGGCTATTGAGCACGACCTGGAAATCATCCCTGTGCTCAATAAGGTGGACATGGAAAGCGCCATGATCGACGAAGTCTCGGAGCAGCTCCTGGACTTGATTGGGTGCGAGTTGGATGAAATCATCCTGGCCAGCGGCAAAACGGGAAAAGGCGTACCGGACATCATGAGAGCCATAGTTGAACGAATCCCGGCGCCCGAGGGCGATCCGGAAGCACCGCTTCAGGCGCTTATCTTCGACTCGGTATTCAACCCTTACCGTGGTGTTGTGGCCTACTTCCGGGTCATGAACGGCACCTTGAAAAAAGGAGAAGCGGTAAGATTCGTCAATGCGGAACAAGAATACGAAGCCGACGAGATTGGCGTCCTCCGCATGGTACAGGACTCAAAGCCCAGCATATCGGCGGGTAATGTGGGGTATATTATTACCGGCATTAAGGATTCAAAGGAAGTAAAGGTGGGGGATACCATCACTTCCGTGGAGCGCCCCTGCGCCAAGGCGATACAGGGGTTTGAAGATGTTAAGCCGATGGTGTTTGCCGGCATTTTCCCGCTCGATAACGATGATTTTGAAAACCTGCGCGACAGCTTGGAGAAGCTGCGGCTCAACGATGCCTCTTTGATATACGAACCAGAGACCTCCGCTGCGCTGGGCTTCGGCTTCCGCTGCGGTTTCCTTGGCATGCTGCACCTGGAGATCGTGCAGGAACGGCTGTTCCGGGAATTCAATATGGATGTCATCACTACCGTGCCCAATGTTTCTTATTCCCTGCTGACCAAAAAGGGAGAAGAGCTTACCGTGCGCACCCCCGCCGAGTTGCCCGAAATCCACGAGATAGAAGTGGTGGAGGAGCCTTACATTACAGCGCAAATTATTACTAAGCCCGACTACATCGGCGCCATTATGGAGCTTTGCATGGAGAAGCGCGGCATCCTCACCAAGCAGCATTATCTCACGCCCGATCGGGTGGAGCTTTCTTTTGACCTCCCTATGGCGGAAATCGTTTTCGACTTCTACGACCGGCTGAAATCGGTTTCCCGAGGCTACGCTAGTTTTGACTACCAGGCCACGGAATACCGGGAAACAGACTTGGTTAAGCTGGACATCCGCTTGAACGGGGAGCCGGTAGATGCCCTTTCTGCCCTGGTCCACCGTTCTAAAGCTGAGGCATTCGGCCGACAGATTTGCAAAAAGCTTAAGGAACTGCTGCCCCGGCAACAGTTTGTCATTGCCATACAGGCGGCAGTCGGCGCTAAGGTCATTGCCCGGGAGACCATCTCTGCCCTGCGCAAAGACGTTACTGCCAAATGCTACGGTGGCGACATTACCCGAAAGCGAAAGCTTATGGAGAAGCAGAAAGAAGGCAAGCGCCGTATGCGGCAGTTTGGCAAGGTAGAAGTACCTCAGAAGGCTTTCTTGGATGTACTCAAGCTTGATTGACCTTTAGCTTAACGTAAAAGTTGGGCCGATAAAACAAAGACGCTTTGCCCTACGAGGCAAGCGCCTTTGTTGCGTAAAAACTTGATGTCAGCGAGTTGGTTTTTCGCTTAGCTTGACAACGGGCACGGCGGGATTGGCTTACTTCCCTACCCTCAGCGGGTACGAGATTGTAAGCCGTCCCAACGGCGCAGCAGCAACAACTTACTACCACAGGTCGGCGATCCTTGCTTCGCCGCCTTTGGCGTTGGTGTTGCAGTGCCGGAGCCGCTGCCAAAGGTTTAAGTTCATGGGTAGAAAAAATAAGGTGTGGTTGTTGGACTAATCCCAAGGGGATACTTCAACCACATTTTTCAAATGGCTAGCTTCAGACAGAAAAGGGAGTCGTGTCTAATGAGCTTTGCTAACAGGGGTTATTGGAGAAAAAGTAGTTTAAGTGGCTATCGGGGTCTGAGGTTGGAAGGCTTTTGGAGAGAAAGGGAAGCCTGAACCTTGATAAAATGGCAAGTGAGTGGGAGCATTTGTAATGCTAATGGTATCTGCTTTGGCTCTTTTGAGACGCTAAATTTGAAATGAATACAAGCCCTCCACCCAATACGAATGCGCCAATGGCGATGTACAGGATCATCATAGTTCAACAGTTTTTAGAAGTGAATGAAATGGTTCTCTCTTAATATGTTCATGAGGGCAGGACTAAAATGAGAATTATTCTGTTTTCATCCTAATTTTATGGTATATTTCTTAGGAAAAAGTTAATATCGTCCGCAATGGTGTTTCGGAGAATAGCTCTAGCTGTTAATTCTTACTTATATTTATTTAATCCTACACCTATTAAACGCAGATTCACACATTTTGTTTTATCCTTTGCAAAAAATGCACGGACAGCCGTGCAATCAAACTTTGCCATTTACCAGAAGCTGCTCTACCGTAGGTTCTTCGCTCCCCCCTTCAGGTTCTAGGGTAATATTCAGGCTTTCCGCTTCGCCGATATAATGGACCGCCTGCAGGGCTGCTCCCTCTTTTTGCAGCACGCCCATATTGATCATTTCGCCTTCTACATCCGCCCAAAGCTGGTAAGTTTTGCCCTTTGGGAGGGGAGGCAGCTGGCTTACATTGATATACGCTCGTTGCTCTTGTGGGTTGATGTAAGCCACCGAGCGGGCTTCCGGGGCTAAGGAAGTGCCGGTAAGCGCTACTGGCAGCGTGGCGCTGTGGTTGATGAAGGCGTAGACTTGCTGGACCTGGCGCAGTCGTTCTTTTTCCTCTTCACAGGCTTCCTTAAAGCTACTGAATTGGGCAAACAAGGACTGGTACTGACTTTCAGCTGCAAGTTTGCCCTGGTAGAAGGAAGCGGACAATACAGCCAGCAAGCCGATGAGAACGATGGCAGCAATGCCTACTATGCTCGACCAATATCCGTTGCTACGGGTGCCAGAAGGTTCAGGAGCCCTCTCCTCTCCTATGTCTTCCATGACCCGTCCCTTAAGTTCCTCCGGAGGCATGATGGCGTACTGACGCGCGTACTGATCTAGTGCGTTACGCATGGCTTTTATTTCCTGTTGTATCTCAGGATAAGCTGCTGCGTATCGCTCCACCTCCTTGCTCTCCTCCTCGTTGGTCAGACCGAGTACATATTGTTCGATCAGGCCAGTCTGCAAAAATTTATCTTTATCCATGGAACATTCTGTCTACAGTATTGAAGTTAATGACCCCAGCGTAAGCTTCAGAGCGACGGCTAAAAAGCTGCTTGCCTGCTGTTCCCCAAAAATTTTGCGGAGTTCTCGCACGGCAATGCGAACCCGTGACTTCACGGTTCCTAGCGGAAGCTCGAGCGCAGCAGCAATTTCCTGCTGCGTGTAGCCCTGGAAGTAAGCCAGCTCCACTACCGTTCTGTACTTTTTTTCTAGCTTATGGACCATCTCGCGCAAGCCTATACCATCGATGGCCGTTCCGGTACTGAATCTGCGGTCGTTTTCTAGTTCAGGCTGCAGCGCTTCGGATTTAGCTGCTTTTTGGTACCCCAGCGAACGCGTTTTGTCGATGGCGGTATTGCGGGCGATATTCAACAGCCAGGTGAAGAGGGTCCCCTTTGAAGCATCGTAGCGGCTGCCGTTTCTCCAGGCTTTGACAAAGGCGTCCTGCACGACATCCTGCGCCAGGCCTTCCGAATGAACAATACGGAGCACAATGCCGTAAAGCGAAGGCGCGTACTCATCGTAGAGGCTAGCGATCGCCTGTTGATCGCCATTTTGAAGCCCTTCGACTATTTGCGGTTCTAGCTCCATAGGTTTGTTTGCTCGCATTATCAAGGGGGGTGCTTTCAAATACAAAAATTGGCTACAGCTTCCTGCCGAGTTCACCAAGTACCTAATAATTCAATAGGCGGAACAGGAGTAGCTTGCTTTTGTTCATGGGGTTTATAATCCACAGCTGCTTCTCAGCCAAATTTTGCTTTGATGAAGCGCCCAAGTCAGATAAAATGTAAACTTTTATCTTGCGCCCGCATTAAAACGCAACATATGTCAGTACGTTTTCTATGGTTCCTGTTGAGCTGCCTGCCGCTGAACGGCGCGGCTCAGGCATCAGTTTTTCATCCCTACACAGAGATCAATCTTGGGTTCAGCATTGTATCGGAAGCTCTGCGAGAAGGGTACAATTACCAGCCCATCACGCTGCTGCCCGCAACTTCTCTCTGGCAGCTCGGCCGTTTTTCTGCCTACGCAGAAGGGCAGTTGGTTTACGCCGATATCCTCGTAGAGCCAGGGCGGGCTTATGAATTCGGCATCAACATGGGCATCCGTTACCACCAGCCTGTCGTTGGGCCGTTGTACCTTACAGCTGCGGTGGGGGCCGGGCCGCACTTCATTACTCTGCGGACCGAAAGCCAGGCTGAGGGCTTTATTTTTTCTGACAACTTTGAACTCGGATTTTCGGCTGTACGCCCCAAAAACAAATGGGGTTTTAATCTCCGAGCCCGCTTCCGGCACATCTCTAACGCGGGCTTGCAATACCCTAATCTGGGCATAGACAATCTTTTTCTAGTAGTTGGCCTGCGACGGAGGCTGTAATTTCAAACTTTCTGCCGCCCGCCGACTGTTATACGTCTGGCATGCTGCCTGCAGGATAAGCAGCGCCTGTTAAAAAAACGATGAACAGCCGGGCGCGGCCTAGTGGGCCAACCGGAAAATACTGTTACACCCAAATTTTGCCCTTTCCAGCCCTGCCGGCATTGGTGAAACCGGCCCCGATCGCTATCAGGACCGGTTCCATCACCTTGCCAGCCCTGAAAATGCCGAGGACTTAATGTAACGATATTCACGGTTTAGCCCACTAGCTTCTTCTCTTTTACAGAAGGTATACCAACTCGCAGGACGGGCAACACCCATGATATATTTCTAATTCAACCAATGTGCTATGAGACGATTTCTGATTCTTTTCCTCCTCTTTGGCTTGGCCGCGGCTTGCGACAATAAAAACGGCCAAAAAACAAGTACCGAAGCCACTCCACAGCCAGCCGTTTTTGAGTTTGACACCTCTCCGGTAAAGCTTGCTGACTACTGGTATCAGGGCAAAGCTGAAATCAACCGATACGAGCTGCAGCAAAACCGCTACGATGGTATCCACGAAGGGGAAGCAGTAGCTATTTTCGTGACGGAAGACTTCCTGACCGACAAGCAAGTCAAAAACGACAACTACACCAACCCCAACAGCACGCCGATCCTCAAGACCAACTTGCTGCGCAAGTTCCCCACGGGTTTGTACGATTACAGCATCATGACCTCCGTCTTCACCCCTACCAAAGTCAATAAGCATCCGCAAACGCTAAAGGTGACGACAACCGCTCAGGACTGGTGCGGGCATGCTTTCATGCAGGTCAACTTCCAAAACCAGCAGTACCAAATGCAGCTGCGTTCCTACTTTGAGGACGAAGGCGATCAAAACCAAACAATCAGCTACGCCATTCTGGAAGACGAACTTTTCAACCGGGTGCGGATCGACCCCAAAAAGCTTCCGAGCGGCAAGATTGAAATCATCCCCAGCACGGCTGTTTTGCGCCTGAAGCACCTGCCCTTTCGCGCCTACACCGCTAAGGCCAGCTTAGCAGACTACGAAGGCAGCGACTTTTCCGGGGAGCAGCTCAAGGTATATACCCTGGAGTACCCCAAGCTCGACCGTAAGCTGCAAATTGTTTTTGAGTACGAGCCGCCCTACCGTATTGAGGGCTGGAAGGACACCTATCCTTCTGTCTTTGACAAGCAAGCCCGCACGACCCTGGCGCGCCGCACCCACACTATCCTGAGCCCCTACTGGAAGCTCAACAGCCCGGAGGACCGGGCGATGCGCCGGAAGCTGGGGCTGGATATTTTCCCTGCGGAGGAGCGGGTAGAGCGCAACCGGTGAACCATTCTGCATCCGCTCAGTTTTTGCCGTATGACCCACTTACTCGTACTGCACGGAAACGGAGGGGGCCGTATCCGTTTTGAGCCTTTCCTGCAACTGTTGCGGGAGCAACCCCAAGCTGGTTTTGAAGCTGTATTGCCCGAGCTGCCAGGCTTCGACGGCAGGCCGTTGCCCGCCGCTGCGCCCAGTTGGGCTCCCTTCATCGAAGCCCTACAGCGCACAGTTGCCCAACGGCCCGATGCCCGATGGGTGTTCTACGGCCACGGCATCGGCGGCAGTTTGCTGCTGGAATGGGCGAAGCGGGGATGGGCTATGCCAGAAGGCGAGAGCGCTGCCCCGGAAAAAACCATCCTGCACGCTTGCATAGGAGCTTCCCTAGAACACCGGTTCTTCCCCAAACTGATGCGCCCAATGCCCGTGCGCCGGCTGATGCAGCAGCTAATCGCCTGGCCGCCTCTGCGGCCAGTTTGGGAGCGGCGGCTTTTCCAATACCCGCAGCGTATCCCAGAAAACATCCGCCAGCAATTCTTTAGGGACTACGCCCGCTGCGCTGCATTCCCGCTCTTCTTCGACTTGATCACTCCGGGCTGGTACCGGCAGGTGCAAGCAGCGCTCGCAGCATCGGACTTCCACTTTATCTGGGGCAGCGAAGAGCGGGTGGTGGCTGCTAAGTACCTGGCCTTATGGCAACAGGATTTCCCCGAGGCTACCTTCGATATTGTGCAGGGCTGGGACCACTTTCCGATGCTCGATGAGCCCGAGCAGTTTTTAAAAAAAATCACCTCAATTCTCGCCTAATGAGCAAGCACCGGCAATTGGAAGTCATGCGCGAGCTAGGGTTGCCAGTTCCAGCTTTTCAAACAATCTCCTACCGAGATTTCCAGCGTGGGCACCTTGCTCGTCCAGCTTTCCCGCCGCCCTACGCTGTACGCTCCTCCTACCGCAGAGAAGACGCTGCAGACAGCAGCCAGGCCGGGCAATTCAAAACGGTGCTGAACGTCGCTTCCTCCGATTTGCCGGAAGCCGTAGCCCGGGTCTTTGGCAGCTACCCAGCGCCGGAGGGCAGTGTCGTACTGATCCAAGAGATGATTGAACCAGACTACAGCGGCGTATTGTTCGCTTTCCGCGCTGCTGCCTGGAAGGCAGAAATCATAGCAGGGCAGGGAGAAGCACTGATGAGCGGCAGAGAGAACGCCCGCAGTTTGCTGTTGCCCCGCTTCACGAAGATGGACCAGCGCCTCAGCCGGGTATGGAGCTTCTGGTCAGCCTGGGATGGCGTTTCCCGGCACTTGAACCAGGCGCTGCTACAGCTTTCCGCCCACACCCAACGCTTGCTGGGACAGCTGGAGGCAGAACATGGCCTGGACATTGAGTTTTGCGTAAAGCAAAATGAGCTGTGGCTGTTGCAAGCCCGGCCGATCACAACCCCGGAAGAGGCCGAAGAAGTGCTCACCTCTGCCAATCATAAAGAAATCTTGCCACCCAAGCCTTCCTTGTTGATGACCAGCATCATCAGCGCCGCTGGCCCGCGCCTTTTCGATTACTACCGCCGCCTTGACCCCAGTTTGCCGGCCCGCTCGTTTATTGAAGAGGCAGCCCATATGCCTTGGATCAACCTCTCCGCCCTCTTAGATACGATGGTACACTGGGGCCTGCCTACCCAGCTGGTCTGCCGATCCGTCGGCGCGGAGGATTTTTACCGGGTGGGGCTCAGGCCCTGGAGGGCGCTGCGCAAGCTGCCGGTTTTTTTGAAAGTGCTTGGCCAGCAATGGAGCGCGAAGCGCCGCATTGAGCGCTGGCAAAAGCACATAGCGGGAGAGCTGAACAGCCGAAAAAAGCAACGGGAAGCTTTATGGAAGGATTCGCCCGCTCAGGCGTTTGGAGCATGGCGCTCGGACTTCGCGCGCCTCTACGTCGAGCTGGTCACATACATGCAAATCCTCACGGGCGCCATGTCAGGGCCAGTCAGCCTGCTCGACCGGCTGGGCGTACTCCCCAAATTAGCGGCGGCGCTGAAGCAAAAAAGCATAAGCACCGATTACCTGAAGGCTTTCCGGCAGTGGCAGTCCGGGCAACTAAGCCGCGAGGGCTTCCTGGCGCAATTCGGCCATCGGGGCTTCTACGAATCAGACATTGGGCAACGGCGCTTTCTGGAGTACAGCGAGGAAGAATGGCAGCGCTTATCCGGCAACGCAAAAGCCTTCCGCCCCCCCGCCGAGCGCAACCACGCCTGGGCTCGACTGTTTGCTCCAATCGTTGGGCTGATCCATACCCGGGAGTGGATACGCAACGAGAGCATGAAATTGTTCTGGTCATTCCGCAAGGAACTCCAACAGCACTGCCCTTTCGACCCCTGGGAGCAGCGGCCGGCAGATTTGCAAGCTTACTTTCAAGGCAAGCGCGATGCAGCGGAGCTGCTGCGGAAGGCGCCGCCTCCCAAAGCTGGCTGGGATATGGACACCTTTTTGTACAATAAACTGGGCCGGCGCCTGCCCATTGGCCTGCTTTGCAATGTGGACAAGGCAGCTCCTCTGCAAGACCGGGGCATAGGAGTATTCCCCGGAAAAGTAAAGGGCCGAGTTTGGCGCGTTAAGGCCGCCAGCCTGGACAACCTATCTCCCCCTGATTTCGATACCATCGTGCTGGTAGCGGATGCGCTGGACCCAGGTTGGGCGCCTTACTTTAGCCAGGTAGATGGTGTAGTGGCCTACGTGGGGGGAGTTTTATCGCACGCCTCTATACTGCTGAGGGAAGCCCGAGTGCCCTCGGTCACCCAATTGCCCCCTTCCATCAGCTTGCAGACGGGAGACTGGGTGCTTATAAACGGCAAGACAGGGAGCGTACAGCGCATAGAAGAAACCGGCCAAAAAGAGGAGTAA
>CAYNIT010000044.1:12859-23135 GCA_964397205.1 uncultured Phaeodactylibacter sp. | reverse complement strand
CTCGTCGATCACTCCCTGACGTGCCACTCCCGCCCCTGCGACGCGCCAGGAAGCAGACTTTTCTTGCCCGCCGTTACTGGGCTTTGACAATAGCGCCTTATCGTCGGGTAAGCATTGCCAATTCCTGAACGGAATTGGCCTCAGATATTACTAATTAAATTAAAGTAGTGTATGAAACTTAATGTCAACTCAATGGCAAGAGGAGTCCTCTTTGCCCTTGTCCTCTTGGGGTTATGCAACTTCACTTACGCACAAGAAACCCGCACCATCACAGGGAGCGTAACTGATGCCAAATCAGGAGAGCCTCTAATTGGTGCGAATGTGCTAATTTTTTCCACTAATACCGGAACAGTTACGGATTTTGATGGCAATTACGAGCTGAATGTCTCGGCAGATGCCGAAATACTCGTGTTTTCTTACACTGGTTATGCCACGAAAGAGGTGCCAATCGATGGGCGGACAACCATCGACGTTCAAATGTCCGTTGGCGAGGTCCTTGATGAGGTTGTAGTCGTAGGTTATGGCACTCAAAAAACAAAGGAAGTCACTAGTGCTGTGGCGACCATCAAGTCAGAGGACTTCAACCGGGGTAATGTAAACGATCCTTCCCAACTGCTGCAAGGAAAAGTAGCAGGGTTGACCATCGCCCGTCCCGGAGGCAACCCTAATGGAGATTTCAACATTCGCCTGCGGGGGCTGTCCACTGTGGGGGCGAATACCCAGCCGCTGATCATCATTGATGGAGTCATCGGGGCTTCTTTAAACAGCGTAGACCCAAATGATATAGCCTCTATAGATGTACTGAAAGACGGCTCTGCTTCGGCAATCTACGGTACACGGGGATCTTCCGGTGTTATCCTCATTACGACCAAGCGGGGAGAAGCGGGCTCGGCCAAGCTTCGCTATGCCGGCCAGATGGCAGTAGAAAGCGTAGCCCGGCAGGTTGATGTCCTCAGTGCGCAGGAATACCGGGATTTCAGCCAGGAGGTTGGCATCGGCGACGACCTTGGCGCTTCTACCGACTGGTTTGATGAGCTCACACAAACGGGGATTTCTCAGGTCCATAACGTTTCTCTTTCCGGGGGAAATGCCCAAACAACTTACCGCGCTTCCCTGAACTTCCGGGATATCGAGGGAGCAGCCCGCAATACGGGCTTTCAACAGTTGAATGGCCGTTTGAACCTGACTCAGAAGGCTTTCGACAACCGTATGACGATTTCTGCGAATGTGGCAGCAACTACCCGAGATGCCGTACTTGGTTTCAACCAGGCTTTCCGCTACGCTACCATTTACAACCCAACAGCACCGGTGCTGGACGAAGACAGTCAGTTCGGCGGTTATTTCCAGCAGTCGCTGTTTGACTACTTCAACCCGGTAGCTATGATCGAGCAAAACAGCAACGATCAGGAACAGAAGCGTTTGATTCTTAACGGTCAGCTCAAATACGAGTTATTGCCCGGATTGGAGGCAAAGCTGGCGTACTCCGAGCAACGGGAGGACGATCTCACCGAAACCTATTTCTCCCGCAACAGTTTTTGGGTGGGCAACGGCCGCGATGGTTTGGCCCTGCTGAGGACCAATAACCGTTTCAACCGCTTGTTTGAATTTACTGGCAACTACGAGACCGACTTTGACCGCCTGAATTTCAAGGCACTGGCTGGCTATTCTTACCAAGCCTTCGAAAACAACGAATACGAAATACAGGGGGGAGGTTTTCTCACTGATGGATTCGGCGTCAACAACGTCCTTAGCGGTGCCGAATTCCCCAACGGCTTGTCCCGTCAGTACAGCTTCCGGGAAACCAACAAGCTGATCGCCTTCTTTGGCCGGGTGAACTTTAACTATGATGACACGTACTTCCTCAGCGCCAGCTTGCGGCGCGAAGGCTCCTCTCGCTTCGGTGAAAATGAAAAATGGGGGCTTTTCCCAGGGGCTAGCGCCGGTGTTACCCTAAGCAACCTTTTCGCTATAAATGGAGTGGATAACCTAAAACTGCGCGCCGGCTTTGGCATCACCGGTAACAACGTAATTGACAGCTACCTGTCCCGCCTTCGTTTTGGGCCGCAATTGCAGGGGGATGCCAGTGGTGCTTTTGCTAATGATCCACGGCGCGGTGGCACACCGGTGTACTTCCTGTACAACGGCAATTACGTACCGGCTTTCGGCCCTATTTCCAACCCCAATCCGAACCTCAAGTGGGAAACCAAAACGGATATCAGCGTCGGCTTGGATTTTGCCTTCTTGGACTACCGCTTGACAGGCTCCTTGGATTACTACAATACCACTACGGAAGACATGA
The DNA here is from genome assembly GCA_964397205.1 of uncultured Phaeodactylibacter sp. Taxonomy (GTDB): domain Bacteria; phylum Bacteroidota; class Bacteroidia; order Chitinophagales; family Saprospiraceae; genus Phaeodactylibacter. The sequence continues at coordinate 20,836 of CAYNIT010000044.1, read as the reverse complement.
TATTCGAGTTCAACGTGCCGGTTCCGCCAAACCTCTTTTCTACTTCCATCGTGAACGTAGGAGAGCTGAACAACGCTGGATTCGAACTCTCGCTTGATTTTGCTGCCGTTCAGTCTGGCCGCTTCAACTGGAACACCGGCTTAGCCCTTACGTACTGGCTGGAGCCAGAACTGGTCTCCCTGTCGACCGACGATTTCGACTTTGGCGGAACGCGCGACATTGCCAACTTGGGCGCACCCGGACAAAACGGAACCCCGCTCGTACGGGTAGAAGAGGGCGGCCCCCTAGGGCAAATCTGGGGATTGCAGTACCAAGGGATCAACGAGGATGGCACCTGGGACTTTGCTGACCTGAACGGCGACGGTGAAATCACCAATGAGGACCGCACCGTTATCGGCAATGGCTTGCCGGACTTCCAGGTGGGCTTCAACAACACCTTTACCTTTGGCAATTTTGACCTCAACTTCTTCCTGCGCGGTGTATTTGGCCACGATCTGGTTAACACCTTCCGGGCCTTCTACGAAGCACCGGATGCCTTGACCTCTTATAATGTCTTGTCTTCCACGCGCGATGTGGCGGAAGCTACTGAATCAGCTACTTTCTCCAGCAATCATGTGGAGAGCGCTGATTTCATCCGTTTGGACAACGCTACCGTAGGGTACACTTTCCCTATGGGAGAGGGCAGCTCCTTTGATAACATCCGGGTATATGTGACGGGGCAGAACCTCTTCACTATCACCAATTATCTGGGTGTTGATCCGGAGGTACGTTTTGTAGACCCGGGGAATATCGACAGCAACTCCTTCCGGATCAACAATTTACCACAACCCCTAGCACCAGGTATTGACCGCCGGAATACTTACTTCCTGGCGCGTACCATTACGCTGGGCGTTAATCTGGGTTTCTAAATGGCGTATGGACAACAACTTTGTGGTTTGCTACGAGCAAAATGTTGTTTGGAATTCTTAGCTTTTCAGCAATTCCCTGTTATTTTGAGTTACTTAAATTAAAATACAGTTATGAAAAAATATATTCCCTTAAGGCTAATCACTGCCGTGCTGCTGGTAGCAGGTTTCAGTCAATCTTGCACCGATTTGGACGAAGAGCTTTTCAGCAGCATAGATGGTGAAGAGTTTCTGACTTCTGAGGATGAATTAATCGCTGCGTTAGGGGTGGCGTATACCAACCTTTACGGCCTAGCAGGCAATGTAAACGTCTACCCTCTGCAGGAGGTTACCTCCGATGAGATGGTGGTGCCAACCCGTGGAAATGACTGGAACGATGGTGGCAAATGGCGCCGTTTGCACTTGCACACCTACAATTCCGAGGATGACGAAGTGGGGGCAACTTGGAACTTTCTTTTCCAAGGTATTAACACATGTAACCGCCTGCTTTTTCAGTTCGAGAACATCGACATCGAGGTAGACAACCGGGAGCAATTGGTTTCTGAGCTTATCTGCCTACGGGGCCTGTTTTACTGGTGGGCACTTGACCTCTACGGCAATGTGCCGATCATTACCGACTTTGATGTACCCGCTGACTTTGCACCGCCCAACAGCAGCCGCGAAGAAGTGTACAATTTCCTCGTAAACGATTTGGAGGCTAATGTTGACAACCTCAGCAAAGCAGTAGATGCTAGCACCTACGGCCGCATGAATTTCTGGGCGGCGAAAATGCTGCTTGGCAAGCTGTACCTTAATGCAGAAGTGTACACTGGCAAAGCGGAATGGGAAAAGGCAGCTTCTGTAACCGAGGAAATCGTCGAATCCGGCCTGTACAACCTCACCGTTGATTACTTCGCCAACTTTCAGGAGGCCAATGAAAGCTCTACGGAGTTTATCCTCGCCATACCCTACGATGAAGTATTTGCCCCTGGTTTCAACTTGGGCCAGATGACCTTGCACTATGCCAATCAGGCCACCTACAACATGCAGGATCAGCCTTGGAATGGCTTCTGCACCCTTGAAGAGTTCTATAACTCCTACGAAGAGGATGATGCCCGCTTGGGCAGTTTCCTAGTGGGGCCGCAGTTTGATGCTGATGGCAACCTCCTGGAGGACGACAGCGCCGAGGATGAAGACCCCGATGGGCCACCTCTTACCTTCACGCCGGAGCTCAACGAGCTTGGGCCGAACTGCCTGCGGCAGGCCGGGGCGCGTATTGGAAAGTTTGAGTTTACCTTGGGCATTACCCAAAACCTGAGCAACGATTTCCCGATATTCCGCTACGCCGACGCTATGCTGATGCATGCCGAAGCCCTGTGGAGAGAAACCGGCGATAATACCAACCAACAGGCGCTGATGCTCATCAATATGGTGCGGGAGCGAGCCGGGCTGGATGACATTGATACCATTACGGCAGAGGCGCTGTTGATGGAACGCGGCCACGAACTTTTTGCCGAAGGCCACCGCCGTACCGATATGATCCGCTTTAGGACTTACAATGACGCGCTATGGGAAAAGCCAGAAGACCCAAGCGATCATGTAAATATCTTCCCGATTCCTCAAGCTCAGTTGGATAATAACGAGAACCTGATGCAAAACCCAGGCTATTAAAATGCCTACTGAGCGCAGGTAATATTGATAGGAGAAAGCAGGTACTAACATCCTCAGTTTCTACCTGCTTTCTTGTTTTTTAACTCAGCGACATGAGTAGGTTCATTTATGTGGTTGCTCTTGGTGCTTTGCTGAGCCTCTTGGCCTGCAGTAGGCAGGAACAGGCCTCCCGGGCTTTATTCGAGCGGCAAACAGCCGAGCGGACCGGTATAAGCTTTCGCAATGACCTGAAGCCTACCAAGGCATACAATGCCTACACTTTCAGGAACTTCTACAATGGAGCAGGAGTAGGTATTGGGGATGTCAATAACGATGGTCTGCCTGATTTGTACTTCTGCGGCAATCTCGAAAACAACAAACTCTACCTCAACCAAGGGGATTTCAAATTCAAGGACATCACACAAGCAGCTGGGGTAGCATGCACCGACGTATGGTCTACCGGGGTGAGTATGGCGGATGTAAACGGTGATGGCTGGCTGGATATTTACGTCTGTAAATCAGGGGCGGTCTCCGGCGATAACCGCCATAACGAACTCTTCATCAATAATAAAGATGGTACATTTACCGAGCAGGCTAAGGCCTGGGGCATCGCAGACTTAGGCTTATCTGTTCATGCTGCATTTTTTGATTATGACCGCGACGGTGACCTGGATTGCTACCTGCTCAACAACTCTATGCGTTCGGTTGGTGGTTACGATTACCGGCCGGGGCAGCGTGAAGTGCGGGATACCAGCGGAGGCAATAAACTTTACCGAAATGAAGGGCAACGGTTTGTGGATGTCAGCGAAGAGGCTGGAATCTATGGCAGTGCCATTGGGTTTGGGTTGGGCGTAGCTATTGGAGACCTTAACCGCGACGGTTGGCCCGACATTTTTGTCTCCAACGATTTCTTTGAAAGAGATTACCTCTACCTGAACAATCAGGATGGCACCTTTACAGAGTCGTTGGTGTCTCAGATGCCCGAGATCAGCAAAGGCTCGATGGGAGCAGATATAGCAGACCTCAACAACGATGGTTATCCGGAGGTATTCGTCACCGAAATGTTGCCTGAGACGGATGCCCGGATGAAGACCAAGACCGCTTTTGACGACTGGGACCGCTACCAACTTGGTGTGCGCAACGGTTATCACCGTCAGTTTACCCGCAATGTGCTGCAACTTAACAATCAGGACAGCACCTTCAGCGAGATCGGCCGGCTGGCTGGTATACACGCTACTGATTGGAGCTGGGGGGCTCTGATTGCTGACTTTGACAACGATGGCCTGCGCGATATTTTCGTCGCTAACGGGATCTTCAAAGATCTTACCGACCAAGACTATCTGAATTTTTACTCGGACCCAAATGAAGTAAGGGCGCTGATCGCCGAAAAAGGCGACGAGGCCATCAATGCCCTCCTCGATAAAATGCCCTCCGAAGCCATTTCCAATTACCTGTTCCGCAACCAAGGGGGCTGGAAGTTTGAAAATGTAGCGGAAGACTGGGGGTTGGGCACGCCTAGTTTTTCCAATGGCTCCGCCTATGGCGACTTAGACGGGGATGGCGATTTAGACTTGGTGGTCAATAACGTCAACGATGAGGCATTTGTATACCGAAACCGGGCTTCCGAACTACTCGGGAACCATTACCTGCAGGTAGAATTGCAAGGGTTGCCGCCTAATACCAAAGGTGTTGGCGCACAAGTGAGCTTGCGCGCCGGCGGGAAGGAGTGGTTTCAGGAAGTGGCCCCCATGCGGGGGTTCCAGTCCAGTGTAGGCCAAAGCCTACACTTTGGTTTGGGCTTGGTGGAGGAAGTAGAGGAGCTCGTGGTTTACTGGCCGGATGGCCGCCGGACGGAGCTAAAGCAAGTAGCTGTTGATCAGCGCTTGCGCCTCCGGCAATCCGAGGCACTAGTGCCGGCAAAGGAGTCGATGGCGCGCGAAAGCCAGCCAATGCCCCCTATCTTTGAGCCCGTGGAGCTTCTGCCCGATAAAGGGGTACGCCATCGGGAAAACGCCTTTATAGACTTTGACCGCGACCGCCTGCTTTACCACATGAGGTCCCGGGAAGGCCCGCCAATGACGGCGGGAGATGCTAATGGCGACGGCCTGCAGGATTTTTATCTGGGCGGAGCTAAGGGGCAAGCAGGGCAACTAGTGCTGCAACAAGCTGATGGGCGCTTTAGGTTGCAAGCTGAAGGGCCTTGGCTGGCTGATGCCGATGCTGAAGACACCGATGCCTTGTTTTTTGATGCCGATGGGGATGGCGATCAAGATTTGTACGTAGCCAGTGGCGGCAGTGAATTCTCCAACAGCTCCTTTGCCCTGATGGACCGGCTTTACTTGAACCAAGGTGGCGGGGCTTTTGCCAAATCGCCGCAGCTGCTGCCCAGCGGCCAGCCTGCAAGTACAGGTACCGTTGAAGCAGCGGACGTAGATGCGGATGGCGACCTTGATCTGTTTGTCGGGCTGCGCATGCGCCCGTTTTTGTACGGTGTCCCCGCTGATGCCTACCTGCTGATCAACGATGGGAAGGGTACCTTCGAAGATGCCAGCTCTGAGCGAGCTCCAGGGTTTAAGGCTTGCGGCTTGGTTACCGATGCCGTTTGGGCTGACCTGAATCAAGACGGAGCTTCTGACCTGGTTGTAGTCGGTGAGTGGATGCCCCTGAAAGTTTTCCTCAACCTAGAAGGCCGCTTAGTAGAACAGACCGAGGAGTGGGGCATGCAGTTGTCTAACGGCTTATGGCAATCCGTTGAAGCAGCTGACCTAAATGCCGACGGGTATACAGACCTTGTGCTTGGCAACCATGGATGGAACACTCGTCTCCGGGCCTCTGCTGATAAACCCTTGAATATGTATGTCAACGATTTTGACGGCAACGGCAGCGCAGAGCAGATTTTGTGTGTGTACAACAAGGAGGAGTCGTACCCTTTAGCCCTGCGGCACGACCTGATTGAACAGCTGCCCGGCCTTAAGAAGCAATACCTCAAGTACAAGAGTTATAAAAACCAAACCATTGAAGACATTTTCTCCCCAGAACAGCTTAAGGGCAGTGTCCACCTGCAGGTATACCGCACCGGGAGTGCGGTGGCTATGAATGTCTCAGGAGGCAGCTTCCAATTGCAAGACTTACCCGTTGAAGCACAGTTTGCTCCCTGCTACGCCACGCTCCTGGAAGATTACGACCAAGATGGCAACCTGGATATACTCCTGGGCGGCAACTTTCACCACGCCAAACCGGAAATCGGGATATACGCTGCTAGCTATGGCTTGATGCTGCGGGGGGACGGAGCGGGCAGCTTTCGGGGGGTGCCCGCTCGGGAGTCTGGTTTTTTTATAAGGAGGGAAGTGCGTAGCTTCACCCTGCTTCCTACCGACGGAGGCATGGTCATAGGAGTGGGGCGCAACGACGATACCCCTGCATTTTTTAAACTCAAATGAGCGAAATTATACGGTCTATGCTAAGGAATGTTTTGAGGCTACTGCTTGCAAGCAGCCTGCTGATTTCGGGATGCCAGTCAGAGTACGAACGAATGCTGGAAGAAGAGTTGGCCCGTGGAGCACGCCACGACAGTTTATTCTTGGGGCTTCACTTCGGGATGAGCCGAAAGGACTTTTTCGTCCATTGCTGGCGTTTGAACCGCGATTCCGTCATTCGGCAGGGGGCCAACAACAGCTCCGTACTGTATAAGCTGGAAGATGAATTAGATAGCCCCGCCGATATGAACTTTTACCCCAACTTTGTGGATACCACCATCCACGAAATGCCCGTTATTTTTTCCTACGAGGGCTGGGCACCCTGGAATAAAGACCTCAGTTCCGATAGCTTGCTGGTGGAGGTGCTGGAGCTGCTGCGAGCCTGGCACGGCGGGCGAGAGTTTTTGAAAGTAGACAGCCCTGGCAAGCGTTCTGCTTACGTGAAAGTAGACGGCAACCGCCGTATTTTGGTACACCCTGACGGGGAACAGGACGTTCGGGTTTTATATACCGATATGAGCGTAGAGGCCAGCCAGCTGCCTGAGTCTCAAGCGGTAGAATCCAAATGATTTTCTGATTGCTATAAAAGGAACCGATTTATGAGATGTAAGACTATTGCCCTGCTAATGGGGTGCCTCTGGGCAGCCGGTTGTCAAAAAAGCCCGGAGGGCGGGGAGGGAGAAGCAACACTCTTCCAGCAATTGGAAAGCAGCCAAACGGGAGTGGATTTTGAGAACCAGCTGGTTTATGACGAAGCTTTCAATATTTTTTCCTATCGAAATTTTTACAATGGAGGCGGAGTAGCGCTGGGGGATGTCAACCGCGATGGGCGGACAGACATATACTTTACCGGCAATCAGGTGCCGAACCGCCTTTATCTCAATCAAGGTGATTGGAAGTTTGAAGATGTAACCGAACAAGCTGGAGTTGCCGGGCAGCGTGCCTGGTCTACTGGCGTGAGCATGGTGGATGTCAATGGTGACGGATGGCTCGACATCTATGTGTGCAACAGCGGTGATATTGAAGGGGACAATAAGCAGAATGAGCTTTTCATCAATAACCAGGATGGTACTTTCACCGAACGGGCCAAAGCTTTCGGCCTGGCAGACCGCGGCTACAGTACGCATGCTGCCTTTTTTGACTTTGACCGGGACGGTGACCTGGATTGCTACCTGCTCAACAACTCCTACCAAGCCATAGGCAGCTTCAACTTGCGCAAGAACGAGCGCCCTCAGCGCGACTCCGTCGGTGGAGACAAGCTCTACCGCAACGATGGCGGCAATTTTACCGATATCAGCGAAGCGGCAGGAATTTACGGCAGTATCATCGGCTTTGGCTTAGGAGTCACGGTGGGGGACCTCAACCAAGACTACTGGCCAGACATTTACGTCTCCAATGATTTCTTCGAGCGGGACTACCTGTATCTGAACAATCAGGACGGCACCTTCCGGGAAGTGCTGGAGCAGCAGATGCGGAGCATCAGCGGTGCCTCAATGGGGGCCGATATGGCTGACTTCAACAACGACGGGCAGCCGGATATCTTTGTCACCGAAATGCTGCCGAAGGACGATGCCCGCTTGAAAACCAAAACGACCTTTGAGGACTGGGACCGCTACCAATATAAGCTCCGCAACGGCTATTACCATCAGTTTACCCGCAACATGCTCCACCTTAACAACGCCAATGGCACCTTCAGCGAAATCGGCCGCCTGTCGGGAGTATATGCGACGGATTGGAGCTGGGGAGCGCTCATCGCTGACTACAACAACGATGGCCGGAAAGATGTATTCGTAGCTAATGGTATTTATCAGGATCTCACCGATCAGGATTATATTCAGTTTTTCTCCAATGAAGAAGTGGTCCGGTCCATCGTAACGAAGGACGGAGTAGATTTCAAAAAGCTGATTGACGGCATTCCCTCCAACCGCATCCCGAACTACCTATTCGTCAATCAGGGAGATTATCGC